>NC_018081.1:587500-947500 GCF_000271405.2 Enterococcus hirae ATCC 9790 | reverse complement strand
TATGGATCTTATCACTCACAGTCTGACTCCCGGATATGAATGAATGGCATTCGGAGTTTATCTGAATTCGGTAACCCGAGATGGGCCCCTAGTCCAAACAGTGCTCTACCTCCATCATTCTCAATTCCGAGGCTAGCCCTAAAGCTATTTCGGAGAGAACCAGCTATCTCCAAGTTCGTTTGGAATTTCTCCGCTACCCACACCTCATCCCCGCACTTTTCAACGTACGTGGGTTCGGTCCTCCAGTGCGTTTTACCGCACCTTCAACCTGGACATGGGTAGATCACATGGTTTCGGGTCTACGACTACATACTCAAACGCCCTATTCAGACTCGCTTTCGCTGCGGCTCCGTCTCTTCAACTTAACCTCGCATGCAATCGTAACTCGCCGGTTCATTCTACAAAAGGCACGCCATCACCCATTAACGGGCTTTGACTTGTTGTAGGCACACGGTTTCAGGTTCTATTTCACTCCCCTTCCGGGGTGCTTTTCACCTTTCCCTCACGGTACTGGTTCACTATCGGTCACTAGGGAGTATTTAGCCTTGGGAGATGGTCCTCCCGGATTCCGACGGAATTCCTCGTGTTCCGCCGTACTCAGGATCCTCCTAGGTGCCTTCCAAATTTCATCTACGGGGTTTTTACCCTCTTTGACTGACTTTTCCAAGTCATTCGACTATCTGAAAGAACTACCATATTGGAGTCCTACAACCCCAATGAGCAAGCTCATTGGTTTGGGCTTTTCCCGTTTCGCTCGCCGCTACTCAGGGAATCGAATTTTCTTTCTCTTCCTGCAGGTACTTAGATGTTTCAGTTCTCTGCGTCTACCTCGAATGCGCTATGTATTCACGCAAACGTAACATCCTATAAAAGATGCTGGGTTCCCCCATTCGGAAATCTCTGGATCATAGCTTACGTACAGCTCCCCAAAGCATATCGGTGTTAGTCCCGTCCTTCATCGGCTCCTAGTGCCAAGGCATCCACCGTGCGCCCTTATTCACTTAACCTTATCAACCTTACGGTTGGGTTTTGATCTTTCTTCTAGCGATAGAAGTCCGATCAAGAAAATAAGCAATTGAACTTATTAAAAAACTCTATCCAGCTCACAAATCAGCCTCTTCGGCAAAAAGATCGACCGTCTAATGAAATCAAGATTTCATTGCCGTCCGCCTATTTTGCTTGAGGCTAAACGATTTGTTTAGCTTTCAAATTCAACGCGGTGTTCTCGGTTTGTATTACTAATTTACTTCAAATATCCAGTTTTCAATGAACAAAAATATATCTTTGAGAGTAAACCTCTCAAAACTGAACAAAGTGAAAAACAAACAGTGTAGTCTCCGTAATATTCCTTAGAAAGGAGGTGATCCAGCCGCACCTTCCGATACGGCTACCTTGTTACGACTTCACCCCAATCATCTATCCCACCTTAGGCGGCTGGCTCCAAAAGGTTACCTCACCGACTTCGGGTGTTACAAACTCTCGTGGTGTGACGGGCGGTGTGTACAAGGCCCGGGAACGTATTCACCGCGGCGTGCTGATCCGCGATTACTAGCGATTCCGGCTTCATGTAGGCGAGTTGCAGCCTACAATCCGAACTGAGAGAAGCTTTAAGAGATTAGCTTAGCCTCGCGACTTTGCGACTCGTTGTACTTCCCATTGTAGCACGTGTGTAGCCCAGGTCATAAGGGGCATGATGATTTGACGTCATCCCCACCTTCCTCCGGTTTGTCACCGGCAGTCTTGCTAGAGTGCCCAACTAAATGATGGCAACTAACAATAAGGGTTGCGCTCGTTGCGGGACTTAACCCAACATCTCACGACACGAGCTGACGACAAACCATGCACCACCTGTCACTTTGCCCCCGAAGGGGAAGCTCTATCTCTAGAGTGGTCAAAGGATGTCAAGACCTGGTAAGGTTCTTCGCGTTGCTTCGAATTAAACCACATGCTCCACCGCTTGTGCGGGCCCCCGTCAATTCCTTTTGAGTTTTCAACCTTGCGGTCGTACTCCCCAGGCGGAGTGCTTAATGCGTTAGCTGCAGCACTGAAGGGCGGAAACCCTCCAACACTTAGCACTCATCGTTTACGGCGTGGACTACCAGGGGTATCTAATCCTGTTTGCTCCCCACGCTTTCGAGCCTCAGCGTCAGTTACAGACCAGAGAGCCGCCTTCGCCACTGGTGTTCCTCCATATATCTACGCATTTCACCGCTACACATGGAATTCCACTCTCCTCTTCTGCACTCAAGTCTCCCAGTTTCCAATGACCCTCCCCCGGTTGAGCCGGGGGCTTTCACATCAGACTTAAGAAACCGCCTGCGCTCGCTTTACGCCCAATAAATCCGGACAACGCTTGCCACCTACGTATTACCGCGGCTGCTGGCACGTAGTTAGCCGTGGCTTTCTGGTTAGATACCGTCAAGGGATGAACAGTTACTCTCATCCTTGTTCTTCTCTAACAACAGAGTTTTACGATCCGAAAACCTTCTTCACTCACGCGGCGTTGCTCGGTCAGACTTTCGTCCATTGCCGAAGATTCCCTACTGCTGCCTCCCGTAGGAGTTTGGGCCGTGTCTCAGTCCCAATGTGGCCGATCACCCTCTCAGGTCGGCTATGCATCGTCGCCTTGGTGAGCCGTTACCTCACCAACTAGCTAATGCACCGCGGGTCCATCCATCAGCGACACCCGAAAGCGCCTTTCAAATCAAAACCATGCGGTTTCGATTGTTATACGGTATTAGCACCTGTTTCCAAGTGTTATCCCCTTCTGATGGGCAGGTTACCCACGTGTTACTCACCCGTTCGCCACTCCTCTTTTTCCGGTGGAGCAAGCTCCGGTGGAAAAAAGAAGCGTTCGACTTGCATGTATTAGGCACGCCGCCAGCGTTCGTCCTGAGCCAGGATCAAACTCTCATAAAAAGTTCGAACAATCTTGCGATTGTTAAGCTCAATTGTTTGCTAGCATATTGCTTGCTTGTTAAAAATGTTTGTTGTCTTGAATCAATCAAGACGCCCTACACATTTGGTTTGTCTTTACTTTGTTCAGTTTTCAAAGGTCTACTTGATTAAATGCTAATCAGTTGAGATTGCCGTAGCAACTTTTATATCATATCAGAGCGACGTTTGTTTGTCAACTCTTTTTTTAAAAGTTTTTTTGACTTCGTTTTTTAGAAGTGTTTCAGCAACTCATTTATCATAACTCGTCGTTTGTTATTTGTCAACAACTTTTTTGAAGTTTTTTTCGATAGAATCAAACTTCGTAAGCTGTCGTTTTTTTACGACTCAGTTATCTTATCATGGTGTGATCCCTCTGTCAACAGTTTATTTTAACTATTTTCACTAGCGATCTTTGCTCTTTCGAACAAATAATAATATACCAACAGCAAAAATAAAAGTCAATAAGAAAAAAGCTGTTTTATCAACATTTTTAGCGTAATCGATCGTTCTAATCCTATAAGTGAGAAACGTTCGCTTTTAACATGTTTTTCATTAATGATAGCCTTCTCAGCATTGCGATTGTTCAGTTTTCTATTAATGAGCCACTTCACTTAGCTCTTACCTTCTAAAATTTTCCTTAACAAAGTGTTGCTTTTATCTATTTAGACATTTTTTTGCTAGAATGAATAGTAAATAGTATCATTCTAACTCTGGAGGAACAATCTATGAAAATATTAATTGCTGATGATGATAAAGAAATTGTTGAATTACTAAGTATTTATGTTCACAATGAAGGATACGAAGCTGTTAAGGCTTATGATGGGAAAGAAGCATTATCAAAGATTCGAACGATACCTGATATTGAGTTATTGATTTTGGATATTATGATGCCTGAAATGGATGGCATGCAGGTCGTTAAAGAATTACGAAAGGAATCGCAAATCCCGATTATCATGTTGACAGCAAAAACAACCGATATGGATAAAATTAAAGGGCTTGTTGCTGGTGCTGATGATTATGTTACAAAACCATTTAATCCTTTAGAAGTTATGGCACGCGTAAAATCTTTGCTTCGTCGAACAAAAATGCAAATCACACCGGATCAACCGGATATATTAGAAGTAAACTCTTTGATTATTAACAAAGATTCCCATGAAGTAAAAACAATTGATGGGAAAGAGATTCAGCTCACAGCATTAGAATTTGGGATTCTATACTTATTAGCAAGTCATCCTAATCGTGTGTTCAGTGCAGATGAAATCTTTGAGCGTGTATGGAAACAAGAAAGTATTGTTTCCGCAAAAACTGTTATGGTCCATGTTAGTCATTTGAGAGATAAGATCGAAGAAGCAACTGGTGGAGAAAAAGTCATTCAAACCGTTTGGGGAGTGGGCTATAAAATTGATGCAAGATAAAAAAAGAGGAACAGAAAAACGGCGACGAATCAATCTAACTTCTAAGGAAATCAGTGAGTTATTAGCAGAAGGTATTATCACCGTGATTCTCCTTCTACTATTAAATGTTGCGATTTTGGTTGTCCTTACTTCAATAATTAGTAGTTCCCCTTCATTGACTAATGCGATTTGGGATTCAAAAAATATTTTTGCTCAACGATTGAATAGTGATTTATTTTGGAACGGCCGAAATTTTCTGATTCCCCTTTTCTTTCTTTTAGATATCGGCGTATTATACTGGCGGTTAATCCGTCGCTACCGACAAATGCAACTACGTCATATTATTAGCGAGCTTCACTATATCGCTAATGGTAATTATGACCATCGGATCCCTTTTGAATTAACAGGTGATCTTAGTCGTGTAGTAACAAGCATTAATGGTTTAGTCGATAGTACAGTAGCTGCGATCGAAGATGAACGGAAAATTGAAAAATCAAAAGATGAATTGATTACTAATGTGAGTCACGATATCCGTACCCCTTTAACCTCTATTATTGGTTACTTAGGATTAATCGAAGATGGTCAGTATCAAACAAAAGAGGATCTTTTGAAGTATACCCATACAGCTTATATCAAAGCAAAACAAATGAAATTACTAGTGGATGATCTTTTTGAGTATACTAAAGTCAGACAACCAGCTGTTCCGGTCAATTTTTCGGCTTTTGATCTGATCCAGCTAATTGAACAACTAGCTGCTGATTTTGAATTAGAAGCATCAAAAAAGCATATCCAAATCCTTGTATCATCACAGGTTCCATCATTAACTATGGATGGGGACACTGAAAAACTAGTTCGTGTCTTTAATAATTTACTGACGAATGCTTTAAAATACGGCAAAGGCGCTACAAAAATTGTCATTGAAGTCGAAAAAGTTGGCTCAGAAGTCGTTGCGACAGTAAAAAACAATGGAGCTATGATTCCTCGAGAATCAATCGATAATCTTTTTGACCGTTTTTACCGAGTAGAAGAGTCTCGTTCACAAGAAACCGGTGGGACGGGTTTAGGTTTAGCCATTGCTCAAAGTATCGTTGCTTTACATGGTGGTTATATTTATGCTAAATCTGATAAACACTGGACTTCATTCATCATGCATCTCCCAATAAAAAGAAATGAAAAATTACCAATCAAAAGTCAGGAACATATTGACGAAAATTAAAATATCCGATATTCTTATTACAATCATTTCTATATATCATATCTATATAGCACAGAACCCAGTACATTTTATTTTTTTCAAGAGAGCTGATGGATGGTGTAAATCAGCAAAAAATAAGTTTGGAAGTTCCAGTTCTTTGATGTGTACCTTTCGAAATAAGAAAGGTCGGTAAAACAGCCGTTATCTGTTAACAAGAGCAGCATATTTATATGTTGAACTCGGGTGGTACCGCGAATGTTAGACCGATTCGTCCCAAGATAATTGAGGGATGGATTGGTCTTTTTTTATTATATTTAAGGAGGAATTGCAATGTTAGATGTAAAAATGATGCGTCAAAATTTTGATTATGTTCAAGAAAAATTAATGACTCGTGGGGTCAAAAAAGAAACCTTAGCTGAATTTATGGAATTAGATGAAAGTCGTCGAAAATTACTTGTTAAAACGGAAGAATTAAAAAAATATCGTAATGATGTTTCAGCAGAAATTGCGCAATTAAAACGGAACAAAGAAGATGCAACAGCTAAAATCAATGAAATGAAAGAAGTTGGGGGCAACATTAAAGCTCTTGATGAAGAAGTAGCGCAAGTAGATGAAAAGTTACATCAAATTGCGACTACCTTACCAAATTTACCAGATGATTCTGTACCTGTTGGAAAAGACGAAGAGGACAACGTGGAAGTTCGTCGTTGGAACACGCCTCGTAATTTTTCATTTGAACCGAAACCACATTGGGAAATCGCTGAAAACTTAGGTATCTTAGACTTTGAAAGAGGGGCAAAAGTTTCTGGAAGTCGTTTTGTTTACTATAAAGGATTAGGTGCTCGCTTAGAACGTGCCGTTTATAACTTTATGCTAGATCAACACATCTATGAACATGACTATACAGAAATGATTACTCCTTATATCGTAAATAGTCGGGCTATGTTCGGAACTGGGCAATTTCCTAAGTTTAAAGAAGATGTTTTCCAATTAGAAGATACAGATTTGACATTGATCCCAACAGCGGAAGTTCCATTAACAAACTATTACAACGATGAGATCTTAGATGGGCAAGATTTACCGATTTATTTCACTGCTCTTAGTCCCGCATTTCGTTCGGAAGCAGGGAGTGCCGGCCGTGATACTCGAGGATTGATTCGTTTACACCAATTTAATAAAGTAGAAATGGTCAAATTCTCTGATGCAGAACATTCTTATGATGAGCTAGAAAAAATGACAGCCGATGCTGAAGATATTCTACAAAAATTACATTTACCTTACCGTGTAGTAGCATTATCTACTGGAGATATGGGCTTCTCTGCTGCCAAAACATATGACTTAGAAGTATGGATCCCTGCACAAGAAACATATCGTGAAATCAGCTCATGTTCAAACTGTGAAGATTTCCAAGCACGACGCGCAATGATCCGTTACCGTGATGCAGACGGAAAAATCCACTATGCTCATACACTGAATGGTTCAGGACTTGCAGTCGGCCGAACTGTCGCAGCGATCCTTGAAAACTACCAAAATGAAGATGGATCAGTGACTGTTCCAGAAGTATTAGTTCCTTACATGGGAAATTTAAAAGTAATCAAATAAATAGAGCTAGATCAAAAAGTGGACTGATAACACAATAAAAACTAGGCTCTTTGTCAAATAATGTTGATGGAGAGAAATCTTGCTATTACTTTAAATCATAAAAAGGATGACGCTAAAGTCTAGGACGGATAGAGATTCTATTCGTCCTAGACTTTTTTTCAAAAAACAACGAACCAGACAAAAATGCGGGTAGACTCCCTAAAACTTCTAATCTAAAATGTTAAAAGACAAATTCATCTGTCATATATTTGTTTGATCAAACGATCCACATCAAAGATACAGGTTTGAAATTAAATCAATCAATTAGATAGAACTATCGCATCCGCTGACAACAAAAAAACACCAAAGCTAGTAAGATTCTACTAACTTTGATGTTCATAAATCGAGCATTGTTACTTTAAATCTGGCATTCTGCTAGATTTCCCACTACTTTTATCTCTTTTTTATTAAGATTCTACTGAATAGTTAGGTGCTTCTTTTGTGATTTGGACATCATGTGGATGGGATTCTTTCAACCCATTGCCACTCATTTGGATGAATTGTGCTTCGTCACGCAATTGTTTCAAGTTGCCTGCCCCAACATAACCCATACCAGATTTTAATCCACCGATCATTTGGAAGATAATATCCGCAACGCTTCCTTTGTAGGCCACACGTCCTTCGATTCCTTCTGGTACTAATTTATTCGCTTCATTGACGCTACCTTGGAAATAACGATCTTTTGAACCTTTTTCCATTGCGCCCAATGAACCCATACCACGATAAGTTTTAAAACGTCGTCCTTGGAAAATCTCAAATTCACCTGGAGATTCATCTGTACCGGCCAACATACTACCTAACATGACGGCATGTCCTCCAGCAGCTAATGCTTTGACGATATCACCTGAATATTTGATTCCGCCATCAGCAATAATTGCTTTGCCATATTGTCGTGCGACAGAAGCAGCATCATAAATCGCTGTTAATTGTGGTACACCTACACCGGCAACCACACGTGTTGTACAAATTGATCCTGGTCCGATACCGACTTTTACGACATCCACACCAGCATCATATAATGCTTTTGTTGCTTCCGCTGTCGCTACGTTACCGGCAATCAAAGTAGCATCTTTAAAGGTAGAACGAATTTCTTGGATTTTACGAATCACTCCAGCACTATGACCATGTGCTGTATCAATAACGATCGCATCTGCTCCTGCTTCCAACAAGGCACCTGCACGCTCAAATGTATCACTTGTTACACCAACAGCAGCAGCTACAAGTAGACGTCCATGTTCATCTTTGGCAGCGTTGGGAAATTCAATCACTTTTTCAATATCTTTGATTGTGATCAATCCACTTAAACAACCATCGTTGTCAACGATAGGTAATTTTTCAATTTTATGTTTTTGCAATATTTTTTCTGCGTCTTTTAGAGAAGTACCGACTGGGGCTGTTACTAAGTTTTCTTTGGTCATCACATCATTGATTTCCATATGATAATCAGTTACAAAGCGCATGTCACGGTTCGTAATAATACCAACAAGTTTTCTGTTTTCTAAAGTCTCAACGATCGGTACACCGCTAATTCGATATTTGCTCATCAATTCTTCTGCATCTGCTACAAGATGTTGCGGTGTTAAGAAAAATGGATCAATGATCACACCACTTTCAGAACGTTTGACTTTGCGCACTTCGTCTGCTTGTTGACTAATTGTCATATTTTTATGAATAACACCTAATCCACCTTGTCTAGCCATCGCAATAGCCATCTTACTATCAGTTACAGTGTCCATACTTGCACTGATGATCGGGATATTCAACTTAATATTTTTTGCTAATTGTACACTCATATCCACTTCGTTTGGTAACACGTGACTTTCTGCTGGTATCAGTAAGACATCATCGAAAGTAAACCCTTTTTTCGTGAACTTTGTTTCCCAGTTGGACATTTTTAGTACCACTCCTCTAGTTTTTAGTTTATCTATTAAAATAATCGATTTTTTCTATTAAGTCAACCGTCTTCCCATAATCCGGACTGTTTCTAAGAATATCCTTATTATAAGCGTTTCCATCACAAGTCATATATGGTTAATAACGAGAAACTCTTTTAAGAGAAGCTACTGATTAAATTTACCAAGTTTCTCAAATTTTTGTTCTTTCTGTTTTAACCATTTCTCCATAAAAAATAAGAGACCACTATTCAAAACAAACAACTGTTTCAAATAATGATCCCTCATCATTGATATACATCGAATCGTACTTTAACGAATTATCTTCTAGGTACAGATAAACTTCCAACGATTCCATATTTTTTCTTCATGTAATAACGCAAAGCTAGTGCAGCAGCCCCAATAATGATGATAACTACTGGATCTAACAACGGATTCAGTACTGGAGGAAGAAGTGTGGTAGCGGAAAAGGCAACCACCCAGACCAATGTAGTTCCAGTTAAGATCAACAATGTTTTACCCATACCTGGCTTTTTACTACGATCTGCTCCCGGATACTCATATTGATAAATGTATTTATACATCAGGTAAAATACCCAACCACCAACAGCTGATCCGAAGACCAAAGTTGTGATTCCATAAGCTGGCGTTGTTCCACGTGAAAACAATCCGGTAATAGCAATCATGATACTCAACAAACCTAATAACAGGAATGTATTGTCTAGCCACATCAATAGTGGTTTAGAATTTACCTTTGCTTCAACTGGTTTGTTGATAATTGCTTCAGTTCTTTCAGAGACAGTTCCAAATAATTGTCTGGCTGTTTTTCCACCTTTTTGTTCAGACACTAAGGTTGGAAGGATGTCATGAAGTGCTTTTACCTTTTCCTCTTCGGATAGATTAGCTGCTTCTAAAGATTTTTTTAAGTCAAAAATATATTGTTGGTTTCTTTTAGTTAATTTTTCTTCTAATTGATTGTTTTCTTTTACAATTTCACGTAATTGTTCTGATTCCATGATCTAAATAGTCCTCCTTAGCCGCTACTTTAACGGTTGTCACAAAAGACATTCTAACATACTATACGTATCGTTTGATAGCCCTTTTATACATTAAAACGGAATAACATAACGTCGCCATCTTGGACTACATAGTCTTTACCTTCTAGACGAACACGGCCAGCTTCTTTGGCAGCATGCATATTTCCATAATGATCTAGATCTTCAAAAGAAACAGTTTCCGCACGGATAAATCCACGCTCAAAGTCTGAATGGATAATCCCAGCTGCTTGAGGTGCTTTGATGCCTTTTTTAAATGTCCAAGCCCGAACTTCTTGTTCTCCTGCTGTAAAGTACGTAGCTAATCCTAGCAAATCATAAGCTGCACGAATTAATTGATCTAATCCAGACTCTTCAATTCCTAAAGCTTCTAAGAATTCTGCTTTATCTTCTTCATCTAGTTCAGCAATTTCTTCCTCTGCACGTGCGCTGACTACGATAACTTCTGCATTTTCTTCGGCAGCAAAATTACGTACAGCTTGAACGTAGTGATTCGTATCGCTATCTGCTACTTCATCTTCTGCAACGTTTGCTACATATAAGATTGGTTTGGTAGTCAATAAAAACAATGATTTAACGATTTTTTGTTCTTCGTCCGTAAATTCGATAGAGCGAGCTGAACGTCCTTCTTCCAGGACTGGCTTGATTTTATCTAAAACAGCTAATTCAGCAACTGCATCTTTATCTTTCGTTTTTGCGATTTTTGCTACTCGAGTATAGCGTTTAGTGATCGATTCCAGATCTGCCAATACTAATTCTAGATTGATCGTATCAATATCCGCTAATGGGTCAACTCGTCCTTCAACATGTGTGATGTTGTCATCATCGAAACAACGGACCACATGACAAATCGCATCAACTTGGCGGATATGACTTAGAAATTGATTTCCCAAGCCTTCCCCTTTACTTGCACCTTTAACGATTCCTGCAATATCCGTAAATTCAAATGTTGTTGGCACGGTTTTTTTAGGATGAACAAGTTCAGTTAAGCGTTGTAAACGCCAATCGGGAACTTCTACCATTCCTACATTCGGATCAATGGTTGCAAAAGGATAGTTCGCTGCTTCTGCTCCAGCTTTGGTGATTGCGTTAAATAAAGTTGATTTACCGACATTGGGTAATCCAACAATTCCAGCAGTTAATGCCATAGATTTATTCACTCTTTCTCTGCATTTTTTTCAAGTACTTTTTTTAATTTTTTCTCAAATTCTCGACGAGTCATCATAACGATGTGCCCGCAATTGACGCATTTGATTTTGATGTCCGCTCCCATGCGGATGATTTCCCAACGGTTGGTCTGACAAGCATGAGGTTTTTTCATTTCAACAATATCATGTAAGTCGTACATAAAAGTCCCCTCCTTTAGTCATTTCTCTTAAGAACGGTTCCCACGTCTTTTTTGATATTCATATAGTGATCGTAAAAATTAAGGTTGATTGGTCTGAATTGAACGCTTCTTTCCTATTACTTATTCTTCATCGAATTGAATATTAAGGATATCAAGGATTCTTGTCAAATCATTTTGCGAAAGGTACTCAATTTCAATCTTTCCTTTACCGTCTTTTTCTTGGATAGCAACACTTGTACCAAACTTATCCATCAAGCGGTCTTCACTTTCACGTATATAATAAGGCTTTTCTTTTGCTAGTCGAGGGATTTTCTTTTTTTCTTTCCCATCGTTTTGATTTAATTGCGAAACAATTTGTTCCAACTGACGAACCGTTAGATTCTCCATAACTGCTCGATTCGCTAATTTTAGAATCAAACTTTTGTTTTTTAGACCTAATAAGGTACGAGCTTGTCCCATCGATAATCGTTGATCTTGGACCATTTCCTTCACTAAATCAGGTAACGTTAACAGTCGGAGATAGTTTGCGATATATGGACGACTTTTACCTAAGCGTTTCGCTACTTCTGCTTGCGTAAGTTTAAGATTTTTCATCAGCATATCATAGGCTTCAGCTTCTTCTAATGGGTTCAAGTCTTCACGTTGCAAGTTTTCCAAAACAGCGACTTGCATCATTGCTTCTTCATCAAAGTCACGAACAATTGCAGGGATGGTCGCTTTTTCTGCTAACTTAGAAGCTCGGAAACGACGTTCACCAGCAATGATTTCATATCCTTTTACTGCCGAACGACGGACGATAATCGGTTGAAACACGCCTGATTGCTCAATGGAGTTTGCCAATTCTTGAAGCGAGACTTCTTCAAATGTTTTACGTGGTTGATAAGGGTTAGGGCGTAATTCGTTTAGTGGTAATTGTACAACTGTTTCATCTTCAACATCCACAGTTTCTAAATTCTCTAAATCTTGAAATAACGCATCGATCCCTCGTCCTAATCCTTTACTTTTCTTCACGGTTAACCACTTCCTTTGCCAATGCTTGGTAAACTTCAGCTCCTCTAGAACGTGGATCATAATCAATGATCGGCATTCCATGACTTGGTGCTTCTGAAAGACGAATATTTCTTGGAATAATCGTTTCATAGACCTTCTCACGGAAATACTTTCGGACTTCTTCCACGACTTCATTTCCTAAGTTCGTACGTGCATCATACATTGTAAGTAAGACGCCTTCAATCTCCAATTCTGGATTGAAATGCTTTTGAACTAAACGAACTGTATTGAGTAATTGACTCAATCCTTCTAATGCATAATATTCACATTGCACTGGGATCAGAATAGAATCGCTAGCTGTAAATGAATTAATAGTCAAATGACCTAATGAAGGTGGGCAATCAATCAGAATATAATCATATTGATCGTTCACTTCGGCTAAAGAACCTTTCAAGCGAGACTCTCTGGCCATCATTGAAGTTAATTCGATTTCTGCTCCTGCTAATTGAAGAGTGGCAGGCACAATACTCAAATTTTCATGTTCGGTAACAAGAGTTGCTTCGGCAATCGGTAGCTCATTGACTAAGACATCATAAATATCTTGAGTAACATCTGGTTTTCGAATACCGACACCACTTGTGGCATTGCCTTGTGCATCCATATCCACTAACAAGACTCTTTTACCAAGACTAGCTAAGCAAGCACCTAAGTTAACAGTGGTCGTCGTTTTACCTACGCCACCTTTTTGGTTTGCAACAGATATTATTTGTGCCATCTCTTCTCCTCCTACTTGATTGGTTGCTTATTTGGCATACCAGGTTTTCTTGGGTATTTTTTCGGGGTGACTTTCTTCTTTTGGATTACCAAAATATGTCGCTTGTCAGATATTTTCGGTAATTCTATCGCATCTTCTTTGATAAACTTTCCCCCTAAGATTGCGATCGCATGCTTGGCTTCTATTAGTTCTTCTTCGCTTTTTGCAGCTTTCAGCGCATAAAAGTATCCTTCTTGCTTCACTAGAGGCAAACATAGTTCTGCTAAAACATTCAATCTTGCTACAGCGCGAGCAGTCACTAAGTCAAATGAAGCTCGGAATTGAGGATTTTGACCAAATGTCTCGGCACGATCGTGGTGAAGTGCCGCTGTGATACCAAGTTCTTTTGTTAATTCCGTTAAGAAGTTGATTCGTTTATTCAGTGAATCAACGATCGTGATCTGTAAGTTAGGAAACGCAATTTTCAGTGGAATACTCGGAAAACCTGCGCCTGAACCTACGTCACAAAGTGAAAGAGGCTGAGAAAAGTCCACCTCAAAAGCTAACGTTAATGAATCATAGAAATGCTTCAAATAAACGTCATTTTTTTCCGTGATGGCTGTTAAATTCATTTTTTCGTTCCACTCAACTAACCACTGATAGTAACGTTCAAATTGACTCATTTGTTGATCAGATAAATGGATGTCTTTATCTGCCAATGCTTGACGAAATTCTTCTGGTGTCATAATTAATCCTTTCATTGTGAAACAGCAATTGTTTCACGAAATCTCTTTTTACTTTAACGCAAAATGAACCGAGTTGCAATCTTTCTACCGGTAAATTTATAGGAGGTTTTAAAAAATTAAAAAGGAAGCACTAGGAAGTACACATCCTTCTATATGTAAGTAATTAAAAAAAATAAATGCCTTAACTAGGTTATCTCTAATTTTTAACGCCAGTTGATTTTTTATTCAAATTTAAACAAAAAATGAACACATATCAAATGTATGGGTTAAAAAAATCAGCTCGTCTTTGATCCTCACTTCAAAAACGAACTGGCTTTTTTTGTATATACTTTTATTTATTATTTTGTCTCTAATTTTCTCCGCACAACATTGAGATAGTGCTGTAACCCAACGGTCATGACCCATGCAGCACCTAAACCAATAAAACTTCCGATAACGATTCCCAAAAAGCGATATTCGATCAAGGATATCAAGTAGGCCCCACGAATTAGTGTCGATAACATCAGTGCCATCGGATTAAGAAAAATGTTGGCAACCGCATAATTTCTAGCAACCAAAAATTGTGAGATACCGTAAAGAAAAGTGATCAGAAAAATCGTTTGTAACTGAGTAAATGGTACAAAGGATAAAACAGCCGACACACATAAGCCCCCCATGGAACCAATCAAATATTGTACTTGCCGATGTTTCATTGCATCCAAATTCTCAGCTAAAAGAATAGAAGCACAAGAAAGAGTTAACCAGTAAGGATTGTGTAACTGCAATCCGTGACTAATATAGACGGAAAGAAATAAAGCAACACTGTAGAAAACAGAATCAATGATTACTAACGGTTCTTCTTGGAATCTCTCTTTTAAAGAGATTTGTTCAATGGCTTGTTCTGGACGTGAATCAAGTAACTTGGTGATAACTGCAGCAATCAATGAAAACATGACCCCCATGAAAAAATAAAGAGAAACCATTGGCAAATGATCAATCGGTAACTGCATACTTGTTCCCATCGCCGAAAGCATCGCAAAAAATAAGCCACCTGGTTTTGAAATATGGAACAACCGCAAAATAAACCGGCTGGCAAAAGCCACTACAGCTACAGCAAAAGGTTCCAACCATAAAACATAGGTTGATAACATTCCTAATACAAAGGCAAATAAAAGTCCACAAC
This sequence comes from Enterococcus hirae ATCC 9790, assembly GCF_000271405.2. NCBI lineage: Bacteria > Bacillati > Bacillota > Bacilli > Lactobacillales > Enterococcaceae > Enterococcus > Enterococcus hirae. The sequence goes on along the minus strand of NC_018081.1, from coordinate 932,386 downwards.
CAATGAAAAACATGCGCTTAATTAAATGTTTCATGGGTATATTTTGATAATAGAAAAAAGTAAAGATCCCTAATGAAGAAAAACTTGAAATCAAGAAATTCTGGTTTATGTATCCTAACCATAGTACGATAAAAATCAATAGCATCAGGTTCATGATACGAAATGGGTTATCTTGAATCTTATTAAAACGAAAATAAGTTTTGAACAACCAATCGCTCCTTTCTTCTATCTTTATTTAGATGTTGAGGCTCCAATGTTTCGCTCTCGTTTCTATCAACATCATTTAGTATAACAACAATTTCTTTATTTTTCATAAAAAATTAAGTGGGGGTTGAGACAAAAGTGTTTAGCATCAAGAAAGAAGAAAGAATTTCCAGAAATTGACAGAAAACACAAACACTAGTTTTTGCTGTTGATTGTTACCTACTTGATACTTCTCAAATTTTTGGCTCAGTCTATAAATAGGAGGAGACTCGAGACTTACGAGGTAATTTCCCATCAATTCTAGCTCAACCTACCCAATTGAATTGTGCCCTGAAAAAAGGAGATTTACACCATCAAAAAATGGACAAAAAGCAAAATACTTCCTATCCATTGATGGTGCTAAGATTTCTCTTTACTGGTATCGTTGCTAAAAAGACGAAAAAAAACTATCTTCTAGAGATTCCAACAGGAGTATCTAGCTCTGAGAAATAAGCCGGAGAATCCAAAAATAGTTCCTCCTATTTTTTGAAATCTTCGGCTAATTTTCCAATGTAGCTACTTCTGGAAAACCGTAAATCAGAGGTTTTCCACTTTCGCAATCTTCCCTTGTTCGATGTAGACCATCAAAATACTTAGATCAGCGGGGTTTACACCACTGATACGGCTAGCTTGAGCGATGGTTTCTGGTTGGATTTTTTGTAGTTTTTGTTTTGCTTCTGTAGCCAATCCATTAATTGCTGCGTAGTCGATATTTTCTGGTATTTTTTTGGCTTCCATTCGTTTTAATTTTTCTACTTTTTCAAGTGCTTTTTTAATGTATCCTTCGTACTTAATCTGAATTTCAACTTGTTCAATTTCTTTCGCTGTCAATGCTTCATTTTCCGGAATAAACAACATTAAATCGCTGTAGCTAATTTCAGGTCGCTTCAAAAAGTCACTCGCTAAAACCCCGTCTTTTAATGGCGCAGCATTGATAGTTGCCAAAAATGCTTGGACTTCTTCTGTCGGTTTGATCCGGACAGTCATCAAACGTTTAATTTCTGCTTCAACAGCAGCTTTCTTTTTCAGATAAGCTTGGTATTGGTCTTCTTTGACTAAACCTACTTGGTGTCCCATCTCCGTCAAACGTAGATCTGCATTGTCATGACGCAATAATAAACGATATTCAGCACGTGAAGTGAGCAAGCGATAAGGTTCATTGGTTCCTTTAGTCACTAGGTCATCAATCATAACACCAATATAACCGTCACTGCGTTTGATGATCAAAGGCTCTTTTCCTTGGACTTTGAGCGCTGCATTGATTCCAGCAATCAGACCTTGGCCCGCTGCTTCTTCATAACCACTAGTCCCATTCGTTTGACCTGCAGTATAAAGGTTTTCGATGACTTTCGTTTCGAGCGTTGGACGTAATTGATGGGGTTCGACAACATCATATTCGATCGCATATCCCGTACGCATCATTTCAACTTTTTCCAGTCCTGCGATAGAGTGTAGCATATCCACTTGGACATCTTCTGGTAATGAAGTCGATAATCCTTGAACGTATACTTCTTCCGTATGCAAGCCTTCTGGTTCTAAAAACAATTGATGTCTTGGTTTATCTGCAAAACGTACGATCTTATCTTCAATCGATGGACAATAGCGAGCGCCCACACCTTCAACGATTCCAGTAAACATCGGTGCACGATGCAAGTTATCACGTATGATTTTATGAGTCGTTTCACCGGTATAAGTCAACCAGCAAGATTCTTGTTCTAAGTTGTACGCACTATCTGGCGTGCTAAAACTAAAATGATTTGGTTCTTTATCGCCAGGTTGCTCTTCAGTCACTGAATAATCAATCGTACTTGATTTAACCCGAGGAGGTGTTCCTGTTTTGAAACGATCAATCGCAAAACCTAATTCTTTTAGATTATTAGCTAATCCAACAGAAGGCTGTGAATTATTTGGTCCAGATGAATACTTCAATTCTCCAATGATGATCTCGCCTCGTAAAGCTGTACCAGCAGTAATAACAACAGCTTTTGCTTGGTAGCAAGCACCAGTTGACGTCACCACACCTCGACAAACGCCCTCTTCGACGATTAATTCTTCGACGATTCCTTGACGCAACGTCAAATTAGGTTCTTTTTCTATCGTATGCTTCATTTCTGCGGAATAAGCATGCTTGTCTGCTTGCGCTCTTAAAGCACGCACAGCAGGCCCTTTTCCTGTGTTTAACATTCTCATTTGAATGTACGTTTTATCGATATTTTTACCCATTTCGCCACCAAGAGCATCGATTTCTCTCACTACGACACCTTTTGCTGGTCCTCCGACTGAAGGGTTACATGGCATGAACGCTACCATGTCTAGGTTGATAGTTAGTAATAACGTTTTGGAGCCCATTCTGGCTGCAGCCAACGCTGCTTCTGAACCAGCATGTCCTGCCCCTACAACGATGACGTCATAAGTATCTGCTTGATAATGATTCAAGTACATTTCCTCCTTTTATTTTCCTAAACAGAATTGACTGAATAATTGAGTGATTAATTCATCTTGTACACTGTCTCCAACGACTTCCCCTAAGTAGTCCCAACAGCGTGTCATATCGATTTGAACAAGATCTACAGGCATCCCTGCTTCAATCCCAGCAACTACTTCTGCTAATGAAATTGATGCTTTTTCAAGTAGAGCAATATGTCTGGTATTTGATACATACGTAGCATCTCTTTCACCGGTTTGCCCACCAAAGAATAAATCAGCGATAGCTGTTTCTAATTGATCTAAACCATCATTTTTAGCCACAGAAACGGCAAACACCGGTTCATCTTCTAACCACTGATCAAGTTCTTCTTTTTCTAACTTTTGCGGCAAATCTGTTTTATTTAAAAGTACAATCCGTTTCAAACCGTTAGTGGCTTCTAAAAGCTGCTCGTCTTCTCTGGTCAGTGGCTCACTTTGATTCAAGACCAATAAAATCAAATCCGATTCAGATAATGCTTTTCGACTTCTTTCTACTCCGATCTGTTCAACGAGATCTTCTGTTTCACGGATTCCTGCTGTATCAATTAATTTCAATGGTACACCACGAACGTTCACGTATTCTTCGATGACATCTCGTGTCGTTCCCGCAATATCTGTTACAATTGCTTTTTCTTCTCGCAATAAGTGATTCAACAAGCTTGATTTTCCGACATTTGGACGACCGATGATAGCTGTACTTAATCCTTCACGCAAGACTTTTCCTTGTTTCGATGTAGCAAGTAAAGCTTGGATCCTTTGTTGGATCATCGTCGCTTTTTCAAGCAATAATCGTGTAGTCAATTCTTCCACATCATCGTATTCAGGATAATCGATATTGACCTCCACTTGTGCTAATGTTTCTAAAATTTCTTGTCTTAATGAACGAATCAACGAAGAAAGATTGCCATCTAATTGATTTAAAGCTAATCCCATTGCTTTGTCCGTTTTTGCCCGAATTAAATCCATCACGGCTTCTGCTTGAGAAAGATCCACACGACCATTTAAGAAAGCTCTTTTTGTAAATTCTCCAGGTTCAGCTAGTCTTGCTCCTTCTCGTAATAGCAGTTGTAAAATTTGATTTACGACTACGATCCCACCATGACAATTGATTTCAACGACATCTTCACGAGTAAATGTTTTAGGTGCTAACATAACAGAAACCATCACTTCATCAATGATCTGTTCATTCTTTGGATCAGTAATATGCCCATAATGAATCGTATGACTAGGTACTTCCAATAAGCTTTTCTTGCCACAACGATAGACTTTATCTGCTAAAGCTACCGCTTGGTCTCCACTAAGTCGAACAATACTGATCGCTCCTTCTCCTGGTGGGGTAGAAATTGCAGCAATCGTATCAAATTCTAAAGTAATTTCAGCCATTTTTTCACTCCCTTTTTAATTTTACGCACAAAAAAAGTGCCCACTTCACCCTTTACAATAAATGGTGAACTTCGCACTTTGACTGCTTGTCCATGATTAAATTCTGAACATAGGTTATCATATTTAGTTACAAGACACAAGTATTGAAAATAGAGAACTCTGACAACTTCTGCTTTTTTACAATATCGTAAAAATTTTTTTCATTTATACATTCATTCTGATTTGAGGATATTGTACATTCTTTTTATTTCATCCTTTGTATCGTCGCGATCCTTTTCACGACTATTCAACATAAAAAATAGCCATTCAAAACAAATCGCTATCTCATCTCAGTTCTACAAAAAAACACACGAAGGCTAACCTCCATGTGCTTTTTCTATCAAAGTAAGACTACTTAAGCATCGTATACTCCGATAAGAATGATTTCTAATAAAATATACTTTGTTTAAAAAAGTTTGTCAATGTGATTCCTAAAAAGAACCACGCATATCAACCATTAAATTTTGTTTTTCTCAATATAACTGATCTTCTATGTATGATTGAATGAATTTTCAACTATAGGATAAAACGACATTTATTTTATCCCTATTCAGGAGGGTTTACCTCTATCTTTCCAATCCAGAGTTTAGTCTTTCTGCTTTTTTCTTTTTTGAAACTTTTTTATTTACAGCAGCAACTTTTCTCAGGTATTCTTCACCCGTTTTTCTATTATGTAACTCGTTTTTAACATCTTTCTGATTTATAAGAAACTGGTTTGTAAGCACGTCTCCAACTTTTTCTCCAGCTTCATTTACAACATCTATTAACAATTCTTTTTTACTATTTTCATGCTTGGCGTCTCTTGCGCCAATTCTTTTTATTTTTAAGAAAAAACGCGTAATTCTGATCAAGTAAATCACTATAACTCTGGTTCTTGACCTCATCTTTAGCAACTTTTAGCAGCATTTCATCCATACCCTCAATTTGTTTACATTGATCATACTCTTTGTCTTTAATAATTGCCTTAGTTTTATAACCTAGTGTATATTTGAATGCTAATCCTATATTTTTTACGATACATGCCCCTGTCATTTGTGACCTTGCAACATAATTTTCAAACTTACATTCTGATGCATGATGATGAAGCTCTTTTAACGGAAATTCTGTTGTCTTATGAAAAAACAACATATATTTATCTTGAAAAAAGCTTCCAAAGCTCACACCTTCTTTTCGGGACAAACTTAAAAAATCTCGCCATGTAGGAGCATATCTTCCTATACGAACAGCTTTTGAAATGGCTTCTATGTTTTCTTTTGATTCTTCAAACTCATATACATAGATTGATTTTAATTGTTTGGTATCCAGATCTACCCACAATTTTTCTACTGCTGCGAAACTCTCTACACATTCTGCTTTATCCTCCTTACTAACGCCTTTCCAAAGGTCTAATTTCTCTTTATCGGAAAAATCATTCCAGTTTTCCCATTGATAAAACGACGCTATTTTATTTAAATGCTCAAGAGAAATTTTTCCATCAACATTTGGCGCTTCATTAGGTACAAGTTGACCTCCTTTATTACAAACGCGCACTTTAATTTTATTGTCTTCTTTTTGAATAAGCAGGCTGACACTATGAACATCGCCTGTTCTTCGGTTATACATGATTGGTATAACTAAAAAACTATCCGGATCATTATTTACCAAGTCTTTCATGCATGGCTTAAAATATTTGTTATCGTAACTACATCCTATACTACCGTTTAAAGAGTTTATTAAGTTCTTTCGTTCTCTACCATTTTCTGTAAACTGTTCAGGATTTTTTTCAACTACCTTTTTATACAAATACATATACTCTATAAGGTTATCATATTTTACTCCAGCCTCATTATCCAGCATATTGGAAGTCCAATTCCATTTTTGATTAAAGACATGCGACATTTCTGCAATATATTTTTGTTCATTTTTTACATATTTTTCACGAGCTTTTTCGATATCTTTTATCATTTTTTTCTTTTTTCTCTTCCATTTTTCCCTTCCTTTCCCCCCAGTCGTATTCACAGTAACATAGATTATTTTGGAGAAAGAAACTTTTTTTTAGAAAACAGAGAAAAAAAGATTTCTTGCAAAACACAACAAAAATAAAGTAGCGAAAAAGTAATCAGTTTACTTTTTCGCTACTTCATTGATTTAAACTTCTCTTATTTATCAAGCATTATTTCATTAACAAGCATTTGTTAATGAAGGAAACTCTTTTAGTGTTTATAATCGTTTTTTTACAGGTTCTACTACTAGATAACGATAAGGCTCGTCTCCTTCAGAATGAGTTTTCACATATTCATTCTTGCTTAATGCCGCATGGATTTGTTTTCTCTCAAATGCCGGCATTGGTTCTAAGAAGACTGGTTGACCGGATTTAATTGCTTTTTCGGCAGTACGATCTGCTAAGCGTTGAATGATTTCTTGTCTTTTTTCACGATAATTACCAACGTTTACTACTACAGATAGTTTATTTTTAGCAATACGGTGAATGAAAACTTGGGCTAAATACTGCAACGCATTTAATGTTTTGCCGTGTTTGCCAATTAAAATCCCTTGTTTTTGTGTATCTAATTGAAAAACGACGGTATTTGCTTCGCGGGTCATTTTTACTAAAGCTGGCGCATCTAATTGCTTGGTAATATCCGTGAGATAGACTGCTAATTCCGTTAAAGCTGCTTCATCGCCTAATTCACTGGTTTCTACTTCTTCTGGTTGGTCTTCTGTGAAGACTTCAATGGTTTCAGTTTCTTCTATCGTTTTTTCTAAAGGTTCTTCTAAAACTTCTTCTACCGTTTCTTCAATTGCTTCTGAAACAGTTTCACTAATTGAAGGTTCAATCTTAAGACGAGCATTCTTACGCCCGATCCCCAGAAATCCTTTCTTACCTTCATCTAGTATCTCAATTTCAACTTTCTCTTTATCCAATCCTAAATCGTTTAAACCAAGTTGGATTGCTTCATCAATTGTCGCAGCTTCATAAATCGGCATTAGCATTCCCTCCCTTATTTTTACGTTTTTTCTTCGGACTCATGGCTTTTTTCAACGCACGTTCTTTTTCACGAATACGTTGAGCTTCTTCTTCTCGCTCTTTTCTAATCTTAAATGGATTATTGATTAGTAATGTTTGAACGACTTGGAAAGCATTAGATATTACCCAATATAATGAAAGACCACTTGCTAAGTTGACCCCCATAACTAAGATCATCACAGGCATCACAAAATTCATGATCTTCATTGATGCATTTGATTCAATTTGACTCATGCTACTTAGATACGTACTTGCAAAAGTAAATACCGCAGCAAGGATCGGTAAAATAAAGGTTGGATCTGCTGTTCCTAGATTTAACCATAAAAAGTTTCCTTGTTTTAATTCAGGCACACGTGAAATCGATTGCCATAACGCCATCAAAATCGGCATCTGTACTAACAACGGTAAACAACCAGCATATGGGTTCACATTATTTTCCGCATATAAACGTTGTTGCGCTTCACGTAACTTACTTTGTGTCTCAGGATCTTTTGAACTATATTCTTGTTGTAGTGCTTTTAATTTTGGTTGAAGTTCTTGGGTTTTTCGCATACTCTTTGTTTGAAAATGCATCAACGGCATCAAGATCACACGAATGATCAAAGTGAATAAAATAATCCCAATCCCTGCATTTCCAAATGACAATGCCTTGATCGCTTCTGCAAAATAATAAACGATGTAGCGATCCCAAATTCCTGTGCTTTGTGCACTTACTTCTCCAGTTCCACAACCGGATAAGACAACGACTAGACTGATAATGCCTGCCATCAAAAGTAAACGTTTGTATTTCTTCACTTACTCTTTTCCTCTCTATCGATTATTTTTGCAAGTTTTAAGACATGGACTAGATTGGAACGAATCTCATCGTAAGTTAGTCCCTTGACACTTGGTCTTGCAATCACGATAAAATCCAATTCCGGATCGATCTGTTCTTTTACAGAATAGACCGCCGCACGAATCTTACGTTTTACCTCATTGCGACATACTGCATTGCCCACTTTTTTACCTACTGAAAGCCCGACACGAAAATGTGGCTGGTCTTTTTTTTCTAAGCGGTAAACGACAAATTTACGATTAGCAAATGACGTTCCTGTATGGAATACGTTTTGAAACTCTCGTTCTTTTTTGACTCGATACGCTTTTCTCATTCGTTTTCTTTCCTTTTCTATCTTTCACTTACGTCCATAATCATAACATATTTCTCTTTATTCTTTCAGCTTTTCCCTAAAAAAGGGCATAAAAAAAACCACTGAAACCCCAGTGGCTTAAGCTGAAAGAACTTTTCTTCCTTTACGGCGACGGCTTGCTAAAACACGACGGCCATTTTTAGTACTCATACGTTTACGGAATCCGTGAACTTTTTGACGTTTACGTTTATTTGGTTGGTATGTTCTTTTCATGTATTCCACCTCCAAAATTTCTTATCTACTGTTAAAACACAGACATACTTTGATAGTATAACGACAATCAAGGTAATTTGTCAATATAAAATGAAAGGAAACTTCTGGATTTATGCATTCTATTTTTCCACAGTTTAGTTTTTTTCGTGTGATTCGTTTGTGGAAAAAGTTATACACAAGATTTATCCACAATTATTTTTAGGGTTTTTTACACAGAATAAACACCTGTAAAAAAAGTAATCCACAAACAGTCATTTATCTGTGAATTGAATGCTTAACTCCTTGATAAACAAAGATTTTTTATCCACAACCTACCTGGGATTTCTGTCTTTAAAACACACTTATCCACCTGTTGATTAGTGATGTGGATAAGTATTTTTCCTCGTTGTGATTTTTTTTGTTTTTTTCTCTCTTAATTTTGTGGATAATCTCAAATAAAAAATTTTTTCTGCTCTTTCTGTGGAAAACTATATGAAAAAATGATAAATTAGTACTAGTTATTCACTTTTTAATGAAGGAGGAAGCCTTATATGGTATCCCTCGATGCTTTATGGAACGAATTAAAAACAACTTATCAAAAGGATCTCTCACCTGCGAGCTATAATACTTGGATCGAAACCGCTCATCCACGTTCATTGGATCAGAGTCAATTAGTCGTCGAAGTACCAAGTAAAATTCATAAAGAATATTGGGAAAAGAATCTAACAACCAAAATTGTTGAAGTTGGTTACATGCTAACTGGAAAAGAGATCATTCCAAGGTTTGTAACTGGTGAAGAGGTGGAGCAAGAAGTCGTCGAAGAAATTAAAAGTCCTAAAATACCTGTTGCAAATCCAATAAAGAAGGCGATGTTGAACCCGAAATATACATTTGATACCTTCGTTATCGGTAAAGGAAACCAAATGGCTCATGCGGCAGCTTTAGTCGTTGCAGAAGACCCTGGTTCCATTTATAATCCTTTGTTCTTTTATGGTGGTGTCGGCCTCGGTAAAACCCATTTGATGCATGCTATCGGACATCAAATGTTGTTAAGCGAGCCTGATGCAAAGGTCAAATACGTTAGTAGTGAAACATTTGCCAATGACTTTATTAACTCGATCCAAAACAAAACTGCAGAGGAATTTCGCCAAGAATACCGAAACGTCGATCTTTTGTTGGTCGATGATATTCAATTCTTTGCTGAAAAAGAAGCAACACAGGAAGAATTTTTCCATACTTTCAATGCACTCTACAATGAAGGAAAACAAATTGTATTGACGAGTGATCGTTTACCAAATGAGATTCCAAAATTACAAGAACGTTTGGTTTCACGTTTTGCGTGGGGATTGTCAGTTGATATCACACCACCCGATTTAGAAACGAGAACTGCGATTTTACGTAAAAAAGCAGCAGCCGAACGTTTGGAAATACCCGATGATACCTTGAGTTACATTGCCGGACAAATTGATTCAAACATCCGTGAATTAGAAGGAGCACTCGTTCGCGTTCAAGCATTTGCTGCGATGAATAGTGAAGATATCTCAACTAGTTTAGCTGCAGATGCACTGAAAACACTAAAATCTGGTAAAGGTCATCCGCAATTATCTATCTTACAGATCCAAGAAGAAGTCGCGAAATATTATCATATTCAGTTAAAAGACCTAAAAGGAAAAAAACGTGTCAAATCAATCGTTGTACCGAGACAAATCGCTATGTACTTAGCAAGAGAGCTAACGGATAGTTCTTTACCAAAAATTGGTGCTGAATTTGGTGGGAAAGACCATACAACAGTGATTCATGCTCACGAAAAAATCCAGCAATTAATGGAATCAAGTGTCAGCATGCAAAATGAAGTATCCGAAATCAAAAATTTCTTATTAAATTAACTTTGAAAAACGAAAAAACGCTTTGTGGATAAAGTCAAAAAAAGCCTAAAAGTTATACACAGATTTTCCACAGCTGTTTTTTCTTTTATTTCTTGCATTTTTTTAGTTTTCCACAGAATCAACAGTACCTAATACTTTTATTATTTATATATTAACTAATAATAAATAAACGCTTAAAGGAGACACAACATGAAAGTAACTTTAAATCGAGCAAGTTTTATGCAAGAATTGCAAACTGTTCAACGTGCTATTTCAAGTAAAACCACTATTCCAATCTTGACTGGAGTCAAAATTACTTTGACTCAAGAAGGATTAACGCTAACTGGGAGTAATGCAGATATTTCTATTGAAACTTTTTTATCTGTTGAAAATGAAAAAGCCCAAATGCAAATTGAATCAACTGGAGCAATTGTGTTACAAGCTCGTTTCTTTAGTGAAATTATCCGTCGCTTACCAGAAGACACCTTTACTCTTGAAGTCTTAGAGAATAAACAAGTAGCCATTACTTCAGGAAAAGCCAACTTCTTAGTAAATGGGTTAGATGCAGACAATTACCCTCATTTACCTGTCGTTGAAAGCCATAATCAAATGAAATTACCGGTACATGTCTTAACGAAATTGATCAATGAAACAGTATTCGCTGTCTCACAACATGAAAGTCGTCCAATTCTAACAGGGGTCCATTTTATTTTAGAAGGAAATTCTCTTTTGGCTGTCGCAACTGATTCCCACCGTCTAAGCCAACGAGTGATTCCAGTTGAACAAGCAGCTGATCATTTTGATATCGTGATTCCTGGTAAAAGTCTGACTGAATTATCTCGTTCATTGACAAATGAAGAAGAAATCGTTGAGATCAGTATCATGGAAAACCAAGTACTCTTTAAAACAGAAAACATGTATTTTTATTCCCGTCTGTTGGAAGGAAACTACCCCGATACGAATCGGTTGATTCCTTCAAGCTTCAACACAGAAGTAGAATTTTCTGTTCCAAGTTTCCTTGCAGCGATTGAACGTGCCTCATTACTTTCTCATGAAGGACGTAATAATATCGTTCGTTTATCCATCCAATCAGATGCGGTGATTCTATATGGAAACTCACCTGAAATCGGAAAAGTAGAAGAAAGTCTGAATTATGTGGCAAGTAGTGGGGATCCTTTGGATATTTCCTTTAACCCTGATTACATGAAAGCTGCGTTACGTGCGTTTGGTGATATGAGTATCAAAGTGAAATTTATTTCTTCTATTCGTCCGTTTACATTAGAACCAACAGAAGATGGTGTTCAATTTATCCAGTTAATCACACCAGTACGTACGAACTAATCTGTATATCATTTTGAAAAAGTAATGAAAAAAACAAAAATAAACAAAAAGCCATAAAATCACTTTTAAGGCTCTTTTGTTTATTTTTGTTTAAAACACCTTTTTTCGCTTAAATCGTCTTATATGGAAAAATATATGGATAAATTTGTTTTATTGCCTAAAAAAAGGTATAATAGAGTATACATTTATTAATGAAAATGAGGGATGAACATTGAAACAACAAGTCATTCTAAAAACAGAATTTATGACGTTGGGTCAAATGCTAAAAGAAGTCACAGTAATTAGCAGTGGTGGACAAGCAAAATGGTATTTAGCTGAAAACACTGTCTTGGTAGACGGCGAACCAGAGAATCGTCGTGGACGAAAACTTTATCCCGGCATGATGGTTGAAGTTCCAGAAGTGGGAACTTTTTTTATGGTAAAAAAAGGAATAAACGATAATGAGGCTGAATAAGCTGTATCTAAAAAATTATCGAAACTATCAGGAATTAAAGATTACGTTTACTAAAAACCTTGTCATTTTTTTAGGAGAAAATGCCCAAGGTAAGACGAATCTTTTGGAAAGTATTTATGTTTTGGCTATGACGAGAAGTCACCGTACCAGCAGTGAGCAAGAATTGATCGGATGGCAAGGCGAGCAAGCACTGATCCAGGGCGAAGTGACAAAAGGAACCTCTAAGATTCCTTTGGAGATCCTTCTTTCAAAAAAGGGACGCAAAACAAAGATCAATCATATCGAACAAAAAAATTAAGTAGCTATGTTGGTCAATTAAATGTCATTATATTTGCACCTGAAGACCTTTCATTAGTAAAGGGTAGTCCGCAGATCAGGCGAAAATTTCTTGATATGGAGTTAGGACAGATCAATCCGATCTATCTTTACGATTTGGTTCAATATCAAGGTATCCTAAAACAAAGAAATCAATATTTGAAACAACTGAATGAAAAAAAACAAACAGATTTACTTTATTTAGATATTTTATCTGAACAGTTAGCTGAATTTGGAAGTAAAGTATTGAAAGCACGTGCACAGTTTGTTCGACGACTGGAATTTTGGGCAAATACATTGCACCAACAAATCACCCATCAAAAAGAGCAATTAGAGATTGAATATGTCACCTCGTTTTCTTCTTTAAGTACACAAACACAAGAAGAGATCCAAACACAATTTTTAGAATTGTTGAATCAAAACAAAAAGAAAGATATGTTTCGCGGAACAACGACAATTGGACCACATCGTGATGATCTTTCTTTTTTCGTCAATCAAAAAAACGTGCAAACGTATGGTTCTCAAGGACAGCAGCGGACCACTGCTTTAAGTGTCAAGTTGGCTGAAATTGATTTGATCAAAGAAGAAACTGGGGAGTATCCAATTCTTTTACTTGATGATGTAATGAGTGAGCTAGATGATAATCGCCAACTACATTTACTAGAAACGATTGAAGGAAAGGTACAGACTTTCTTAACAACAACGACACTTGATCATGTAAAAAACAAAATGACTGTTGAACCAGAGATTTTTTATGTTCAGCAAGGGGAAATAAAAGGAGAAGAAGGCTAAATGACAGATGAAAAAAGTTTAGTAGAACGTGCAAAAGAATATGATGCCAGTCAGATCCAAGTTCTTGAAGGACTTGAAGCCGTTCGAAAACGTCCTGGTATGTATATCGGCTCCACAAGTTCGGAAGGATTACATCACTTAGTATGGGAAATCGTTGATAACTCTATCGATGAAGTCCTAGCAGGATTTGCGACGAAAATCCAAGTAATAATTGAAAAAGATAACAGTATTACTGTCATCGATGATGGCCGAGGTATCCCCGTTGATATCCAAGCCAAAACTGGTCGTCCAGCGGTAGAAACGGTGTTTACGGTACTCCATGCTGGTGGGAAATTCGGCGGAGGCGGTTATAAAGTATCTGGTGGTCTTCACGGGGTAGGTTCTTCGGTTGTAAATGCGCTCTCCACTCAGCTTGATGTAAAAGTCTACAAAGATGGAAATGTGTACTATCAGGAATATCGTCGTGGTGCTGTTGTCGATGATCTGAAGATTATTGAACAAACCGATCGAAACGGGACAACTGTTCATTTTATACCAGATCCAGAAATCTTTACGGAAACAACAGTTTTTGATTTTAATAAGCTAGCGACCCGTATCCGCGAATTAGCATTCTTGAACCGGGGAATGAAGATCTCGATTGAAGATAAGAGAGAAGAATCTCCAGTAGTAAAAGAGTACCATTATGACGGTGGGATCAAGAGCTATGTGGAATATTTGAATGCAAATAAAACGGTCATTTTTCCAGAGCCAGTTTATTTAGAAGGAGAACAACAAGACATCACGGTAGAAGTTTCCATGCAATATACCGATGGTTACCACTCCAACATCATGAGTTTTGCAAATAATATCCATACTTATGAAGGTGGTACGCATGAATCTGGCTTCAAGACAGCGTTGACACGTGTGATCAATGACTATGCACGTAAACAAAAATTGATGAAAGAAAATGATGATAACTTAACTGGTGAAGATGTGCGGGAAGGACTGACCGCAGTAATTTCGATCAAACACCCAGATCCACAATTTGAAGGGCAAACCAAAACAAAATTAGGTAATTCTGAAGTTCGGACAGTAACAGATCGTCTGTTTAGCGAGCATTTCATGAAATTCTTGTTAGAAAATCCAAGTGTTGGACGACAAATCATTGAAAAAGGATTGTTGGCTTCTAAAGCACGTCTAGCAGCGAAACGTGCCCGTGAAGTAACCAGAAGAAAAGGCGCATTAGAAATCAGTAATTTGCCTGGTAAACTGGCGGATTGCTCAAGTAATGATCCAGAAAAATGCGAATTGTTCATCGTCGAAGGAGATTCTGCCGGCGGTTCAGCAAAACAAGGGCGAAATCGTGAATTTCAAGCAATTTTACCGATTCGTGGGAAAATCTTAAATGTTGAAAAAGCAAGTATGGATAAAATTCTAGCCAATGAAGAAATCCGCTCTTTATTTACCGCTATGGGAACAGGATTCGGTGAAGACTTCGATGTTTCCAAAGCTCGTTACCACAAATTAGTGATTATGACGGATGCCGATGTCGATGGTGCCCATATTCGAACATTGCTCTTAACCTTGTTTTATCGTTATATGCGCCCAATTGTTGAAGCGGGATATGTTTATATTGCACAACCGCCGCTATACGGGGTAAAACAAGGGAAAAAAATCACGTATGTACAACCCGGTAAAAACGCTGAAGAAGATTTGAAACAAGTAGTTGCTTCTCTACCAGCTACACCAAAACCAAGTGTTCAACGATACAAAGGGTTAGGTGAAATGGATGACCATCAACTATGGGAAACAACGATGGACCCTAGCAATCGTATGATGGCTCGTGTTAGTGTGGATGATGCTATCGCAGCTGATCAAATTTTTGAAATGTTAATGGGTGATCGAGTGGAACCTCGTCGTGCATTCATTGAAGAAAATGCCCATTATGTGAAAAACTTAGATATTTAGTCATGAAGGAGGAAAAAAGATGAGTGAAGAAATCAGAGAGAACATCCATGATGTCAATCTAACTAGCGAAATGAAAGACTCCTTCATCGATTATGCGATGAGTGTTATTGTTGCTCGTGCACTACCGGATGTTCGAGATGGGTTAAAACCTGTTCATCGCCGTATTTTATACGGGATGAACGAATTGGGTGTGACCCCAGATAAAGCCCATAAAAAATCTGCCAGAATCGTTGGGGATGTTATGGGTAAGTATCACCCCCATGGAGACAGTGCTATTTATGAATCCATGGTACGGATGGCACAACCATTTAGTTATCGGTACATGCTAGTGGATGGACATGGTAACTTTGGTTCTGTCGATGGTGATGGAGCAGCTGCGATGCGGTACACCGAAGCACGTATGAGTAAAATTGCCACGGAGATGCTACGGGATATCAATAAAAATACTGTAGATTTCCAAAGTAACTATGACGATACAGAAAGGGAACCAGTCGTACTTCCAGCACGCTTTCCTAATCTGCTAGTTAACGGAACAACAGGGATCGCAGTTGGTATGGCGACGAATATCCCCCCTCATAATTTATCTGAGGTAGTAGCAGCGATCGATCTATTGATGGAAAATCCAGAAGTAACAACCAATGAATTGATGGAAGTTTTACCTGGTCCCGATTTTCCAACCGGTGGTCTCGTAATGGGTAAATCAGGTATTCGCCGTGCTTACGAAACGGGGAAAGGGTCAATAACTGTTCGAGCAAAAGTAGAAATCACGGAGATGCCTAATGGCAAAGAACGAATTATCGTAACGGAACTTCCTTATATGGTCAATAAAGCAAAATTGATCGAACGAATCTCTGAATTACACCGTGATAAACGGATTGAAGGAATTACGGATTTGCGTGATGAGTCTTCTCGTGAAGGAATGCGGATCGTTATCGATATCCGCCGTGATGCAAGTGCTTCGGTTATTTTAAATAACCTGTATAAGTTGACTTCATTACAAAATTCATTTGGTTTCAATATGCTGGCCATTGAAAAAGGCGTTCCTAAAGTACTGAGTCTTAAACAAATACTTGAAAACTATGTAGAGCATCAGCGTGAAGTGATCACTCGCCGAACGATTTTTGAAAAAGAAAAGGCAGAAGCACGAGCTCACATTTTAGAAGGTTTACGGATCGCATTGGACCATATTGATGAAATCATTGCAATTATCCGTGGGTCTAAATCTGACGATGAAGCAAAAACAACGATGATTGATCGTTTTGAATTATCTGATCGACAAGCGCAAGCGATCTTAGATATGCGTTTACGTCGTCTAACTGGTTTAGAACGTGAGAAAATCGAAAATGAATACCAAGAATTATTACGATTGATCGAAGATTTAACGGATATTCTTGCTCGTCCAGAACGTGTGACCGAAATCATCAAAACAGAGCTAGCAGAATTAAACCAACGTTTTGGTGACAAACGTCGTACAGAATTACTAGTGGGTGAAGTTTTAAGTCTTGAAGATGAAGACTTGATCGAAGAAGAAGAAATCGTTATTACACTCACGAACAATGGGTATATCAAACGTTTAGCGAACAATGAATTTAGAGCACAACGTCGTGGTGGACGCGGTGTACAAGGAATGGGCGTGCATAACGATGACTTCGTCAAAAACCTTGTCTCTTGTTCGACACATGACACCTTGCTGTTCTTTACCAATAACGGGAAAGTCTATCGTGCCAAAGGATATGAAATTCCAGAATATGGTCGAACTGCGAAAGGAATTCCAATCATTAACTTGTTAGGGATCGATTCAAGTGAAAAAATTCAAGCAATTATCGCAGTCACCGGTGAAGCTCAAGAAGGACATTACCTCTTCTTCACTACTCGTCAAGGAACGGTGAAACGGACCACCGTAACTGCTTTTGCGAATATCCGCAGTAATGGATTGATTGCGATTGGCTTAAAAGAAGACGATGAATTAGTCAACGTGTTGTTAACAGATGGTCAATCAAACATTATCATTGGTACACATGATGGTTATTCGGTAACGTTTGCGGAAGGAGCTGTTCGGGACATGGGACGGACAGCGTCAGGAGTTCGAGGTATTCGTTTAAGAGAAGACGATTATGTGATTGGTGCTGCCTTGATGAATGAAAATCATGAAGTCTTGATCATTACTGAAAAAGGCTATGGTAAACGAACGAAAGTGAAAGAGTATCCAGTGAAAGGTCGCGGCGGTAAAGGGATCAAAACAGCCAATATCACTGAAAAAAATGGTCCATTAGCTGGACTAGCCACGATTGTTGGAACAGAAGATATCATGCTGATCACAGATAAAGGCGTTATTATTCGTTTCAATGTCTCAACTGTTTCTCAAACTGGACGTGCTACACTTGGCGTACGTTTGATCAAAATGGAAGCTGATACGAAGGTTGTGACAATGGCGGCCGTCGAGCCAGAAAGCACAGAAGAAACTGAGACACCAACAGAGACCGTGGAAGATACCACAATAGATAAAACAGAAGAATAGTCAAAAAACAGGGCTTGTCTCAGCGATGGGAAGCTTGTAAAAATAAGCCACAACCTCCGATACACAATGATTGTCGGAGGTTGTGGCTTATTATTGTTTTATGTTCATGGATTCTTTTGCAACATAAAAAAGAATCCACCTACGAATAGCTCTTGTAGTTTTTATACTTTGTTATTGTAGGAGATCGTGTTTTTCAAGAGATTCAAAAAGAGAACTTTCGGCAGTCATTTAGTAAAGCATCTTATTAAAAACTTCTTTCTACACTATTTTCCCTTCAGCTTATTGCTTTTTTCACTCTATACGTGTATAATTAAAGATTGTGAGTAGTCTAATTTATTAGAAAACTCTCCTTGCTCTTGGGAATCTAAGAGCCGAAAGTCCATAGGGAGGTGAAAATCAATGGAAAATACGAAATATGAAATCATGTACATTATTCGTCCAAACATTGATGAAGAAGCAAAAACTGCTTTAATCGAACGTTTCGATGCAATCTTGAAAGATAACGGAGCTGAAGTTATCGAATCTAAAGATTGGGAAAAACGCCGTTTAGCGTATGAAATGAACGGTTACCGTGAAGGTATCTATCACATCGTTAAAGTGTCTTCTCCATCATCAGCAACTGCTGTCAATGAATTTGACCGTCTTGCTAAAATCAACGACGATATCATTCGTCACATGATCGTGAAAGAAGAAGCATAATTTATTGTTTCATGTGGAACAATAGAACAACGATGAGAGGAGATGAATCTTTTGATTAATAATGTTGTACTAGTTGGACGTCTAACTAAAGATCCGGATTTACGATATACATCAAGTGGCACTGCAGTAGCAACGTTTACTTTAGCTGTTAATCGTAATTTTACTAGCCAAAACGGCAATCGTGAGGCTGACTTTATTAATTGTGTGATTTGGCGTAAATCAGCAGAGACATTAGCAAACTATGCTCGTAAGGGGACTCTTTTAGGAGTTACTGGACGTATCCAAACTCGTTCTTATGATAATCAGCAAGGACAACGTGTATACGTAACAGAAGTAGTTGCTGAAAACTTCCAATTATTGGAAAGTCGTGCTGCATCTGAAAATCGTCAACAAACTGGCGGTTACCAAAGCTCTGGTCAATCGACAAATGATTTTGGCGGAAGTAATAACTATAATCAAACATCTCAATCATCCAACGGTATGCCTGATTTTGATCGTGACAATTCTGATCCATTTGGTTCAAGTTCAACGATCGACATTTCAGACGATGATTTACCATTCTAAACGAATTTGATAGGAGGGAAATAGAATGGCACAACAAAGAAGAGGCGGACGTAAACGTCGTAAAGTAGACTATATTGCTGCTAACCATATTGAATATATCGATTATAAAGATATTGAATTACTAAAAAGATTTATCTCAGAACGTGGAAAAATCTTGCCACGTCGTGTAACAGGTACAGGCGCTAAAAACCAACGTAAAATTACTGTTGCTATCAAACGCGCACGTATCATGGGCTTACTACCTTTCGTAAGTGAAGATTAATTGAAATAATGAAACGAGGAAATGGTTTTACTACCGTTCCCTCGTTTTTTACTTTTTGAGAATAAATGTTTAGATGTTTTATTATCAAAAAAAAGAGTGTCATCTATACTTAGAAGAATCATAGAGAAAAGCATCCACGATTTTCGTTTAGGATTGGGGATAAAGAATACTATCTTTAAAAATTCCATCTCCCCAAATCTGACTTTCCGACAAGCTGCTCTCAATCAACTCGATTGGTTGCTGATTGACTAAGATCATTGCACAACGGTAGCCAGCGAAAGGTTGATAAAGAGGCATGATGATTTCTTGTCCTTTCAATGCTAGCTCAATGTTATCGACTGTAAAAGCAACATGAGCTTCTTTTTGAATGATTGGATCAAGACGACAATCGGGACCAAAGGCATGGAGTTCGATTGGCATAGATAAAGAATTTTTCACATCCAGTGAGTACATATCGAATAAAGGACTATACTTTGTTTCTGGATGATCTTTGATTTCTTCCAGATCGATTGGTTTACCGATATGATGGAAGCTTAATTTGTTCATTTTATTCATATAATGCTCCTTTGCCTTTTATAAATTGCTCATTTGAACATTCAAAGTAGTAATAATTTGCTTTATTTCGGTTTGAGGTTAGATGATAACTGTCATTTCAAGGTTGAAAACAAGTTATTCTACCATTTTTTTTAATACAGTGAAAAGTATTTTCAGTTAAATAATCAAGCATTTGTTTAGTCGCTTGAATACGGGAAGTTATGGTAAAATTAAACTAATCAACTATGGGAGGAAGAAGATGGAAAAAGAAAAAGAAAAAGAAAACTTAACCCCTAGACCTCTCTTCATTTTTTTATTTTTATTGCTTGAAGTACTGGTTGTATTATTTATGCCATTTCGTTTTGTTAGCGCTTTGGTTGTGCTTTTGATGAACCTTTTTGGCTTACGTTATTGGTTGAAATTAAAACGATGGCTAATGATAAAAAATCGTGAAAAAATCCAACAAGCCTCAACGGTGGCTGAGAACAATCTTGCTTATGTCTCCGAAGTGATGCCAGTAGGAGTGATTGCGTACCAACCAACAAGCCAAAAAATTGAATGGTTGAACCCACTCGCCTTAAAAATCAAAGATCAAAGCAGCTTAACAGAAGAAGAACTATTAGATGCTTTTTTTTCGGCAAAAGAGAAAAAGAAAAAACAAGTATATTTAGCAGATCGAACCTTTCAATTTGAAATGGATACAGTAAAGGGGGTCGTTTATTTCAACGATATCACCCAAAATCAATTGTTGAAGCTCCATCAAACCAACAGTCAGCCAGTGATTGGTATCTTATCAATTGATAATTATGCAGATGCTATCGATAAGTTAGATGACAAAGAAATCTCTTATCTCAATTCGTTTGTGACTACAATGGTGTCTGATTGGATGAACGAATACCATGTCTTTTTTAAGCGGATCACTGCAGAACGCTTTTTCTTTGTCGCACAAATGATTGATTTGAAAAAAATGATGGACAAAAAATTTGATCTGTTGGATCGTTTACGTGCAGAAGCAGAGCGACAAAATTTGCCAATTACTCTAAGTATGGGGATTGCTTACGGTCAAGATTCGTTAGATGAAATTGGGGGAGAAGCCCAAAATAATTTGGACATTGCTCTAGTTCGAGGTGGCGACCAAGTTGTCGTGAAAGAACTACGTGAGGGAGCAAAACCTGTTTACTATGGAGGAAAATCAGCTAAGTCAGTCAAACGAACCCGTGTACGTTCACGAGCGATGAGTACTGCACTTCGTAAGATTTTTACTGAAACTGGCGATGTATTTATCATGGGGCATAAATTCCCCGATATGGATGCTATTGGTTCAGCATTTGGGGTAAGTTGCTTAGCTCGTTTCAATCAAAAAAAAGCGTATATCGTACTTGATGAAAACGAGATTATTCCAGACGTAGAACGATGTTTAGAGGAAATTCATAAACACCCTGAACTAGAAGCACAGCTGATTTCGCCCAAAAAAGCGATGGAGCTTAAAAAAGATGAAGACCTGCTAGTTATGGTAGATTACCACAAACCCTCGCTATCGATCTCTCAGAGCCTATATGAGCAATTTGATAAGATCGTTATTATTGATCATCATCGACGTGGGGAGGAGTTCCCAAGTAAGCCGCTGTTGACGTATATCGAATCTTCTGCTTCTTCTGCTTCAGAGTTAGTAACAGAACTAATTCAGTATCAAAGCAATCGCACGAATCGCTTAGATCGTTTTGAAGCGACGTTGTTATTGGCAGGCATGACTGTTGATACGAACAGTTTTAATGTACGCACAACAGCACGAACTTTTGATGTAGCAAGTTATTTAAGGTCTTGTAGTGCGGATGCTTCCCTAGTACAATATTTATTGAGTTCAGATTTAGCAACCTATTTGGAAATCAGCCATTTGATTGCACAGAGCGAATATGTAACTTCAGATATTGTCGTAGCAGCTGGGACAGATGAAAAGGAATATAATAGTGTGATCGCTGCGAAAACGGCAGACACCCTCTTATCAATGATCAATATCAATGGGGCTTTTGTCATCACGAAACGAACGGACGGGCTAGTCGGGATCAGTGCTCGTAGTTCGGGCACGATCAATGTTCAAGTGATCATGGAGTCTCTTGGCGGCGGCGGTCATTTCACCAATGCAGCGACCCAATTGGAAGGTGTCACAGTAGAAGAAACCAAACAGCGTTTACTTGCTGCAATCAAAGAAAATAGGAATCAATTATATGATAAGGAGTAATGGATATGAAAGTCATTTTCTTACAAGATGTAAAAGGTAAAGGAAAAAAAGGTGACGTTAAAGAAGTACCGAATGGTTACGCACAAAATTTCCTATTAAAAAATAATTTGGCAAAAGAAGCAAATAAAAGTAGTATTAGCCAATTAGCTGGACAAAAAAAGGCACAAGAAAAACAAGAAGCTGAAATTTTAGAAGAAGCAAAAGAACTAAAAGGATTTTTAGAAAAAGAAGAAACGGTTGTCGAACTGAAAGCCAAAGCTGGTGAAGATGGACGTTTATTCGGTTCAATCCCTTCAAAACAAATTGCTGAAGGATTGAACAAGCAATACAAAGTAAAACTAGATAAACGAAAAATCGAATTGAATAATCCAATCCGTACGTTAGGTTACACGAACGTACCAGTCAAATTGCATCATGAAGTGACTGCAACGATCAAAGTGCATGTGGTAGCAGAATAGCTACCTCACCAATCATTTCTGTTAGCAGTCTCTTGAGGTTTTGTAATAGGACTTGTTGAGAAATGATCGCAGAGACTGAGAGTTCTCTTCAAAAAGAAATCAGCCGGATTTTGATGAATCATGTCAAAATCCGGCTGATTTTTTTCATTTAATGGTAAAGATATTTGATAGGATGGTATGGAAAGCATACTTTCTTTTCAATTGATTTTAGCTACTTTATTCTTACAAGATTATGTGCTTTTTAATACCCTAGATCAAAAAAGTGGGACATTAACCAGATTTTTTTGTTCATGTCCTAGACTCTTTAAGCTTAGATTATTTTTTCTTGCGATATTTCAAAAATAGTAATATCATCACAAGGATTGTTGAATAAATTAATAAGGTTCCCAGTCTCATATACTACACTGCGTTTGTGACGTTAAACTGCAAATCGGAAATTCTGCTGTTAAAGTCATCCGCACTCCTCCATTTGATCTATTTTTACTAATCATTGTTTTTACATCACTTTGACCTTGATCGCAACGTTTGGCTAATACTGCAGTACCAATAATTGTCCCAACTACAGCTCCAATCACACCACCAATTACAGCACCATAACCCGCACCATTTACTGCTAAACCAACAGAACAAAAACCTAAATAGTCTCTTAAATTAGCTAATCCTGTCTTACTAGTGGCATAATCGTTGATACCACCATTAACAAATTTTTCTGACCACCCGGTAGTATCGTAAAGTCCTCGTGCGAACGTATTGTCACCATAAGCATAGTGGACTTCAGCGCCATCATATTTTAAGATAAGAGACTGGATCAAAGCTTTTGTTTCTGCTGAGTCTGGCTGATTCAGTAACTGTTGTTTGATCTCTGGACGATTCACTTCTTGCACAAAAGTTTTGTATAATTCATTGGATTCGACAATCTTGACTTGATCTAGTTAAAAATGGTTTTCAGCTGGTACACTAGCGGTTTTCTCAGCTGCATCAACGATTTGTGTTACTCCTGGTACTACGGATCCAAATAAAGACAGACAAGACAATAAAATAGCAACGAGTTTCATTTTTTTCGTAACACATTTCCTCCTAAAATTTTTTGCGCGGGATAGAAAACGATTTCTTTGATGGATTCTAGCACAATCAATAGTATATAGTATTAAATAATCATAAGCGATCTATTTTTTGTCAAAAATGAAAAAACAGGAAAAAAGTTTCCTTTTTTTTTCGATTATGACAACACCTATTGAACATATAGCTAGTTTGGTACTAGCATAAAGGATCACTTGACTGATATACTTTTTATAGTTGTTTCATTTTATCAAGGGATCTTCGTTCTCAAATTTTTTGCTAGTTTAAGATTTTGATGAATCTACATATGTATTTTTTGTACTTATTCTTGGTATTGACTGTCTCTTTTATTGATTTCGAAAGATAAGCAACCATTACACTCACTTTTTTAAAGTGACTTTTTTACGATTTTCTTGTAAAATAAAGCAATTGAAGACAAGGAGCGATATGTATGAATGAAGTGTGGCAGGATCGAATTCCACCGCAAAATATTGAAGCTGAACAAGCGGTTTTAGGATCGGTTTTTTTAGATGCTGAAACGATCATTGATGCCATGGAGTACATAGAACCGAAAGACTTTTATCGTCGGGGACATCAAATCATTTTTGAAACAATGATCGAATTAAATGACCGTAATGAAGCAATAGATGTAGTGACTGTAAAAGATCGGTTGGAGCAAGCGAACTTATTAGAAGATTCTGGTGGGTTAAGCTACCTTTCAGATTTAGCGTTAGCAGTACCTACTGCAGCAAATATCGTCTACTATGCGAAAATCGTTGAAGAAAAATCATTGCTTCGCACACTGATCCAAACAGCTACTGGGATCGTGACAAAAGGGTTTGAACAAGGGGAAGAAGTCCAATCGATTCTGGATGATGCCGAGCGCAGTATTTTAGAAGTATCCGAAAAAAGAAACCGCAGTGGCTTTCTATCTATTGCAGAAGTCTTGAACTCAACCATTGAAAATATTGACCAGCTGGCCCAAAATAATGAAGAAATCACAGGATTACCGACTGGATACCAAGGACTTGATAAAATGACAGCAGGTTTTCAACCTGAGGAATTGATCATCCTAGCAGCTCGGCCTGCGGTAGGGAAAACAGCTTTCGCATTAAATATAGCTCAAAATGTCGGGACAAAAACCGATCGTTCAGTTGCTATTTTTAGTTTGGAAATGGGGGCTGAGTCACTTGTTAATCGGATGCTTTGTGCGGAAGGGTCGATCGAAGCAAGCCATTTGCGTACCGGTCAACTTTCTGAAGAAGAGTGGTCCAATTTGATCGTTGCAATGGGTAGTTTGTCACGGGCAAATATCTTTATTGATGATACTCCAGGAATAAAAATTTCTGAGATTCGTGCCAAATGCAGAAAATTAGCGCAGGAAAAAGGAAATCTTGGATTGATCTTGATTGACTACTTGCAATTGATTGAAGGAAACGGGAGAGAAAATCGTCAACAAGAAGTATCTGATATTTCACGTCAATTAAAAAAGCTAGCCAAAGAATTAAAAGTACCCGTTATTGCGTTGTCTCAGCTTTCCCGTGGAGTAGAACAACGTCAAGATAAACGTCCTGTATTAAGTGATATCCGTGAATCGGGTTCCATTGAGCAAGATGCTGATATCGTAGCCTTCTTATATCGAGATGATTACTATGAAAGAGAAGGTGGCGAAGACAATGAGGATAACGAACCAAAAAACGACAATGTCATTGAAGTCATCATCGAAAAAAACCGTAGTGGTGCCCGTGGTACAGTAGAATTACTGTTTATCAAAGAATACAACAAATTTTCGTCGTTATCCCCGAGAGAAGAATATTGATTATAAATTGACTATAAAAAAGCACCTCCAAATTATCTCGTTAATTTGGAGGTGCTTTTTTAGCTATCGATCATTCCAACTGTTCTTTATCAAAAGAAAACGCAGCAGAATCACATTTGGGAAATAATAGTATAGTAAATTAGGAAGCAGTCTACCCTAGTAATCATTATTTCTAATAAGCAAAGATGTTTAGATTACGATTCTGTCAGTGGCAACGAGTAATAAACCCTAAAAAACTATCTTATTTGCTTTGTACTAAAGGAACTTTCTTCTCTGAATAGTTTGGTTTACACTAGTTTCTATTTAAAATTTATCATCGTTCGTTTTTCAAGCGTTTTTATAAAATAAATAAAAGAATCATTCGATTTTAGTTGAATAAGTAATGAGTTATTGTTACAATAATTCAGGATTAAATAAAATAAAACGAGGTGTTCAAATGTCATCTGTAGTAGTGGTAGGTACACAATGGGGCGACGAAGGGAAAGGAAAAATTACTGACTTTCTTAGTGAAAATGCTGAAGTGATCGCACGGTACCAAGGTGGCGATAATGCAGGACACACGATCAAATTCAACGGTGTTACTTATAAACTGCATTTGATTCCTTCGGGGATTTTTTATAAAGATAAAATCAGTGTGATCGGGAATGGTGTGGTAGTCAATCCTAAATCATTAGTCAAAGAGTTAGCTTATTTACATGAAAAAGGTGTAACTACTGATAACTTACGTATTTCTGACCGAGCACATGTTATTTTGCCTTATCACATCAAGTTGGATCAATTACAAGAAGATGCAAAAGGTGAAAATAAAATCGGTACAACAATCAAAGGGATCGGACCAGCATACATGGACAAAGCAGCTCGTGTAGGGATCCGCATCGCTGACTTACTAGACAAAGAAATTTTTGAAGAACGCTTACGTTTAAACTTAGAAGATAAAAACCGTCAATTTGTAAAAATGTTTGATTCTGAGCCAATTGATTTTGACTCGATATTTGAAGAATATTATGAATATGGTCAACAAATCAAACAGTATGTTACTGATACATCTGTCATTTTAAATGATGCCCTAGATGCAGGAAAACGAGTATTATTTGAAGGCGCACAAGGGGTTATGCTGGATATCGACCAAGGAACCTATCCATTTGTTACTTCTTCAAACCCAGTCGCAGGTGGCGTAACGATCGGTAGTGGCGTAGGTCCATCTAAAATCAATAAAGTTGTTGGTGTATGTAAAGCTTATACTTCTCGTGTAGGAGATGGTCCATTCCCAACTGAATTGTTTGATGAAACGGGACAACAAATTCGTGAAGTTGGTCGCGAATACGGAACGACTACAGGTCGTCCACGACGTGTGGGATGGTTTGATTCAGTAGTGATGCGTCACTCAAAACGTGTTTCAGGAATTACTAATCTATCCCTTAATTCAATTGATGTCTTAAGTGGACTTGATACAGTAAAAATTTGTACAGCTTATGAGCTCGATGGAGAATTGATTTATCATTATCCAGCAAGTTTGAAAGAATTGAAACGTTGTAAACCTGTTTATGAAGAACTTCCAGGTTGGTCTGAAGATATTACAGCATGCAAAACACTTGCTGAATTACCAGAAAATGCACGTAACTATGTCAGACGTATTTCTGAACTCGTAGGTGTGCGTATTTCAACATTTTCTGTTGGACCTGATAGAACACAAACAAATATCTTAGAAAGCGTCTGGGCACAAATTTAAGCCATTCAGCTAAGTTCGTTGAGACAGGACATTCTTGTTCCTTAAGAATGAACGAAATAGCAGAAGTATAGGTAAGAATGCTCATGCGGTAAAGAAAGAAAACGTCGAAACTGCGAAATTTGTTTTTAACATTTTTGTAGATTTTGGCGTTTTTTTTCAATAAGTAATCAAAGTTGGTTTAGAGGTGAGCGTTGTTCTTCTTTTTAATCATCCATTTAAATTTTACGAAGACAATGGTTTTCCTTTTTACAAACATAGTTAACGTTATTTTCCATGCAAGAGATTTGCTATAATAGGAGTTAAGGGTAAAATGAAAAGTTGAAGGAGTTGAAGGGTGTGTATCAAATCGTAACCGATTCATGTTGTGATCTGCCTTATCAAGTGCTACAAGCAGCCAAGGTTGATTATTTATCAATGAAGATCCAGTTAGATGAAGAAGAATTAGTAGATGATCTGGGAAAAACGTTTAATTATGATCATTATATGGAACAATTAAGAAATGGGGCTACCCCAACGACCTCACAAATCAATGTGGGTCAATACTTAGAATTTTTCCGTCCTTATGTTGAACAAAATATTCCTATCCTTTATGTTGCTTTTTCCAGTGCTTTAAGTGGATCCTATAGTAGTGCGTTACAAGCAGTAGAATTATTAAAAGAAGAATATCCAGATCCACAAGTAAAGGTCTTTGATACAAAAGCCGCAAGCGTTGGGGAAGGGTTATTAGTATTGGAAGCTGTTCGATTGAAAAACGAGGGGAAAACATTAGAAGAGAACTTAGAATGGTTAGAAAACAATTACTTAAAAGTACATTCTTGGGTAACCGTTGATGATCTCAAACACCTTGAACGTGGGGGGCGTATCTCTAAAACTAGTGCTACACTAGGTAGTATTCTAAACGTGAAGCCAATTATCACAGTCGATCAGGAAGGACGTTTGACGAATATCAGCAAAGTACGAGGACGAAATAAATCGATACAAAAAATTGTTGAAGAAACTGTTAAAACCATTGTCGCTCCATTAGAACAAACTGTTTATATTGCTTATGCTGGCGATTTAGAAAGTGCTGAAAAAACAAAACAATTACTTGAAGAGAATATTAAGATGAAAGAAGTTAAGTTATATCCACTT
Organism: Enterococcus hirae ATCC 9790; assembly: GCF_000271405.2. Lineage (NCBI taxonomy): Bacteria > Bacillati > Bacillota > Bacilli > Lactobacillales > Enterococcaceae > Enterococcus > Enterococcus hirae. Next base: position 904,143 of record NC_018081.1, on the reverse strand, counting down.
GGCCCTACCATCGCAAGCCATACAGGATATGGATGTATTGCGATATTCTCAATGGGAATCACTCGATAAAAAATTGTAGTCATTGTAGAAGAAATGCCCCAAAAAAGAACCATTCAGAAGAAAAAGAATATTCTTCGAGTGGTTCTTTTTTAGAATATAAAATAACTGATTTATATTAAGTTAAATCTTTTGTCGATAGTAAGTACTTCCTAAATTTGCTATAATAAAGCCAGTAATTCGTGGAGTGTAAAAGATGGTAGCTAATCTCTTGAACAAGGGGTGATGCTTATGGTTAAAAGCTTTGTCCCTAGAAAGGAATAAAGTTGTCAGTATATGAAGCAATACAACTCATGCTCGCATTTGCGACATTTGTGTTGTTGTTAATTGACAAAAAAGACCAAAAAAATAACCATCTAAACCACTTTTAGCAGAGTTTTTAGATGGTATATATACCCAAAAAATAAAGCTACCGTCTTTTTAACGGCACGAGTTACTGATGAAGGGGTTGTTAGAGCAATCCCTTTTTCACTATCCATTATAGCTTATCAATTGGAAAAAAGTAAAGCTGTTGATTAAAAAAAATGAAGGCACACGAATCAAATACATGACAGGTAAAAAATAACATTATTATTTAAAAATAAAGTTAATGAGGATAGCAAGTTTTCGCTAAGTTTGCTACAATAAAACCAGTAATTCGTGGAGTGTAAAAGATGGTAGCTAATCTCTTAGATAAGGGGTGATGCTTATGGTTAAGAGCTTTGTCCCTGGAAAGGAATAAAGTTGTCAGTATATGAAGCAATACAACTCATGCTCGCATTTGCGACATTTGTGCTGTTGCTAATTGACAAAAAAGACCAAAAAAATAACCATCTAAACCACTTTTAGCCAAGTTTTTAGATGGTCAATACTATAAAAAAGCTACCGTCTTTTTAACGGCACGAATTACTGATGAAGGGATTGTTTGCGCAATCCCTTTTTCATTACCAATTATAGCTTATCAGTTAGAAAAAATAAAGCGGTTAATAAAGAAAATAAGAGAAAAAATAATGGTCTCCTTCATACTATAGATTATAGACAGTAAATGGAACTCAGGTACCTCTAGCTAGTTGTGAAAAACAGTGCTTATGATAAAAGAAAGGGACATCTCACCGTCTGATGAGATGTCCCTGATAGGCTATTTTCTTAAGTCTACATGATTGTTGCTTTACTTCCAGAGATCTTCTAATTGTTTTTGGATATCTTTATTTTCTAAAAATTCATCATAGGTTGTATCTGCTCGATCGATAACACCTTTATCAGAAACAGCAATGATACGATTAGCCAATGTTTGGATAAATTGATGGTCATGTGAAGCAAAAAGGATAGAACCAGTAAAGGCCATCAAGCCATCGTTTAGTGCTGTAATCGATTCTAGGTCTAAATGGTTTGTAGGATCATCTAAAACTAGGACATTTGCTTTAGAAAGCATCATTTTAGAAAGCATGCAACGCACTTTTTCACCACCAGAAAGGACATTGACAGGTTTTAATACTTCTTCCCCAGAAAATAGCATGCGTCCTAAAAAGCTTCGTAAGAATGTATTATCGTCTTCTTCTTTACTTGCATACTGACGTAACCAATCTAAGATCGTCAATTCATTGTCAAATTCTTTCGTAGTATCTTTTGGTAGATAAGAATTGCTCGTTGTTACGCCCCATCTTACGGTTCCAGTATCAGGAGTGATTTCACCCATGATTACTTTAAACAAAGTTGTAGTTGTAATATCATTTTCAGCAACGAACGCAACTTTATCTTCTTTGCTTAAATTAAATGATATATCATTTAATATTTTCTTACCGTCGATCATTACACTCACATTTTCGACCTGTAAGAGATCATTACCAATTTCACGTTCTGGTTTAAATCCAACGAATGGATAACGACGTGAAGAAGGTTGAATATCATCAAGAGTGATTTTTTCTAACATTTTCTTACGAGAAGTTGCCTGTTTAGATTTTGAAGCATTCGCACTAAAACGAGCAATAAATTCTTGTAGTTCTTTGATTTGTTCCTCTTTTTTGGCATTGGCATTTGCTTGTAATTTTGCAGCAAGTTGACTTGATTCTAACCAAAAATCATAGTTACCAACGTATAATTTGATTTTTCCAAAATCTAAATCTGCCATATGGGTACATACTTTATTTAAGAAATGACGGTCATGAGAAACAACGATAACCGTATTTTCAAATTCAATTAAAAATTCTTCTAACCAGTTGATGGATTGGATATCTAATCCATTCGTAGGCTCATCAAGGAGTAACACATCCGGTTTACCAAACAATGTTTGAGCTAAAAGTACTTTGACTTTTTGACCACCAGTAAGTTCACTCATCAATTGATGGTGCAATTCTTCTGGAATATTCAGTCCTTGTAGTAAAACAGCAGCTTCAGGTTCAGCTTCCCAACCATTTAATTCAGCAAACTCACCTTCTAATTCAGCTGCTCGGATACCATCTTCATCAGTGAAATCTTCTTTCATATAGATAGCGTCTTTTTCTTTCATAACTTCGTATAAACGCTTATGTCCCATAATAACTGTTTCTAAAACTGTATATTCTTCATAGTCATAATGGTTTTGTTTCAATACAGCCATTCGCTCATCTGGTCCCATGGAAACAGTCCCTGTAGAAGGTTGTAAGTCTCCTGATAATACTTTAAGGAACGTTGATTTACCTGCACCATTTGCACCTATTAAGCCATAGCAATTTCCTGGAGTAAATTTAATATTAACATCATCAAATAGTTTGCGGTCTGAAAAGTGCAAACTTACATCATTTACAGTAATCAATTTTTTTCCTCACTTTATCTTTATAATATTTAACGAGCCTCCTAGAATTATATAGGGGAAAAGAGAAAGTTTCAAGGTAATCAATTATTCTTTGTGTTTCACGTGGAACATGACGACAAAAACTCATGAAAGAATGGAAAAAATTGTATCTATGAAGCAATGATGAGATTCGAAAGTGGTTAAGAAAGACAAAATGTTTATTATTTAGTAGAAGAATAAGTTGGTAATGAGTTTACAGAAAGTTAAAGGTGGAGCAGCTTTTACTAAAAAATAATAGCAGCAAAAGCTGATCAGAAAAGAAATTACTTTTGCTTTTCATCACCAGCATATGTTTTGACGTTATTTAAAGAGAGCGTTAGTATAATAATAGATTAAAATGAAAGTTGGAATGAAAATGAATGAAAGAAAAACACTAGACTGGGGATCATTAATTTTAGGGATTTTATTTGTCCTTGTTTCATTAATCTCTTTTCAAGATCCTGTTGGTAATTTAGTGGCGATTGTCGTTGTTTTTGCTATTTTTGCCTTTTTAAAAGGAATTTTTGAATTATTTGTACGAAATCGCATGAAAGAATTGACAGGATATAAAGGGAAAATGCCGTTGGTTATTGGTATCATTGATATTTTAGTCGGAATTTTCTTCTTGTTCAATATTGGTGCAGGAGTAGTTGCTTTACCGTTTGTTTTTGCCATTTGGTTTATTGCCGACTCTATCTTAGCTTTATTTACAGCTGATTTAGCGAAAGGTTATAGCACAGGCTACTATTGGTTTACAGTAATCATCAATATTTTGGGTGTGGTATTAGGATGTATACTATTGTTTAATCCTATTTCCTCCGCTTTGACTTTAAGTTTTCTTGTCGGTTTTTATTTTATGCTCTTTGGAATCAACCATATCGTATATGCTTTCAGATAAACAAAGTAAAGTATATAAAGAAGCAATCAGGCTGAATTTTCCTGGTTGCTTCTTTTTTTATAGTTGATATGTCTGAATCTCTCAAAGAGTAGAGGTTCAATTATTTCCTTTTTTCATATAATTCATTCAATACAGGTAAATCATGCACTTCGTATTTTTCTTTGAATTGTTTGATTTCTTCTTCTGTATATTTTCTTGGATCAAGATGAAGATCTTCAACCGGTAAAGGACGTTTGTTATTGATTTTTACATCAATTACTACTGGTCGTTGGGATTTTTTAGCGGCCTCAAATGCAGGTCTTAATTGGTGATACTCAGTAATCGTGAAACCATCAGCTCCCAGTGCTTCACTCGCTTTTCCGAAGTCAGCCTCTTCTAAAAACACACCAAATTTTTTCTGTTCAGTATCTTCTTGTTCTGCTTCAATAAACCCAAACGATGTATTCGATAAAACCACATTAATAATCGGTAGTTGGTATTTCACTTGTGTAATGATATCTTGCATCACCATTGCAAAACCACCATCACCGCTTAAAGTAAAGACTTGTCGATTAGGATAACTTAATTGTGCAGCAATGCCACCTGGAACACCATTCCCCATTGTAGCGAACCAACCAGAGGTCGTGTGTTTTTGTTTGCCGTTCATGTCTAATAATCGAATGGAATGGATCGTCGTATTCCCAACATCTGTTACAAAAATCGCATCTTCTTCAGCGATCCGATTGATTTCTTTATAAACAGCTTCAGGACGAATCGGTTGGTCTTCAAGGTCAGCGAATGAGTTTAACCAGTTTACCCAATTCGCTTTGTTTTCTTGGTTGGCTAGATACCAGCGATCTTCAGGACGTGGTTTGCCCAGCTTTGTTAATCTCGCTAATGTGGTATTGGCATCCCCTAAAATGGTATGGGAGGTAGCATGTCTTCGACCAAATTTTGAAGCATCGATGTCCACTTGGATAAATTCAGCCTCTGGGTTAAAGAACGCACGACCAAAAGGAAAGTCACTACCCATAAATAAAATCAAGTCGGCCTCTGCTAATGCTTCATTTGCAGGTTTTGTGGCCACACGTCCAGCAAAGCCTAGAAAGTTTTTATAGTTATCTGGAATGATGCCTTTCGCTAAAACAGAAGCAACAACTGGCATGGAAAAGTGTTCTGTAAAATCTTTGATTTGTGAAAAGCCATTACGAGTACCTTGTCCAATGTAAAGTACAGGCTTTTTAGCTTTTTCAATAAAAGGAAGAGCAGCAATTACATCTTTTTCATCAGGAAGGACAGTACCTGTTTTATGAGTAGCTGCGTTAGATATTTTCTCTTCTTCAATGTCTGCAAAACCTAAATCAACAGGGATGGTTACAATAGCTACTCCTTTATTTTCATAGGCTGCTTTGATTGCTTCGTCCACTACATGAGGTAAACTTTCAGGTGTCATAACTGTCCGATTATAGACACTAACATCTGCAAAAATTGGATTTTCATTTAATTCTTGGAAAGAGTTATAGTTCATAGCAGTAGTTGCAACTTGTCCAAGCAACGCAACAACTGGAACATGATCCATTTGTGCATCATACAAACCATTGATCAAATGCGTGGCGCCTGGTCCAGCAGAACCAAAAACAGCCCCAACTTTTCCTGTTAGTTTCGCATCGGCTGCTGCGGCTAGCGCTCCTACTTCTTCGTGACGTACTTGGATATATTTTATTTGATCTTTTTCATGATAAAGAGCATCCATGATTGAATTAAACGAACCACCAGGAATCCCATAAATATGCTCGATTCCCCAACTTTCCATTACTTTGACCATTGCGATACCAGCATTGATTGTTGCCATATTCTCCCACTCCTTTATCAAATGAATGATAAAATTTCGTAACTTTATTAATTAAAGTATAGTGCTTTAAGAATAAAAGCCCAACTGATTCGCTTTTTCACACAAACAGTAGTCATGATTTTTTGAATATGCTAGAGTAATAAGTAAAGGCACGAAAGGAGAATAAAATGACAGAATGGCTACTAAGCTTAGCCCCGTGGCAACAAGCATTAGCGGGGACAGCATTTACGTATTTTATGACAGCTCTGGGGGCTGGGTTGGTATTTTTCTTTAAAGAAATCAAAAAAGAAGTATTGAATCTCATGCTTGGTTTTGCTTCGGGGGTCATGATTGCTGCTAGTTTTTGGTCATTGCTTGATCCTGCGATTACAAAAGCTGAAGAAAATGGCGATATCGCTTGGCTGGTCGTTAGTATTGGTTTTGGATTAGGTGGTGTCTTTCTTTATATCGCTGATAAAACGCTTCCCCATATGCACTTTGGCCCACAGCACGAAAAAGAAGGCCTACCTACGCATTTAAAACGAACAATCTTATTAGTTTTTTCGATCACCTTGCACAATATCCCTGAAGGTTTGGCTGTAGGGGTAGCATTTGGGGCTGCCAGTACAGCCGATAATCCAACAGCGGCCGTTTTGGCAGCCATTTCGGTTGCATTGGGTATTGGAATTCAGAATTTTCCGGAAGGTGCAGCTGTTTCGATTCCTTTAAGACAAGAAGGATTGAGTCGAACAAAGGCATTTATATATGGACAAGCTTCAGGTATTGTTGAACCGATCGCAGGTGTGATTGGTGCGGTGCTAGTGACACGAGTAACCATCCTTTTACCTTATGCACTGGCATTTGCAGCAGGTGCGATGATCTATGTGGTTGTTGAGGAATTAATTCCCGAAGCCCAACAAACATTATCAAGTAAACGACATTTTGCCGTTTTTGGGGTGATGTTAGGTTTTATCATTATGATGGTACTAGATGTAGCTTTAGGGTAATACCATCAAATGATATATCATTTGGAACAACTGATAAAAATATAACGAAAAAAGCAGCACAAGACTGGGGAATCTGTCGTGTGCTGCTTTTTTCAATATTAGTAATATTTTCGATGATGTCGACGATTTGTTCCAGAAATTACACGAATTAGCCAAATAATGATTGCAATAGGAATGAGTAATTTAATTGCAAACCATAAAATACTAGTAAAAAGGCTAATTACAAAACTACCTATAATGAATACCATTACTAGCATGAAAATAGTTGAAAAAGTATTTTTTTGTCCCATACAAACCCCTCATTTCTTTCTAGTTCCCAAAATAAGTTAAATTTAATAAAAATGTACTTAGAACTTAGCTTATTTATTAGAGAACTAGGATAGTTAAATCCTCTTGTTTCATTGAGTATAGCAGTATAAAGTGAGCGTTACCTCCAACTATAGACTGATTTAGTTGCTTTTTTCTAGCTATCTTTACTACAATAAGTCAGAAAAGGAGGCAAAAATATGCCAAAAAATCGTTTAGAAGCTTTTACCGATGCAGTTATCGCAATCATTATGACTATCTTGGTCTTAGAGCTTCACCAGCCAAACACTGACACTTGGCAAGCGCTAAGTGCCTTAGGATATCGTTTTATGATCTATATTGTCAGCTTTTTTACATTGGTCATCTATTGGAATAATCATCATCATATGTTTCAAGTCGTTCATAAAGTAAATTGGCGAGTTTTGTGGGCAAATAGCTTTTTTATCTTTGCTTTATCATTTTTTCCCTTTGTCACGTCTTGGATCAGCGAGTATAGTCATAGTTTAGCGCCAGAGATCACATACGGTGTAGTAACTTTAGGAGCTAATATTGCTTACTATATTTTAGCAAGAGAGTTGGTTCAGTCTGATCCTAAAAATAAAAAGAATATCAAAGAATTACTAGATAACTATCGAAAATCCTACTGGTCAATTGGGTTAAATATTTTAGGAATTATTTTAGGCTATGTCATTACACCAATAGCTGTTTTAGTAACGAATGCTGTGATTTTACTTGGTTGGCTGATTCCTAGCCGTAAAATCGAATCTCAATATAGTAATTAAAGATGTTCAAAAAAATTAAGAGAAATATAACAAAAAGATAAAAAAATGGTCGAACTTCTAGAGGAAAATCTTCCTTGAAGAGGGATGCTTATGATCAATCAAAAAAAATTGAATATCGGTCTAACTACGAGCATGATAACGATCCTTATCTATATAGATCATCGGCAATGTAGTTTATTGGTTATTTTGTTATCTATGATGATTCCATTTGTTGTAGCATTAAAGAAGTAAGAAGCGTTTATTTTTGATCCCGGATCTTTCAGTCTAAAGAATTGAAAGATCCGGGATTCGTTGTATCTAATTATACACAGATACGTATCAGAGAGGTAATCTGTTCCGAAAGTTTTCCACAGGGGATAACGAAAACGAAAAGTTCCAACCTATCGATAAAAGCAGGTATACAATATTTTTGTATAAATATTAAATGAATAGGCAGACAACAATTTATATAGATTAATCCATCTGATTAAATAACTTTCGGTTTTTGAACATAGTGTTATTTTATCTTTTTAAAATAACGGATTTAATAATTGGTTTATTTTTTCACAAGAAGAATCAAATAAATTAGGAAAAATGACGAAAAACAAAGGAAACAAGCCGTCTCGAATGAAATAGTTAGTATAAAAGATCAATGGTCGAGTGGGAGAAGAAAAAAATAAACAGAAAAGTTATTCGAGGTTCTTTCCATTGAAAAGATAAAAGCCAATCAAATATACCTTGTAGGGGTATATTTGATTGGTCAGTCTGTTGTATGAGTGGCACTTGCGACAGGATAATTTTTTTTATAAGCAAAGTAGCGTGCTTCTTTTTTTGCTATGCCAAAAGAATCAGATAGCTGTAAATTTTGAGGTGAGAATTGTATGGCGGGGATTGAAAATGTCTGTTTTTGTTTGTCTATAATTGAAATAGAAAAGTTGATTTCTTCTTGTTCGGCATTTGCTAACGTCACATAAGAATGTCTGTCGAAATGGATACCAACTACTGTGTAAATGCCCAGTAATTGAAGTTGATCTCCTTCAATTTTTACTAGTTCATCTTTTGTTGGCACATATTCCATCTTGGCTCCAGTAGTCATTTTCATTTCAGCTTTTGAAGTAACATCTTTTACAGGAGAAGCAAAGTATTCAATCATAAAAAATAAAGCAATTAAACCTAAAAAACTACTAACTATAATAATTGTTTTCTTCACCTTGGACACTCCCATCTAACAGTTATGACGTAAAAAAGTACATTTATGATAAAAATAGTTTTTTAATCATTAAAAATGGTATAATATATGCCTTTTTTTATTAATTTTTGTTATTAATTAATTGCTTTAAAAACAGTATAAATTTAAATATAAAAAAAATAAAGCATAAAATACTTAATTTTAGCAGTTTGTTTTACTGAAGGAATGTTTCAATCAAATAAATTATTTCGCTAAAATAATTTATTTAGTTATTTTTTAAAATGAGAAGGCGAATGATACTATTTTCTGTTGGCAAGATCAGCATTCTGATTATTTGAAAGGTCTAAGGGCAAAAAAAGGCCATAAATGATCTATTTATAAAATAGGTAGATAGGATTGCTTATTTTTCATATTTTTTATACCCATTTTTACTATTTTTTTGAAAAAAAAATTCTAATTCGTTAAAAATTTTCTTTAAAATATAAATAGGAACATTCAAATAGAAAAAAGTGAATGCTTTTTTATAGTTGGTAAAAAGAGGGGAGGAAGTAAATGTTAAATATTTTATCGAAAAAAATGAAACGACAGTTACTTCTACTGGAATTGCTTTTTGAAGGAGAAACCTATCGCTTTCAAGATTTAGAATCTCAATTAAAGTGTTCTTCAAAAACATTGAGAAATGACTTGATGGATATCGATTCTTATGCAAAAGAAATTAATATACATACTGATCGTGAGAATGGGATATTTGCAGAAATTGCTCCTCATGTCACAGAAGAATATATTTACCGAATTATTATGAATGAATCGATTGAGTATCAATTTTTAGAAGCAATCGTGTTAAATAAATATACGAACTACTTGGAAGTAACGGAACAACTATTTATTTCAGAGAGCACTTTAAGACGAATGGTGAAGCGCATCAACCTTTCCTTAGAGCAATATCACTTAAGAATTCGAGGATTGATTCGATTAACGGGAAATACACAATTAATTGAAAAGTTGACGATCCAGTTACTTTTAGAAAAATATGTGTGTTTAGAAGAGGCCTTCAATGAAGAAATTTGTCAAAAAAGTCGTCAATTATACTTAAAATACATAACGAATAATCAACTTCAAGATATAATTCGTAAACTGGAACACCGAAAACATAATCAGCTTTTATTTTATATTGCTATGAAAATTTACCAAGTAAAAACGAAAAACAATTTATTGAAAAAGAGCAGAATAATCTTTTATGCCTAGAATCAAATGAGAAGCAAAATACTTCTTTATGGTTATCTCTTGAAGAGGATCAGGATCTGATAAAATACATCTTTGAACAGCCGTTTGTTTGTTCGCTACTGGATATACAGAACAACAGCGATGACTACCAACAAAAACCTTATTTAACAAAGATGGTTGGGATATTGCTTGATTATTTGGAAATAAAATATCAGATCAAATGTGAAGAACGACAAGAAATCTGCTATAAAATAATTAATGATGGCGACTATATGGAAAATCTTTCTTTTATTTTATATGATAAACATCATCAGTTTTTAAAACAGATACTTCCAGAAATCGAAAGTATTCAAGTAGGACTAAAGAATTATTTAATTAACAAGGATCAAAAAGAGTTATTAAAGTATATGAAAAATGACGAATTTACCAGAAAATTAGTCGCTTTGTTACTTGTCTACTGGCATGATCTGCTAAAAAAGATTGAAACGAGTAAACAAATTAGGGCTTTGATTGTAACCAATTCTGAACAATATGCTAGCTACATTATTGCAAAGCTTGAGCTTTATCTAGGAGGACGATATCGTTTTGTAGCCAGCAAAACCCCGGTAGTTACAGATCAGATGCTACATAAGGAAAATTATGATTGTATTGTTTCCAATACGATGCTGAACAGACAGTTCAATATCCCTATATTTGGTATTTCTATATATCCCAAATCAAGAGAAATTCAAAACTTGATTTTCTTTTATCAACAAACAAGAACAGAAATTACATAGCGTGTTTGATAGTTATTAACTTTGAGAAATTGTTAGTTTGAACATAGGTGGTCAATAAGGGGAAACGCTGATCAATGGTGAATGAATATTCCACAGATAAAAGAAACAAAAAGAAGAGATAGGTTAAAAGTTAACCTAATTTTATGGGCTCTTTGTTAAATGATATGATATTGGTAAAGAGAAATCTTAGAATCATTTGGACAGAAAGAAGAAAAACTTCTTTCTGTTCTTTTAGAGAAGGCAAATATTTCCTCATTGTTTTGGTAGTAATTCAAGTAAGTTTGCAGTAAAAATTACTCATTTAATATTAATGAAAAGTTTAATGTACTTTGCTATTATGGACTAATTAATTAGGAAACAGATGGAGGTTCTCAATGGAAGTACTGAGATTAGTTAGTCAATTTTATGCAATTATAGCGATACCCGTCTTTATTTTTTGTGGTTTTAGATTACGTAATCAAAGAAGGGCTATGGAAAAGAAGAAAAAAATAAAGTGAGTGAAATGTTCCCCGAACTTAGTAAAGAGGACTTAAAGCTGAGAAAAACAGCAATTATAAATTATCAAAATATGTATTTGAATACCACTTTTAAAAGAGGTATTCAAATGTTATTGACTGTTGCATTACTTGCAAGTATTATAGGCGCTTTGGTCACTAGTATGCTTTATCAAGATTTTTCGACTAGTTTCCTATTTATCATTGCATTAACCTTTTGTATTTTACTTCTTAGTATAATCGCTCCGTCAAGTCAGAAACAAACACAGTTTTGGGAGAATTATCTAAATCAACATCCCGATAATCCATTGAAAATCGTTCTGTTGGACAGGGAAGATGTCGAAAAGATAACTGCAATAAGAAAAAACAAGTTATTAACTTTATGGTCATCGAGTTAGCTTTTCTGATTTTTTACGTTCTTTATTTTTAGCAAGATCTCCGATTTTATACGAATAGTCAATTGATTGTCAAAGATAAGAGTGGCAAGAAATTAGAACGATTGATTGGAATGGAGATAGAAAGAATTTTATCAAAAGGCTACAGAATAAGTGTGATAATGAAAAACAGCCAACAAACATTGATTTAACAACGTTTGTTGGCTGTTTTTTATTATTCCCACTCCACAGTTGCAGGTGGTTTAGAAGTGATGTCGTACACGATACGGTTGACGTGAGCGACTTCGTTTACGATGCGGACAGAGATTTTTTGTAAAACATCCCATGGGATACGGGCAAAGTCTGCTGTCATCCCATCAATAGAAGTGACTGCACGGATACCTACTGTATAGTCGTAAGTACGGCCATCGCCCATTACACCGACAGAGCGGATTCCTGGTAGAACAGTGAAATATTGCCAAATGTCACGATCTAAGCCAGCTGCTGCGATTTCTTCACGTAAGATCGCATCTGATTCACGGACGATTTCTAGTTTTTCTTCACTGATTTCACCCAAGACACGGATACCTAGACCAGGACCTGGGAAAGGTTGACGCCAAACGATTGAATCTGGCATTCCTAGTTGTGTTCCTAATTCACGGACTTCATCTTTGAATAATGTGTTCAAAGGTTCGATCAATTGGAATTGCATGTCTTCTGGTAGTCCACCCACGTTATGGTGAGATTTGATCGTTTGAGCAGTTTCCGTTCCACTTTCGATCACATCAGTATAAAGTGTTCCTTGGGCTAAGAAAGCAATTCCTTCTTCTCCCGCTAATTTTGTTGCTTCATCATCAAAAACATACACAAATTCATTACCAATGATTTTACGTTTTTGCTCAGGATCAGAAACGCCGGCTAACTTGTCTAAGAAACGTTTTCTTGCATCCACTTTGATAATATTTAGACCAAATTTCCCGCCTAAGCTTTCCATTACTTGGTCTGCTTCGCCTTTACGCAATAAACCATGGTCAACAAAGATGGAAGTTAGCTGATCACCGATTGCTTTTTGTAAAAGAACACCAACGACACTAGAATCCACGCCGCCAGAAAGTCCAAGCAATACTTTTTTATCGCCAACTTGTTCACGAATTTTTTCGATTTGCATATCGATGAAGTTATTCATTGTCCAGTTTCCTTCACAATGACAAACATCAAAAGCAAAATGACGGAGTAATTCGATTCCGTATTCAGAATGACGAACTTCTGCATGGAATTGGATACCATAGAAATTACGTTTTGTGTCTTGGATGGATGCGATCGGGCAGTCTTTACTTGTACCAACGATTTCAAATCCTTCAGGAACTTGGGTTACTAAGTCCCCGTGGCTCATCCAAACGGTTTGTTGTTTAGGTGTGTCATTGAACAATACTGCATCGTCACTGGTTACTTCTAACTGAGCTTTTCCGTATTCACGGTTTTTAGCTGGTTCAACTTTCCCACCTAGCTTATACGTAATCAATTGCATACCGTAGCAAATACCCAATACAGGAATCCCTAAGTTAAAGATTTCTGGATCGATTCCAAAAGCATTTTCATCATACACACTGTTAGGACCACCGGAAAGAATGATTCCTTTTGGATTCATTGCTTTTACTTCTTCAGCAGAAACCCGATGGCTCAATAATTCAGAAAAAACTCCTAAATCACGGATGCGTCGTGTAATCAATTGGTTATACTGGCTACCGTAGTCTAATACGATAATCTTTTCAACGTTTGTCATGTCGGCAACGTTTGTCACATTTATTACCCCTATCCCTTTAAATTTTATCTCAAAATAGAATAAACTATTTTAAAATGCTAATATTTTCGCATGAAAATCGAATCGATAATATGATTTTCAGTTTTATGGAGAATTATATCTGCTCTGCCACGAGTAGGCAAGATATATTCGTTTAAATTTTTCAAATTCACATTTTTCCATACTTCTTGCGCCATTTTAAATGCATCGTCACGATCGCCAATAGCAAATTGATAGTAATAATTTTGTGGATTTTGAAAAGCGGTGTCGAGTAAGGCACCGAATCGATCTAAATACCATTTTTCAATTAATGATGAATCAGCATCAACATAAACAGAAAAATCAAAAAAATCACTGACATAGATTTGTTGATTAGCAGGCAGTTGCAGCGTGTTGATTCCTTCAATAATCAGAATATCAGGTTGTTGGATCAATTCATATTCGCCAGGAATGATATTGTAAATGTCATGTGAATAAACAGGTACTTTTATTTCTTCCTGACCGGATTTTACTCGATTAAGAAAATCGATCAACATCTCCATATCATAACTTTCTGGGAATCCTTTACGATTCATGATCCCTCGTTCTTTTAACGTTTCATTAGGATATAAAAAACCATCAGTTGTAATCAACTGAACATTCCTGCGTTTAAATGTACGTGATAAGATCGTTTGTAACAGGCGAGCTGTTGTGCTTTTTCCAACGGCAACACTCCCAGCAATTCCAATAATAAATGGCGGTACTTCGACATATTTATGAAGAAATAGACCTTTACTTAATGAAAGAGATTCAAATTCTTTCATATATAGATAAATCAAATGAGCAAGAGGAACATAGATATCTCGAACATCTTGCATTGAAATACGGTCATTTAAACTTTTGATGTTATCTAGCTCGTCTTGGGTCAAAGGTGCTTGTCCATTACGATAAAATTCACGCCATTCTTCTCTTGCCACACGGTAGTAGTTCATTGGATCATTCATAATAGCCTCCTGCATTCTCCCATCAATGGAATCATTTTAACATAAAACACGGCTAAACCCCACCACTAAACGAGAATGGTTATAAGTCTCTTATTTTTAACTGAATAAATAAAAAGGATGACATATCAAAATTCATTCTGTTCGTGTTTCTGATCAACTATTTATTTAAACTAGGAAAAATAGACATTGCATGCCAATTGATAAAAGGATAGACTAAGAAACAAGAAACAATATAAAAAGGATGAACGATATGACGAATCATTATTATTCGCAAGAGCCAACGACAGAACATGACTTTGAACAATGGTCATTTGAATTAAAAGGAAAAAACTTCCAATTTGTAACAGATTCAGGAGTATTTTCACGTGAAACAGTCGACTTTGGTTCACGAGTGTTAATTGATACCTTTAATTGGGAAGAGCTGCCAGCTGATGGCAAAATTTTGGATGTTGGTTGTGGCTATGGTCCGATTGGATTGGCGATCGCTTTTGCTAGTCAGCGATTTGTTGAGATGGTCGATATTAACTCTCGGGCAGTAGAATTAGCTCAAGGAAATGCGAACCGCAATGGGATCAAACAGGTGGATATTCATCAATCGAATATCTATGAAGCAGTTCATGAAGAAACTTATGCAGCAATCGTCAGCAATCCGCCAATTCGTGCCGGTAAAAAAGTGGTACACGAAATTTTAACCGAAGCATATCCAAGGTTAAAATCGGGTGGAACACTAACCATTGTCATTCAAAAAAACAAGGGGCTCCTAGTGCGAAAAGCAAAATGGCAGAGACCTTTGGGAATGCTGAAATCGTCCATAAAGAGAAAGGGTACTATATCATCAAAAGTATCAAAGAATAACTGTTTGATTGTGGTGTTTGAGACTAAATAAAAAGCTATGACAAAATAACACACTCTAAAAGCAACCGAAGAATCCTAAAATAGAAGTAACTATTTTCGGGTCCTTCGGTTTATTTTTGTCCCTTTCTTTCTATTAAAAAACAGGCGATAGGTACTCTAGGTCATGGGAATATGGAGATCGTAAAAAAGTTGATGAAAGGAGTGAAACACTTCGCTAACTAGTGGAACTTTTTCCTATTGAAAAGTGGCGTATTTCAAGGAGCTAATAATTGAATAACGTTTCTTCCTTTTTTAGAAAACAAAACTAGCATGGTATTGAAAAATTTGAGTGACTTGAAAGGAGAATAAAAAGATGACACAAACCAGAATGATAGTAGATACTAAATCTATTTTAGAATTACCCATGTATAACCAGGAAAACGTATTAAGGTATTTAGAAAAAGACCATGTCGAAATGGCTACAACATTTAAAGCATGGGAAGAAAAGGCGAAGGGGATCGTCCAGAACAATAAAACGAAAAGAGAAAAATTAAATAGCAAAAGAGAAAAAAGTGAAGTTCAGCCAGATGATCAACATGTTGCTTTAACAAATGAACTTTTAGATCTCTTAGATGGATTAGTACATCATGGTTTGCATCAGTATCGTCCCACGCTGGTGTCTAAGTATAAAAATCTATTGATATGGAAAGATCAAGAAAAATTTGATTTCTTACTTAAGAATCGAGATGCTAAGAACGGGTTCACTCAAATCATGAACGACAAGCCTATTATTAAGCTTTACCAAAAAAACCAAAGAAATTTGCTCAGATCAAAAAAGGCTACCATTCTCAAAAAAACAACGATGTCCTATTTGTTGGAAACATGCTGCTGTTTGAACTACTTGATTTTTCTCGCTCAGAGAGGGAACAACTGGTAAAAGAATTTCTAACCCATACGATTCCCAACGATCAGCGACGAGACAACTTAAATCAAGAAATTCAAAATCGTCCTGCGGCAACGCTTGACAAGCTTTCACAGAGAAATAAAACAGTCTATTGGGAGTTTGTTAGTATTAGAAGTGTGGCAGATTATTCTAAAGTAAAACATGTGAAAGAACAAATTGATCATCAAGATGGATTGACTCCAGAAGAAAAACAGGCACTTCATAACGATTTAGATGCACGTATCGCCAAATTTAATAGTCAAGCTATACTGTTTGAAGAAGCAGTTGCGGATTTAAGTGAAAAAAATATGGATTTACATAAGATGTTCAAAAAAGATGTACCACAAGAGCGAATTGACTTGCTCAAAGGAATCAAAGATGAGTCAAATTTGGATTGGCTAACAAAGAATGTGTTGACCGAAGAATTAGTAAGAAAACAAGTGGCTCAAGAAAAACTAGATACATATAAAGCACTGATGAGTGACAAACAATTGACCCGAGAAGTGGTAGCTAGCATCAAACAAAGCAAAGAGTATTCAGAAGAAATAAAAAAAGCTCTCATTTCTGAAATTAATCCCTCAGAGGAAGCGAAAAAGAACAACATCAAAAAAATATCAGTTATCAAACAGGAATTTTTCATTAGAAAGCAACTGTTAGAAGTACTAAAAGAACTAGTGGCAACGGATAAAACCTATCAGCCGCTTTTTGAACAAATAGAAAAAGCCACGAATAGTAATGAAAAACAAAACGATGATCGCCACGGATCGAACGGCAGGTTATCAAAAAGAGCTTCAACTTTTTTCATCTGTTCGAGAAAAGATTCTAGAACTCCATAATGAAATCTTAAACGATTAGGAAATAGCTCATGATGAGAAAAAAATACTTCTCAAGCAGGTAGATGGAATGGTAGGAGCGATTGAAAAACGGGATTCTGAACATCTAGCTGCTGATAATTTAGTAACCCAAAGTCAGAAGTCTTCTTTGAGTGAGAAAGTAACTAGTGCAATCAATAATAGAAAAGATCAATCGCTAGTTACTCAAGCTAATGAAAAAACTCCTATGAAAGAGAAGAACAATGACAGATGATCGGCAGTTACAGCAGTTTTTAAGAAGTCAGTTTAGGAAATTGGCACTTTCCAAGCTATTTATTTTTATTAGTGAATAAAAGATTTTTTCTTATTTTTTCTATCTATTCTTTTTATATGCTTTTGGTAAACTAAAAAAGAATTTACATCATAAAGGAGGAGAAGAAGTGAAACTAACGATCCGAGACATTGCAGAAATGGCAGGTGTTTCAGTCACCACTGTATCACAAATTTTAAATAATAAAGGGAGCCGCTTTAGTGATAAAACACGAAAAAAAGTCCTGAATATTGTTAACGAGCACCATTATAAACCAGATTACTTTGCCTCGAATGTGATCAATCGTCATTCTAAAACGATTGGTATGATCGTGCCAGATGTCACTGACTTCTTCTTTTCTAAATTGATTGAAGGGGTCGAGAGTTACTTGAATCCACTGGGGTATGTGATCATGCTTTGCAACTCTCGTCATAGTCAAGAAAATGAAATCAAGTATTTAAAAGAATTGGCTCATCGCTCAGTGGATGGAATCTTATTGGCTACGCCCAATGTTTTGCCAGATGACTATTCTTTAGATAGTGGTTTTTATAAAAATATGCCGATTATTTTGATTGATCGTGGATTGAATACCAGAGATAATGGTCGGTTGATTGTAAAAGAGTATGAGGGGGCTTATCAAGCAGTTTCTTTGTTTATTAAGAACGGTCATACCAAAATCGGTATGCTCAAAGAAACAACAGGCTATTACCAGTTAGAAGAACGGTTCAACGGGTATCGTCATGCACTAAAGGATCATGGAATCCCTTTCAATGGAAAGTATGTAGAACAAGGGGAGTTGACGGTCCAAGGTGGATACGAGGCGTCTAAACGGCTCTTAAAGCACAAAGATCTTACAGCAATTTTTTGTGGAAATGACGCAATGGCGATTGGTTGTTACCAAGCGATTGATGAATTAGGCAAAAAAATCCCCGATGATATTTCAGTTATTGGTTTCGATGGGTTGAAGTTATCCGAGTATATGATCCCTCAATTGACAACAGTGAAACAGCCAAGTTCTGATATTGGATTTTATGCCGCAAGATTTTTGATCGACACGATCGAGTTCCCACAACGCAAAGTTCCGAACAAAGTCTTTGAAACAAAATTAATTATTCGTGAGAGCATAAAAACATTGACAAAGGGATAACTCAGCGTTATATTGCTTATGTAAGTGTTTACAAAGGCGTTGAGTAGCTCTTTGTATTCTTAGTAAACTGGTTTACTAAAGTGGTTTACCTTTTGGAAAATTCCTGTATAATACCGAATGAAGACGAGGAGGATCAAGCAATGCGAATGGTGGATCTGATTGAAAAAAAGCGAGACGGAAATGAATTATCGACAAAAGAAATCGAGTATATTATTACAAAATACACGAATGGTGAAATTCCAGATTATCAAATCAGCGCATTGTTGATGGCGATCTTTTATCAAGATATGACCGATAGAGAAATCACGGATTTAACACTTGCCATTGCCCACTCAGGAGATGTCATTGATTTAAGTCCTTTAGATGGGATCAAAGTGGATAAACACTCTACAGGTGGTGTGGGAGATACGACAACGTTGATCTTAGCACCTTTAGTCGCAAGTGTGGGTGTTACAGTTGCCAAAATGTCTGGTAGAGGTTTGGGGTATACAGGTGGTACGCTGGATAAACTAGAAGCAATTCCTGGATTTCAAATCGAACTTTCTGATGAAGCGTTTATCCGAATTGTCAATGAGAGTAAAGTGGCTGTTATTGGACAATCAGGAAATCTTGCACCAGCAGATAAAAAACTTTATGCTTTGCGGGATGTGACTGCGACAGTGGATTCGATTCCTTTGATTGCCAGTTCGATTATGAGTAAGAAAATTGCCGCAGGAGCAGATGCGATCGTTTTAGACGTGACGACAGGTGACGGCGCCTTTATGAAGAATATTGAAGATGCTAGACGTTTAGCAAAAACAATGACTAGTATTGGAAAATTAGCTCATCGTCAGACAGTAGCCGTAATTTCTGATATGTCTGAACCTCTTGGTGAAGCAATTGGTAATAGTCTTGAAGTTGTGGAAGCAATTGAAACGTTAAACGGCAATGGACCAGAAGACTTGCTGGAAATGTGTTATGCATTAGGGAGTCAGATGGTGGTCTTAGCCAATCAAGCAGCAACAATCGAAGAAGCTAGAAGTTTACTGCAAGAAGCGCTAGAATCTGGCAAAGCCTTAGACAAATTTAAGGAAATGATCCGTAATCAAGGTGGAGATGACTCTATCGTAGACCAACCAGAACGATTACTGACAGCTAAGTATGTTGTTGAGTTGCCAGCCAAATCGAGTGGTATTGTCTCAAAACTCGTTGCGAATGAGTTGGGGATTGCAGCTATGATGTTAGGTTCAGGACGCAAAACTAAAGAAGATGATATTGATCACGCAGTTGGTCTTAAATTAAATAAAAAAATTGGTGATCCTGTAAAAGAGGGAGAATCATTGTTGACAATCTACAGTAATACAAAAGAGATTTCTTCTGTTCAAGAATTGCTCTATCAAAATATCCAAATTAGTGACTCGGCTGAAAAGCCTACGTTGATACATGATATCATCACCGAATAAAAGGAGAGAAAAAAATGGAATTGAACCGAATGATCGATCACACCATCTTAAAAGCAGATGCTTCTCAAGAAGACGTTATGCGAATTATTGAAGAAGCAAAGAAATACCATTTCTATTCTGTTTGTATCAACCCAACATGGGTCGCACTAGCAAAAGAACAATTAAAAGGCGAACCAGTGGCAGTATGTACAGTAATTGGCTTTCCTTTAGGAGCTAATACTGCTGAAACTAAGGCTTTTGAAACTACAAATGCGATTGAAAATGGCGCAGATGAAGTGGATATGGTCATCAATATTGGGGCAATGAAGTCTCAACAGTTTGATAAAGTCCAAAAAGATATTGAAGCAGTGGTTGCAGCGGCCAAAGATCGTGCTTTAGTCAAAGTCATCATCGAAACAGCTTTATTAAATCATGAGGAAATTGTAAAAGCTTGTGAGCTGGCAAAAGCCGCTGGGGCAGACTTTGTTAAAACTTCTACAGGATTTTCAACTGGAGGAGCAAAAGTCGAAGATGTTCGTTTAATGCGTGAAACTGTTGGACCTGAAATGGGTGTAAAAGCATCTGGTGGTATCCATAACGAAGCTGAAGCTTTGGCAATGATTGAAGCTGGTGCGACAAGAATTGGTACCAGTGCAGGAGTTTCGATTATGTCAGGATCTACTGGCGAAGGCTATTAAGTAGTAAGGGGAAGCTTATGACAGAAGTGAAGCAAGAATGGATCAACATTGCAGTAGAAGCATTGGATAAAGCATATGTACCATATTCACATTTTCCAGTAGGTGCATGTTTAGTCACTGAATCTGGAAAAACGTATCAAGGGGTCAACATCGAAAATGCCTCGTTTGGTTTAACCAATTGTGCGGAGCGCACGGCTTTTTTCAAAGCTGTTTCTGAAGGAGAAAAAGAGTTTACTCATTTAGTAGTGGCTGGTCATACGCCAGAGCCAATTTCTCCTTGTGGTGCTTGTCGTCAAGTAATGGCTGAGTTTTGTGTACCAGACATGCCGGTAACTTTAGTAGGGGATAACGGTGTGACTAAGGCAATGACGGTTAAAGAACTATTACCTTACGCCTTTACAGAAAAAGATCTATAGAATTATCACTCATGTTCATTCAGTCAGCTGACTGTTGAAAAATAAAACAATTATTTTAGGGGGCTTTACAGAAATGAAAAAAGCAAAATTATTTGGTTTAAGTGCTGTAGCGTTATCTGCTGGGTTATTATTGGGCGCATGTGGCAGCGGATCAGATTCAACTGATTCAACCGGTGGAAACAGCGGTTCAAAAACAGCAACTGCAGCATTGATCACAGATACGGGCGGTGTTGATGACCGTTCATTCAACCAGTCAGCTTGGGAAGGACTACAAGCTTGGGGGAAAGATCATGATCTATCACGTGGAAATGATGGGTTCCAATATTTCCAATCAGCAAATGAATCAGATTATATCCCTAATATTGACCAAGCTTTGAATGCAGGTTTTAAAACAATCTTTGGTATTGGTTATAAATTGAAGCCAGCTATTGAAGAGCAAGCTGCATCAAATCCTGAAACAAACTTTGCTATTATTGATGACGTTATCGACGGCAAAGACAACGTGGTTTCAGCAACATTTAAAGATAACGAAGCTTCTTATCTTGCTGGGATTGCCGCAGCTTACACAACTGAAACAAACACTGTTGGTTTCATTGGTGGGGTAAAAGGTGAAGTAATCGATCGTTTTGACGCAGGATTCAAAGCTGGTGTAGATGCTGGTGCAAAAGCTTTAAACAAAGAAATTAAAGTCTTGAATCAATATGCAGGAGACTTCTCAGCGCCAGATAAAGGACGTTCAATTGCTCAAGGAATGTATGCACAAAATGCAGATATCATTTTCCACGCATCTGGTGGTACTGGTAACGGTGTATTCCAAGAAGCGAAATCATTAAACGAATCAGGCGACAAAAAAGTTTGGGTTATCGGGGTTGACCGTGACCAATCGGACGAAGGCGAATACACTTTAAACGGTGAAAAGAAAAACTTTACTTTGACATCAACTCTAAAAGGTGTAGGAACTGTTGTTGAAGACTTAGCTCAAAAATCAGCTGACGGTGATTTCCCTGGTGGAGAACATACCGTTTACGGATTGAAAGAAGACGGTGTTGGTATCACAAAAGGTCAACTTTCAGAAAAAGCAGAAAAAGCTGTGAATGAAGCAAAAGAAAAAATCATCTCAGGAGATATCAAAGTACCAGAAACTCCTGAAAAATAATCAAACGAATTTCTATAGCCTTGTTGGACAATTGTTTGACAAGGCTATGGTTTAGTAAATAACTAACGATTGTTTCTTTATCAAGATGTTGCTGAGAAGCTATTTTCGTTTTTTTGTTCTTAATTCTTGAAGTAGAACATGCTGCTCACAGCCTCTTACTAAACGGCGTTCAAGAAGCAGCTCCTCAACAATAAGCGATGATTTTTAAAAATATGAGAAGCTATTTTAAAAAATCCTCTCTTATTTGCTCGGAGCTAAACGCTTCTTTCACAGCCTCTTGCTAAACGGCATTCAAAGAGCTGACCTTCGGCATTAAGTCAAAAAATCTCAAAACATGAAAAGCTGTTTCGAGATTTTCTTCCTTAATGATCAGGTCAAAACGCTCTTTTCACAGCCTCTTGATAAGGGAATAATCCCCTGAAGTTTTTGCTTCAATTTGAGATTTTATGAAAAATCTTTGTTAATCGTTGCCTAGATAGAAATCGTTAGGATGTGAAAAATTGTGGTTCAAGAAAATATTGTCATCGAAATGCGGAATATCACCAAACAGTTTGGTACGTTCAAAGCAAATGACAACATCAACTTGCAAGTGAAAGCAGGAGAGATCCACGCTTTACTTGGAGAAAATGGTGCCGGAAAATCAACCTTGATGAATGTGCTCTCAGGCCTTTTAGAGCCAACATCAGGTGAAATACTGATGCATGGGAAAGAAGTGAAAATTACAAGTCCGACAAAAGCGAACCAGCTAGGTATCGGAATGGTCCATCAGCACTTTATGCTTGTGGATGCATTTACTGTTACTGAAAATATTGTTTTGGGAAGTGAGCCAAGTCGAGCAGGGGTACTTGATCGTCGCCAAGCACGTGAAGAAATCCAAAAGCTTTCTGAACAATATGGTTTATCGGTCAATCCTGATGCGTATGTCCGAGATATCTCTGTTGGAATGGAACAACGGGTAGAAATTTTAAAAACACTTTATCGTGGGGCAGATGTCTTGATTTTTGACGAACCTACAGCAGTATTAACGCCACAAGAGATTGACGAACTGATTGTAATCATGAAAGAGTTGGTCAAAGAAGGAAAATCGATCATTTTGATCACCCATAAGTTAGATGAGATTAAAGCTGTAGCAGATCGTTGTACAGTTATCCGTCGTGGTAAAGGGATTGGTACAGTAAATGTAAAAGATGTCTCTTCACAACAATTGGCAGATATGATGGTTGGACGTACGGTTTCATTTAAGACAATGAAGAAAGAAAGTCAGCCTCAAGAAGTTGTGTTATCGATTGAAAATCTAGTGGTTAAAGAAAACCGAGGATTGGACGCAGTCAAAGACTTAAGTTTAGAAGTACGAGCAGGAGAAGTTTTAGGAATTGCTGGTATTGATGGTAACGGACAGTCAGAATTGATCCAGGCGTTAACCGGTTTACGTAAAGCAGAAAGTGGAACGATCCGCTTAAAAGATGAAGATATCACGAATAAAAAGCCAAGAAAAATTACGGAGGCTGGTGTAGGACATGTGCCCGAAGACCGTCATAAGTATGGCTTAGTTCTGGATATGACGTTAGCGGAGAATATTGCTTTACAAAATTACTACCAAAAACCTTACAGTAGGAATGGCTTATTGAATTATTCTTTGATAAATGAACATGCACGTGAATTAATCGAAGAGTATGATGTTCGGACAACGAATGAACTTGTGCCAGCAAAAGCATTATCAGGTGGGAACCAACAAAAAGCAATCATCGCTCGGGAAATCGATCGTGATCCTGACTTGTTGATCGTTGCTAATCCGACACGTGGACTAGATGTTGGAGCAATCGAGTTTATTCATAAACGTTTGATTGAACAAAGAGACAAATACAAAGCGGTCTTATTGATTAGTTTTGAATTAGAAGAAATTTTGAATGTTTCTGATCGTATTGCGGTACTCCACGAAGGAAAAATCGTGGGAATCGTTGATCCAAAAGAAACTTCTGAAAATGAACTAGGATTACTTATGGCGGGCTATTCTTTAGAAGAAGCAAGAAAAGAGTTAGAAAAGGTTGGTGGCGCACATGAATGATCGCAATGAAAAGATACGTAATCTCCTAGTTCCTATTTTTTCGGTAATTCTAGGTTTAGTTTTAGGTGCTATCTTGATGGCAGCTTTTGGTTATAACCCAGGCCAAGGTTATTCTTCAATGTTAAATGCGTCCCTTGGTTCTCAAAGAAGTATTGGTGAAACATTACGGCAAGCAACACCGTTGATTTTTACTGCATTAGGTTTTTCTGTTGCGAACTCAGCAGGATTCTTCAATATCGGGCTTTCGGGACAAGCACTCTGTGGTTGGATCGTTAGTGTGTGGGTAGCACTTGCCTTTCCTGATCTGCCAAAAGTCATTTTATTACCGACTTGTGTGATTTTAGGTGCTTTGGCAGGAGCTTTGGCTGCGGCTATCCCAGGGGTATTAAGAGCCTTTTTCGGTACAAGTGAAGTAATCGTCACTATTATGATGAACTATATTTTACTTTATTTAAGTACTTTTGCTTTACATGACATCATGCCAGATACGTATCGTTCAAGCTTAGATTCTTCAAATTTGATTGGGCAAAATGCTTCTCTTAGATTACCTTGGCTGACACAAATGTTTGGCGGTTCTCGTGTAAATGCTGGTTTGTTTTTAGCATTGATTGCACTGGTTGTTGTTTGGCTATTGATGAAGAAAACGACGTTAGGCTTTGAAATTCGTTCGGTAGGTCTAAATCCTTTTGCTTCTGAGTATGCTGGAATGAGTAGTAAACGTACGATCGTCTTCTCCATGATGATTTCAGGCGCTTTAGCAGGACTTGGTGGAGTAGTCGAAGGATTAGGAACGTATCAAAACTTTTTCGTTCAAACAACTTCCTTAGCCATCGGATTTGACGGAATGGCTGTGTCACTGTTAGGTTCTGGTTCAGCGATTGGAATTTTACTTTCAGCACTCTTGTTCAGTATCTTGAAAATCGGTGGTTTGGGGATGCAAACAGGTGCCGGTATACCATTTGAAATCGTAAATGTATCGATTGCATTGATTATTTTCTTTGTTGGGATCAACTTCTTGATTCGTTTCATTATGGCGAAATTCTTCCAAGGTAAAAAACAAGAAGCGATCGTGGAGACTGTTGAATCGAAACCAACAAATCAGAGTCAAGAAGGAGGAGAATTATAATGTCAACAACTGAGTTAATTGCTTTAATCCTCACTTCAACGTTGGTTTATTCAACACCATTAATTCTTACATCTTTAGGTGGAACTTTTTCTGAACGAAGTGGGATTGTCAATGTAGGTTTAGAAGGCATCATGGTTATGGGTGCTTTCAGTGCGGTAGTATTTAATCTAACCATGAGTCCTACCTTAGGAGACATGACACCATGGATCGCTATTTTAGTCGGTGGGATAGTTGGTGTGTTATTCTCTTTATTACATGCAGTAGCAACTGTTAGTTTACGTGCAGACCATATCATCAGCGGGACAGTTATCAACTTGATGGCACCAGCTTTGGGTGTATTTTTAATTAAAACATGGTATGGAAAAGGACAAACTGATAACATTTCAGTTAACTTAGGATATTTCTCATTTCCTGGATTATCAAAAATTCCAGTAATTGGACCAATTTTCTTTAAAAATACATTTTTACCAGCTTATTGTGCCATTTTAATTGCGATTCTTGCTTGGTTTATTATCTTTAAGACAAAGTTCGGACTTCGCTTACGTTCAGTGGGTGAAAATCCTCAAGCAGCGGATACATTGGGAATCAATGTTTACGCGATGCGTTATTCTGGGGTATTGATCTCTGGTTTACTTGGCGGAATGGGTGGCGCAGTATTCGCTCAATCGATTTCAGGGAATTTCTCTGCCGGAACGATCGTAGGTCAAGGGTTTATCTCAATGGCTGCTATGATCTTCGGTAAATGGAATCCACTAGGGGCCATGGGCGCTTCTTTATTCTTTGGTTTTGCGCAAAGTTTAAGTATCATCGGAGCTCAATTACCAGTGATTTCTTCGATACCGCCAGTATTGCTGCAGATTGCACCTTACCTATTAACCGTTATTGTGTTAGTAGCGTTCTTAGGAAAAGCATCTGGACCTAAAGCGAACGGTAAAAATTATATAAAATCAAAATAAACTTTTAGTGAATAAAAAGGGTGGGTTACGGGAAATGTTTTTTCGACTCGCCCTTTTTGATTTAATAGCAATAATAAAAAAGAAAGAAGGAATAATCATGTTTAAACGCGTACATTTGATTGTCATGGATTCAGTAGGAATCGGTGAAGCGCCAGATGCTGAAAAATTTGGTGATAAAGGTTCAGATACACTAGGGCATATCGCAAAAGAAGCTGGTTTGACAATTCCTCATTTAGAACAGTTAGGATTAGGAACGATTCGCCCATTAGAAGGTGTCGAAGCGGTTAAAAACCACCAAGGCTATGCCACTAAATTAGAGGAAGTATCTGTAGGAAAAGATACAATGACCGGTCACTGGGAAATCATGGGTCTGAACATCAAGACACCATTTCGAGTATTTCCTAACGGTTTCCCTGATGAATTACTCAAACAAATTGAAGACTTCTCAGGACGCAAAATTGTTTGCAATCAACCATATAGTGGAACCGCTGTTATAGATGACTATGGTGAACATCAAATGAAAACTGGTGATTTGATCGTCTATACGTCCGCAGATCCAGTTCTACAAATTGCTGCGCATGAAGAAATTATTCCTTTAGAAGAACTTTATCGGATTTGTCAGTTCGTTCGTGACATTACTAAAGACGACCCATACATGATTGGTCGAATTATTGCGCGACCTTACGTTGGAGAACCTGGTAATTTTACTCGTACGAGCAACCGACATGATTACGCATTGGATCCATTCGGGCATACGGTTTTAGATTCATTAAAAGAAGCAGGAAAAGACGTTATCGCTGTTGGAAAAATCAACGATATCTTCAACGGTCAAGGGATTACAGAGTTCGTCCGTACGAAAAGCAACATGGATGGCGTTGACCAATTATTAAATGTGATGAAAAAAGAGTTTACAGGGATCAGTTTTACTAATTTAGTTGATTTTGATGCATTATTTGGACATCGTCGGGATGTTGTAGGTTATGCCCACGCAATTGAAGATTTTGATTTACGTATTCCTGAAATATTAGAGGCAATGGCAGAGGACGACTTACTGATGATTACTGCTGACCATGGAAATGATCCAACATTCCCTGGAACAGATCATACACGTGAATATGTACCATTATTAGTTTTCAGCAAAAAAATGCAAGGACAAGGAAGCTTGCCACAAGGCTACTATTCAGATATCGCAGCAACGATTGCTGAAAACTTCGATGTTCCTGCTACCGAAAACGGCGAAAGTTTCTTAAAACTTTTGAAATAGGAATGACAGACCGCGTTTGAAAATTTGACCTGAAAAAGCGTAACTAAGATAGGTCAATCATTTTGTTCAAAGAGCCATCTTGCTTTAACAGTATCAATCAAGAGGTGAAAAAGCCTTGTTAATCAGGCATACCTGTTTTTTTAGCTAGTCGAACGACAGGGCTTCTAACCTCTTGACTTCTGTAGAAAAAAATAGTTAATAGGAGAAAGTAAATGACCCAATTAAGCGAAATGTTACAAGAAACGACTCAATTTATTCTAGAAAAGGGCGTAAAAGAAATTGATTTTGGTTTGATCTTAGGTTCAGGTTTAGGAGAGTTAGCGGAAGAAATCGAGGAAGCGATCGTGATTCCTTATGACCAAATCCCATTTTTCCCAACATCAACAGTTGTCGGCCATGCTGGTCAATTAGTCTATGGTACCTTGTCTGGTAAAAAAGTTCTGGCAATGCAAGGACGATTCCATTTTTATGAAGGTCATTCAATGCAAACTGTCACTTATCCTGTGCGGGTAATGGCAGCATTAAAGGCTCATTCGGTGATTGTCACGAATGCAAGTGGTGGGGTAAATGAATCATTTGTTCCTGGCGATTTGATGTTGATTACTGATCATATCAACTTCACAGGTCAAAACCCATTGATTGGTCCTAACGAAGATGAGATCGGTCCACGCTTCCCTGATATGAGCGAGGCGTATACCTTAACTTACCGTGAAGTAGCCAAAGAGGCTGCGAGCCAATTAGATTTGACTCTTAAAGAAGGGGTATATATGGGCTATTCTGGACCAACATATGAAACACCAGCAGAGATTCGGATGTCACGTACGATGGGAGCAGATGCAGTCGGAATGTCCACTGTGCCAGAAGTGATCGTTGCAGCACATAGCGGATTGAAAGTTCTCGGCATTTCATGTATCACTAATTTAGCAGCAGGCATGCAAGCGAACCTTAACCATGAAGAAGTGGTGGAAACAACGCAACGTGTCAAACAATCATTTAAGGCATTGATTAAAGAAGTATTAGTATTACTATAACTGAATCAAGGAGAGTGTCAGATGAGCGTACACATTGAAGCAAAACAAGGAGAGATCGCTGATAAAATACTACTTCCAGGCGATCCTTTACGAGCAAAGTATATTGCTGAAACATTTTTAGAAGATCCAGTATGTTACAACCAAGTTCGTGGGATGTTAGGTTTTACTGGAACCTACAAAGGCGAACGTGTTTCGGTACAAGGAACGGGGATGGGGATGCCGTCAGCGACGATCTATGCCCATGAATTGATTCATTCATACGGTGTGAAAAAATTGATACGAGTGGGTACATGTGGTGCATTATCTAAAGATGTCCATGTTCGTGATCTTGTTTTAGCCCAAGGAGCAGCTACTAGTTCTTCGATGATCGAGAAAAATTTCCAAGCCTTTCATTTTCCGCCGATCAGTGATTTTAATTTATTGTTGAAGGCGTATGAAATTTCAAAAGACAAAGGATTTACCACACATGTAGGAAATGTTCTCTCGGAAGATTCATTTTATAAAGATGATTCAACAGAAACGTTTAAATTAGCTGAATTAGGTGTGCTAGGTGTGGAAATGGAAGCAGCTGCTTTATACTATTTGGGAGCAAAATATCATGTCCAAACATTAGCAATCATGACAGTGAGTGACCATTTGCTTACCGGAGAAGAAACAACTGCAGAAGAACGACAAACGACATTTAACGAAATGATCGAAGTCGGATTAGAAACAGCAATCGCAGATTAATAAAAGAAGTGAGCGAGTGATTCAATTGAATCGCTTGCCCACTTTTTTTATTTATTATAAATAGTATTTTTTAGCAACTGTCAAGTCATCGTTTAATTCATAAACAAGTGGTTGACCAGTTGGAATTTCAAGATCCATGATATCTTCATCAGAAATTCCTTCGATGTGTTTTGCTAAAGCACGTAGAGAGTTACCATGTGCAGCTACTAAAACAGTTTTGTTGTCTAGTAAAGCTGGAGCAATTTCGTCTTGCCAGAATGGTAAAGCACGTTCTAAAGTAACTTTCAAGTTTTCGCCACCAGGAATATCGCGTTTGTCTAACATTGCATAACGACGATCGTTTGCAGCAGAACCTTCGTCACTTTCGTCCATCAATGGAGGAAGAGTGTCGTATGAACGACGCCAAATGTGTACTTGGTCATCTCCATATTTTTCAGCTGTTTCTTTTTTGTTCAATCCTTGTAATTTACCATAATGACGTTCGTTTAAGCGCCATGATTTGATTTGAGGAACCCAAAGTTGATCTGAGTGTTCTAAAATCAAATTACATGTTTTGATGGCACGAGTTAAAACTGAAGTGTAAGCAACATCAAATTCAATTCCAGCTTCTTTGATTTTGCGTCCGCCTTCTTTGGCTTCTTCGATTCCTTCTGGTGCTAAGTTTACGTCAGCCCAACCAGTAAATTGGTTTAATGCATTCCATTCACTAAGACCATGACGAGAAAAAACTAATTTTGGCATGTTTAGCTCTCCTTTAAAATAGGTTATATTTCTGAAAATTTCAGTTCTGCTTTATTGTACAATTTTTTTGACTAGATTTCCATTGAAAAATGAAGTTAATGAAAGGGAAAATCAGAAGATAGACAGATAAAAAACAAAAATAATTCTTACAGTGACAGATAAACAGAGGTAGGTGGGTCAATGGCTGCACTGTCATTGATCCACCTACCTATTCATTATATACAGTTGATTCGTCTTTAGCAGACAGTCTGCGTTTGTTGCGCCAATCCATTTTTAAATGAAAGAATATCAAGATGTAGGCAGTCGTTTAAGATAATTGCTGAATCTCTTTTTCTGGAAGATTGATATATTTATAACAGGTTCCGACTGATACACCACATTTAGTAGAAATTAATTGGATCGTTTCTTTTTTTTCATAATAAAGCCGACGAATTTTTTTAATTGTTTTTGGATCGATTTTTGGACGACCCCCGATTTTACCTTTTTTACGTGCTTCATCTAACCCAACAAGTGTCCGTTCCTTGATTAAAGAGCACTCCATAATGGCTAATCCTTCCATTAGTTGAAAATAGATTTTCCCCATCGGTGTACGCGTATCGATTTCTTCTTGGATACTAACTAGGTGTAAGCCACGATCTTTGAATAATTGTGTGAGTTCTGTTAGCTGACGAGTGGACTTCCCTAGACGATGAAGTTGACAGATAACTAAAGTATCGCCTTGTCGCATTTCCTTGATTACTTTTTCTAAACAAATATTATTAGACACCGCATCTTTAGACTTGTATGTCTCGTGAAAAATCTCCTGACAACCAAAATTAGAGAGTTGCTCCACTTGTGTTGTAAGATCAACATCATTTATGGTTGTGCGTGCATAACCAATAATCTTCATGGTGATTCCTTTCTAGCAATGATTTTCTGTCTATAGATAACAGTAAAAATGTAGCATAAAGTCCATTGAAAAGATAGTTTTTTTATGTTTTTAAAATGAACTATTTTTGCTAATTTTTATAACTAATATCAGGGTTGTTATTTTTGATGAGGTGAGTCGATAATTGATACGCCTTGTGCGGAGCCGACAACGACTTTTGAAACCATATTTAAAAACAGTCCATGTTCAACGACACCAACCAGTTGATCAAGGTACGTTGCTAAAGCTTCAGGGTCATTGATCACTTCTAAATGTAAGTCAATAATGTAATGACCACTGTCTGTTTTGACTATCTGACCTGTTTCGGTTTGACGTAAAACAGGTTGGTAACCTTTCTCATCAAAGATCCGCATCAATTGTTGAGCGCCATAAGGAATCACTTCTACTGGAAGAGGGAACTGCCCAAGTTGCTCCACTAATTTTGATTCATCAACGATCCAGATGACTTGTTTTGAATACGTAGCAACAATTTTTTCAAAAAGTAATGCTGCGCCACCACCTTTAATTCCTTGAAATGCTTTACTGATTTCATCAGCACCATCGATCGTGAGATCAACTACGGGTACTTCATCAATACTCTTAAGAGGGATACCTAATTTTTCTGCTTGTTCTTTAGTGGCATTCGATGTAGTGACACCAGTGATGTTTAATCCTTCTTCACGCATTCTTCTACCAATTTCTTCTACCATATAATAGGCTGTAGAACCGGTACCCAAACCAACGATCATTCCGTCCTTCACAAATTTAGCTGCTTCAATTCCAGCTGCTTGTTTCAAATTCATCTGTTGTTCCCACCTTTTCTTTCGTCTCTATTCATAGCTATTTTATATTGAATGATTGGAAAAAGATAGCGTCCTTTTTTTAATTTCAAATGGCTAAAAAAAATACATAACACTGGTTGACAGAGTACTTTATTCATGATATCCTAACCAAGGTGCTTTATCTACAGGTCTCTGGTAAAGAGACGTGCTGACTGTTTATCAAAGCATATTTGATAAAGATGCAGAATTGCATTTATTTTTTATCGCAAAAAAAGAACCACCTGGATGTGTGGAACTAGACGCGAATCGTGGGAAGGAGGAAACAAGGAATGCCTACAATTAACCAATTAGTACGTAAACCTCGTAAATCAAAGGTGGAAAAATCTAATTCACCTGCTTTGAACAAAGGATATAACAGCTTTAAGAAAACTCAAACAAACGTGAACTCTCCTCAAAAACGTGGGGTAGCAACACGTGTGGGTACAATGACACCTAAAAAACCGAACTCAGCTTTACGTAAATATGCTCGTGTTCGTTTGTCAAACTTAATTGAAGTTACTGCTTATATCCCAGGGATTGGTCACAACTTACAAGAACATAGCGTAGTATTACTACGTGGTGGACGTGTAAAAGACTTACCAGGGGTACGTTACCATATCGTTCGTGGTGCACTTGATACAGCTGGTGTAAACGACCGTAAACAAAGCCGCTCTAAATACGGTACTAAAAAACCTAAAGCTTAATTTTAATTATTAAACAAATGAAACTTGTTCTTACTATGTTAAGAGAGTAAGGCAATTACTATGAAGAATATTTCGGAAGGAGGAGTTACGGATGCCACGTAAAGGTCCTGTTGCAAAACGTGATGTTTTACCAGATCCTATTTATAACTCAAAATTAGTAACTCGCTTGATCAACCGTGTAATGGTTGACGGAAAACGCGGTGTTGCAGCTAGTATTATTTATAACGCCTTTGATTTGATTAAAGAATCTACAGGTAATGATCCATTAGAAGTGTTTGAACAAGCTATGAAAAATGTTATGCCTGTTCTTGAAGTTAAAGCACGTCGTGTTGGGGGTTCAAACTATCAAGTACCAGTTGAAGTTCGCCCTGAACGTCGTACAACTTTAGCTCTTCGTTGGGTAGTAAACTACGCTCGCTTGCGCGGTGAACACACAATGGAAGAACGCTTAGCAAAAGAAATCATGGATGCTGCAAACAACACTGGTGCTTCTGTTAAAAAACGTGAAGACACTCATAAAATGGCTGATGCCAACCGTGCATTTGCTCATTATCGTTGGTAAGATCCTCTCTGCCTGTTGGGTTAAACGACAGCAGAAAGTCAATTTACAATCGATTTAAATAAAGAGAGGAGTAAGAAAATGGCAAGAGAATTTTCGCTAGAAAAAACTCGTAATATTGGTATCATGGCTCACGTTGATGCAGGTAAAACTACAACAACAGAGCGTATCTTGTACTATACTGGTAAAATCCATAAAATTGGTGAAACCCACGAAGGAGCTTCACAAATGGACTGGATGGAACAAGAACAAGAACGTGGTATCACAATTACATCTGCTGCGACTACAGCGCAGTGGAAAGGTTACCGTGTAAACATCATCGACACACCAGGACACGTAGACTTCACAATTGAAGTTCAACGTTCTCTACGTGTATTAGATGGTGCGGTAACTGTACTTGACTCACAGTCAGGTGTTGAACCTCAAACTGAAACAGTTTGGCGTCAAGCAACTGAGTACCGAGTGCCTCGTATCGTATTCTGTAACAAAATGGATAAAATCGGTGCGGACTTCTTGTACTCAGTAAAATCATTGCATGATCGTTTGCAAGCAAACGCGCATCCAATCCAATTGCCAATCGGTGCTGAAGAAAACTTCACTGGTATCATCGACTTGGTTAAAATGAAAGCTGAAATCTATACAAATGACTTAGGAACAGATATTCAAGAAACTGAAATTCCTGAGGAATATTTAGAACAAGCTCAAGAATGGCGCGAAAAATTAGTCGAAGCTGTTGCTGAAACAGACGAAGAACTAATGATGAAATATCTTGAAGGTGAAGAAATCACACAAGAAGAATTGATTGCTGGTATCCGCCGTGCAACAATTAATGTTGAATTCTTCCCTGTATTAGCTGGTTCAGCGTTCAAGAACAAAGGGGTTCAATTAATGTTGGATGCCGTTCTTGATTACTTGCCTTCTCCAGTTGATATCGAAGCAATCAAAGGGATCGATACAAAAACAGACGAAGAAACAACACGTCCAGCTGACGATGAAGCTCCTTTTGCTTCATTAGCGTTTAAAGTAATGACTGACCCATTCGTAGGTCGTCTAACTTTCTTCCGTGTTTATTCTGGTGTCCTTGAAAGTGGTTCATATGTATTGAACGCTTCTAAAGGCAAAAAAGAACGTATCGGACGTATTCTACAAATGCACGCCAACACTCGTCAAGAAATTGATAAAGTGTACTCAGGTGATATCGCCGCTGCTGTTGGATTGAAAGATACAACAACTGGGGATACATTATGTGCATTAGACTCACCGGTTATTCTTGAGTCAATCGAATTCCCTGACCCAGTTATCCAAGTTGCTGTTGAACCTAAATCAAAAGCAGACCAAGATAAAATGGGTGTTGCGTTGCAAAAACTTGCAGAAGAAGATCCTTCATTCCGAGTTGAAACAAACGTTGAAACTGGTGAAACTGTTATCTCAGGTATGGGTGAGTTGCACTTAGACGTTTTAGTAGACCGTATGAAACGTGAATTTAAAGTTGAAGCAAACGTTGGTGCTCCACAAGTTTCATACCGTGAAACATTCCGTGAAGCAACAAAAGCTGAAGGTAAATTCGTACGTCAGTCTGGTGGTAAAGGTCAATACGGTCACGTATGGGTTGAATTTACACCAAACGAAGAAGGTAAAGGCTTCGAATTTGAAAATGCAATCGTCGGTGGGGTCGTTCCTCGTGAATACATCCCTGCTGTTGAAAAAGGACTAGAAGAATCTATGAATAACGGTGTTCTTGCTGGCTATCCATTAGTGGATATCAAAGCAAAACTTTACGATGGTTCATACCATGACGTCGATTCAAATGAAACAGCCTTCCGTGTTGCTGCATCTATGGCTTTAAGAGCTGCTGCAAAACACGCACGTCCTGTTATTTTAGAACCAATGATGAAAGTAACGATTACTGTTCCAGAAGATTACTTAGGTGATATCATGGGACACGTAACTAGCCGACGCGGTCGCGTTGAAGGTATGGAAGCACATGGTAACTCACAAATCGTTAATGCGATTGTTCCATTGGCTGAAATGTTCGGTTACGCAACAACATTGCGTTCAGCAACTCAAGGACGCGGTACATTTATGATGGTATTTGACCACTATGAAGATGTTCCTAAATCAGTCCAAGAAGAAATCATTAAGAAAAACGGCGGTAAAGCTGAATAATTTCTTAAAACAAGATCGTCTGTTTGACAGATTATCTAAAGAGACTGTATTTTTAATATAGTTTCGTGTAAAATAATTATCGATGATATGGGCATGTGATAGACTTTTGGTTTATCACATACCTATCAGACAAATAAAAAATATATTGTATTTTTAGGAGGACATTTTAAAATGGCAAAAGAAAAATTTGACCGTTCTAAACCACACGTTAACATTGGTACAATCGGACACGTTGACCACGGTAAAACAACTTTAACAGCAGCAATCACAACTGTACTATCTAAGAAAAACGGCGGCCAAGCTATGGCTTACGATCAAATCGATGGTGCTCCAGAAGAACGCGAACGCGGAATCACAATTTCAACAGCTCACGTTGAGTACGAAACTGACACTCGTCACTACGCTCACGTTGACTGCCCAGGACACGCGGACTACGTTAAAAACATGATCACTGGTGCTGCTCAAATGGACGGAGCTATCTTAGTAGTTTCTGCTGCTGATGGTCCTATGCCTCAAACTCGTGAACATATCCTATTATCTCGTCAAGTTGGTGTTCCATACATCGTTGTATTCTTGAACAAAGTAGATATGGTTGACGACGAAGAATTACTAGAATTAGTTGAAATGGAAGTTCGTGACTTATTAACAGAATACGAATTCCCTGGTGACGATGTTCCTGTAGTTGCTGGTTCAGCTTTGAAAGCTTTAGAAGGCGACGCTTCATACGAAGAAAAAATCCTTGAATTGATGGCTGCAGTTGACGAATATATCCCAACTCCAGAACGTGACAACGACAAACCATTCATGATGCCAGTCGAAGACGTATTCTCAATCACTGGTCGTGGTACTGTTGCTACAGGTCGTGTTGAACGTGGACAAGTTCGCGTTGGTGACGTTGTAGATATCGTTGGTATCGCAGAAGAAACAGCTCAAACAACAGTTACTGGTGTTGAAATGTTCCGTAAATTATTAGACTACGCTGAAGCTGGAGACAACATTGGTGCTTTACTACGTGGTGTTGCACGTGAAGACATCCAACGTGGACAAGTTTTAGCTAAACCAGGTACAATCACACCTCATACAAAATTCTCTGCAGAAGTATACGTGTTGACAAAAGAAGAAGGTGGACGTCATACTCCATTCTTCACTAACTACCGTCCACAATTCTACTTCCGTACAACTGACGTAACAGGTGTTGTTGAATTACCAGAAGGAACTGAAATGGTTATGCCTGGCGACAACGTAACAATGGAAGTTGAATTAATCCACCCAATCGCTATCGAAAACGGTACTAAATTCTCAATCCGTGAAGGCGGACGTACAGTTGGTGCCGGTGTCGTTACTGAAATCAAAGCTTAATCTTTGATCAACTGAATTGTAAGCAACATTGTATTCGGACAATAAAAAGTCATGGTGTCATTAGACATCATGGCTTTTTTTATGGCTTATTTTAAACTTTATTGAGTAAATGAAAGCATTTTGTTTGACAAAAGGAAAAAAAGATGTTGACAAAAAAACGTTCCCTCGATAAAATTAAAGCGTTAACATATTTATTTTTCATGTGACTAGATCATACTAGGCATGGGAAGATTCCGTCGATAAGGAGACTTTGGTGGAATTTTTCTATGCTTTTTTTGTTGTCAAGCTTAAGATTGATAAAGGATGATTGGTCCATGAAGTAACTTTAATTCTGCAGAAAAAGGGTTATTATTATGAAAATCAAAAAGATTTTTAATCAAAATGCGGTCTTAGTCGATGACGATGGACAAGAAAAGGTCGCAATTGGTAAAGGTGTTGGATTCGATAAAAAGCGCAATGACTTGATTTTTCATCGAGAAATTGAGCGGATGTTTGTGATGGAGCCAGAAAGTCAAATGAAACTACAAAGTTTGCTGAATCAAATTGACGAAAAGTTTCTTTTTGCTGCTGAACACATTATTGATCATGCAGAAACAGTTTTAATGAAAAAGCTGAATGAGCATGTGTTGATCGCGTTAACGGATCATATTGCTTTTGCTGCTGAAAATATTCGTAATGGAATTGTTATTCGAAATAAATTACTGCGAGAAATCGAGGCGCTGTACCACGAAGAATTTAGTATTGCGCAATGGGCAGTTGATTATTTGAATCACACTTTAGCTATTCCTTATACATATGATGAAGCGGGTTATATAGCGATACATATCCATAGTGGTCATAGCGGACAAACTAGTAATCATCGTAGCATTCGCGAAGTCACGATCGTGTCGGAAATTATCCAGTTGATTGAAAAAGAGCTGAGGATCGATATCCATTCCGAACAAATGGCACTGAATTATTCTCGTTTAGCAAACCATCTTCGGTTGTTGATCCAACGGTATCACAATCAGCAGTATGCGGTCTTAGACGAGGAGATTATTGAGATAGTCAAACGAAAATATTCAGGAAGTTATGCAGTCGCAAAAAAAATTCGAGTACTTTTAACTAAACAATATCAAATGTCTATTACAAGCGAAGAACTTGGTTATTTAGTTATTCATATCGAACGCTTGCGAGGGACAACAGAATAGGAGAACAAAATGAAAACATACTTACAACGAATGGGACGTTCCTTGATGTTACCAGTAGCAACCCTACCAGTAGCTGCTTTATTCATGGGGATTGGTTATTGGATCGATCCGACTGGTTGGGGTGGCAATAACATTTTTGCCGCTTTTATGATCAAAGCTGGAGGAACAGTCTTAGATAATTTAGGAATCATTTTTGCTGTTGGGTTAGCATTGGGGATGTCTAAGGACAAAGATGGTTCATCAGCATTGGCAGGATTGATCGCCTTTTTAGCACCAGTCACATTAGTCAATAGTGCTTCTGTCGCATTGTTTACTAAAGTGGATGTTGAAAAAGTGAATATCGCTTTTGATGCAATCAATAATAAAAATGTATTTATTGGAATTTTGGCAGGCTTAGTCGCTGGTGCGATGTATAATCGCTTCAGCGGAGTTAAATTGCCAATGGCGTTATCTTTCTTTAGTGGAAAACGAGCAGTACCAATCGTAACAGCTGGTTTAATGGCAATTATTTCTGCTTTATTGATTTTTGTTTGGCCACCAGTTTATGATACATTGGTTAGTTTCGGTGAATTGATCTCTGGAATGGGCGCGTTAGGTGCTGGTCTATATGGCTTCTTCAACCGTTTGCTGATTCCAACTGGTTTACACCATGCACTGAACAATGTTTTTTGGTTCAATTTAGCTGGAATTGATGATATCGGTAAATTCTGGGCAAGTGAAGGGGTAAAAGGAGTCACCGGTATGTACCAAGCTGGTTTCTTCCCGGTCATGATGTTTGGGTTACCTGCTGGTGCACTTGCTATCTATCAATGTGCGCGACCAGAAAAGAAAAAAGTGACCGCATCTTTGATGTTAGCTGCCGCTTTCGCTTCTTTCTTTACAGGGGTGACTGAACCGTTAGAATTTTCATTTATGTTTGTCGCTTGGCCATTGTACGTCGTTCATGCTGCTTTAACAGGGATTTCGATGTTTATCGCAGCAACCTTCCATTGGACAGCGGGCTTTAATTTTAGCGCCGGCTTTATTGATTTCTTCTTAAGCTTACGTGTACCTATTGCCAATCAACC
Source organism: Enterococcus hirae ATCC 9790 (assembly GCF_000271405.2). NCBI lineage: Bacteria > Bacillati > Bacillota > Bacilli > Lactobacillales > Enterococcaceae > Enterococcus > Enterococcus hirae. Next base: position 865,253 of record NC_018081.1, on the reverse strand, counting down.
ATTAATGCTATTGGTATTAGGCTTGGCGATGGGTGTGATTTATTACTTTACATTTTTATTTGTCATCAAAAAATTCAATTTGATGACTCCGGGGCGTGAAGAAGATACTGGAGTTGCAGAAAATGGGGAAGTAGGAACAGTGCCAACTGGTGACAATCGATTTGCCACGCTAGCTAATCAACTTTATCAAGCATTAGGTGGTGCAGCGAACGTTGTTTCCATTGACAATTGCACGACACGTTTACGCTTGTATGTAAAAGATACGGCAAAAGTTGATCAAGGGAAAATCAAAGCGACTGGCGTTCCAGGCCTGAAAGTAATTGATGCCAAAAATATTCAAGTGATCGTTGGAACGGAAGTCCAATTTGTTGCAGATGAAATGAAAAAAATTCATGGAAGTAGTGGCAAAGGAACTGCTCAGTCCACGCCTACTGTGACAACCAAAACAGTCGTTGATCCACAAAACCAAGATATTTTTGCGGTAGCAAATGGGAAGCTAATGCCAATCACAGAAGTGGCAGATGATGTCTTTTCACAAAAAATGATGGGAGACGGGTTTGCGATTCTACCAACGAATGGCGAAGTGTTTGCTCCAATCGCTGGTACGATTATCAATATTTTTCCAACGAAACATGCAGTTGGTATCAAAACGGAATCAGGAATTGAAGTTCTCTTGCATATGGGGATCGATACTGTGAACTTAAAAGGAGCGCCTTTTACGATCTACGTTGAAGAGGGACAAAAAGTTGCACGTGGTCAATTAATTGCAACCATGGACTTGGTGGCACTACAATCGGCAAACAAACAATCAGATCTGATCGTTGCTTTTACCAATGGTGAAAAAGTGGCGAAGCTAACGATGGATGCTAGTGGGGTAGTTAAAGCAAATGCTGTGATTGGTCATGTTAAGAGTAATTAAGGAAGAAAACTACTGACACCAATCAATAGTTACTTATTTTCATCGTTTCGTCTATTCATTACTTTTATGTACTCTGATGTATCGTGTAAAACATCGAAGACAGGTTTTTGCCTGCTTCGGTGTTTTTTGTCTTTTTTGCCATTTTTTGTAAACGCTTTTAAAAATGTCCAGAGTAATGGACAGAACAAAAAATGAGTTGTCAGAAAATTCCGTTATAGTATAAACAAGGAGGTTGAACAAATGCAGCTAAGCAAAAGAGAGAAAGAAATGGTCGAATACTTTGTTAAACATGGCTTATCCCTTACAGCTCAGGAGTTAGCTGAATTTGCCCATGTTTCTACGAAAACGGTCTACCGCACGATTAAAAAGATAAATGATGTGTCTGAAACCGGGGAAATCATTTTGGCAGAGGCAGGCAAAGGATTTCGGTTAGACTACGATAAATATTTAAATGTGAGTGCAACGCATAATGAAAGTCGAACGAGTCAAGGACCTTTGGAAAGAAGAAATGCGATTTTGCTTAATTTGTTGTTTAAGGCACCCAAGAAGTTATTAATCAATGAATTGTTCCATCCGTATTATGTCAGTGATCCGGTAATTAGTAATGATTTGGCTAAGATCAGTTTATTTTTAATGAAAAACCACCTCCAACTTAAACGACAAGGTACCCGAATTGGTATCGAAGGAACAGAAAAACATATTCGTAAAGTAGTGAATATGCTATTAAGTATCCATTTATTGGAAGATAAAAAAGTGGTTCCTAGTCACCCAATGATCAGCTCATTTGATATCAATTTTATTACTTCGATCGTTGAGTTTATCGAACAAAAACTAGTCAGCCGAATTGCCTATCCATATGCAATGAATATTTTTTCTCATATTTATATCTTAGTCAAACGCTTCCGTGAAGGGGTCGTGTATTTAGAAGAAGATACGTGGGATTTAGATGAAGAAGATCAGGCGCTGATCCATTATAACCAGGAACTGTACCAACTATCAAAGCAAGTCATGCTCAAATTAGGTCAATATTTAAATACGACTCTCCCTGAAAGTGAAACTTTTTATCTTTTTCAATACTTGATTTCCTCCAGGATCGAAAATGGTTCGATTAAACATCAAAATATCTCAAATGAAGCTGAAGAAATCACCCGTTTTTTTTCTGCTACGATGAGCCGGCTCATGGGAGTGGCGATTGATCAAGAACGAAACCGACATGATTTGTATAGTCACATTCAGCCGCTATTGTATCGATTAAAACATGAGATCACAATCAAAAATGATTTATTGCACGATATTGAATTAGAGTACCAGGAAACGTTTCAATTAGTAGAATTTGTCAGTAAAATGGTCCAAAAAAAATTTCATACAAACCATATATCCAAAGATGAAATTGGATTTTTAACATTATACTTTGTGAGATACAAAGAGTTAGCCCCAATAAAAAAACGTGTATTGATCATGTGTAGTAGTGGTGTTGGAACTTCAGAACTATTGAAAGTCAAAGTAAAAAAAGCCTTTCCTGAATTAGAGATTATTGCTGTTTTATCTTCTCGGCAGTACCAGAAAAACCAAGCGGAATTTAGTAAGATCGATTTGATTTTAACAACGGTTTGTTTGAATGAGCCACCGAAGATTCCCACGATATTAGTAAACTCAGTATTTACCAAGCAAGACGAAAAACGTGTGAAGCAAATGTTAGGAGAGATGTGAAATGGTTACAAAACAGGTAATGTCAGAATTTAGTATCGCAAATGTGATTACAGAAAAACTGATACGTTTAGAAATGAAAGCGAAAACAAAAAAAGAAGCGATTCTCGAATTAAGTGAATTACTAAAAGAAAACGGCATTATCAAAGATGTTGATGATTTTTCATCAGATGTCTTTCAACGGGAGAAAGAAGGAATCACAGGGATTGGAAACGGTGTGGCGATTCCCCACGGAAAATCAGCGAGTGTCATTCAGACTTCTTTGGTTGTGGGTAAAGTCGAGACCCCGATCCCTTGGGAATCATTAGATGAGCAGCCTGTAAAGGTCATTATCTTATTTGCAGTAAAAGATACAGATGCCAATACCGTTCATATCAAATTATTACAAAAAGTAGCAATGTTATTAGCAGAAGATACCATTATCGAAAAAATGAATCAGGCAACTAGTAAAACAGAATTAATGGAACTATTAGCAAAAGAACCAACTGTCTAAAAGAAAAGGAGGAAGGAAAAATGAAGATCGTCGGAGTAGCAGCCTGTACTTCAGGAATTGCACATACGTATATTGCCAAACAAAAATTAGAAAAAGCAGCAAAAGCATTAGGACATGAAGTGCACATCGAAACACAAGGAACAATTGGTACAGAAGACGAGTTATCGAAGGAGGAGATCAAGCAGGCAGATGTCGTCATTATTGCAGCAGATATCAAAATTGGTGGCAAGGAGCGGTTCGAAGGAAAAAAAGTGATTGAGATTCCTACGAACATGGTCATTAAAGCACCGAAAGGGTTGATTACTAAAATTGAAGAAGAACTCAGTAAAACATAAAAGGAGAGGAATTGGATGCTTCGTCAACTACAATTAAAAAAGCATGCACTGACAGCTATTTCATACATGTTACCAGTTGTTGTGACCGCTGGACTCTTGATCGCTATTGGGAATTTAACAGGTGGGCAAGTCATCAATGATTATCAAGCGTCTTATTCTGTACCCGATGCCTTAGTTTCTCTAGGGGTTTTGGGCATGGGATTATTGGCTCCAGTGATTTCTGCAGCGATTGCCTATTCCATTGCCGATCGCCCAGGGATTGGTCCAGGTTTGTTTATGGGGTTAATTGCCAATGCCATTGGCGCAGGTTTTTTAGGTGGTATGTTAGGCGGTTACTTGGTGGGGTTCTTTGTCCTGTTATTGGTGAAATATCTCAAAGTTCCTAAGTGGGCACAAGGATTGATGCCGATGATGATCATCCCACTGTTAGCGACCCTTAGTATCGGTTTATTGATGTTTTTCGTGGTAGGTGTGCCGATTGTTTGGGCAACAGAAGCGATGACCGATTTTTTACAAGGACTACAAGGTTCTGGAAAATTCCTCTTTGGGTCAATTGTCGGTGGGATGGCTGCCTTTGATTTTGGTGGACCAGTCAATAAGGTAGCCTCATTGTTTGCTGATGGGATGCTTTTGGAAGGTGTGCAAGAACCAGAAGCTGTGAAAGTGTTAGCGTCAATGGTTCCGCCTTTCGGTGTCACCATTTCATGGGTTTTATCTAAGTTATTTCGGCAAACAAAATATTCAAAAGAAGAAGAAAACAACATTAAGATTGCTTTTCCGATGGGACTTTGCATGATTACGGAAGGCGTTATCCCCTTAGCGGCAGTTGATCCGCTTCGTGTGATCATTTCGTGTACAGCTGGTGCAGCGATTGGCGGAGGTTTGAGTATGTCGTGGGGAATTGGGTCACCAGTTCCTTCTGGTGGGGTCTTTATTATCCCAGCAATGACGGATCCGTTGAAGTTTACCTTTGCCTTATTGATTGGTTCTGCAGTTACCGGCATTCTATTGTTTGTTTTGAAAAAGGCGCCAGCTGAACACCCTGTCGTAGAGGAAGAAGAGGAAGAAGTAGATTTTTCTTCTATTAAATTATCTTAAAAACTGTAGAGAGAAGGATTTGATATGTATGTGTCAATGAAAGAGATGCTCAAAAAAGCAAATCAAGAAAACTATGCTGTCATGGCGATCAATTGCTTTAATCTAGAAACAGCTAAAGCAACGATCCAAGCTGCTGAGGAATTACATGCGCCGATCATCATAGATTTATTGCAAGATCACTTAAAGCAACACATCAATTATCATTATTTAACGAAGCCCATCATCCGTATGGCACAGGATGCCAAAGTCGAAGTAGCGATTAATCTAGATCATGGTCAAGACATCGCATTTGTCAAGCAGTGCTTACAAGAAGGATTTTCCAGCGTCATGATGGATGCTTCGATGTATCCCTTGGATCAGAATATCGAAATAACGAGAGCGATGGTTCAATTTGCCCAAACGTATGATGCGAGCGTAGAAGCAGAAGTAGGAAATATGGGGGCAGTCACAGGCGACCATTTTACAGATGATGCCATGTGTACGGACCCAGCAGAAGCAATCCGATTGATCAATGAAACGGGTGTGGACTGCTTAGCGATTTCCTATGGCTCCAGTCACGGAGATTATCAAACCACGTTTTCGTTTCGATATTGTCCAAGAAATAAAAGAGAAGACTCAACTTCCGTTAGTTTTACATGGGGGGTCAGGAGCGGGAAAAGACAACATTCGCCAATCCATTGAGTTAGGAATCAATAAGATTAATGTTGGTTCTGATTTTATGAAGGCGCAACAACAAAGATGCCAACAGCTTCTACAACAGGAGCCAACGATCGAATACCCCACTCTCATCCAACAAACAGTCATAGCAGGAAAAGAGTTAGTTCAGCAATACATTCAACTATCAGGTTCAACCAATAAATCATAGAAATGGAGAAAATAGACGATGTTAATCAATATGAATCAAATGTTAGAAATTGCCAAGGAAAATCATTTTGCAGTAGGGGCGTTTAACGTTGCTGACAGCAACTTTTTACGAGTAGTCATTGAGGCGGCAGAAGAAAATGATGCACCCGCAATCATTGCAGTCCATCCGACAGAATTAGACTTTACCAAAGATGAGTTTTTCCAATATGCAGTGAGCCGAGCGAAAAACAGCACTGTGCCTTTCGTTATCCATATGGATCATGGCGATAGCTTAGCAAGTATCATGCGAGGGATTCATTGTGGGTTTAGTTCAGTTATGATCGACGGCTCCTTGTTGCCATTTGAAGAAAATATTGCACTAACAAAAGAAGTGGTAGATGTTTGCCATAAGATCGGGGTCTCAGTTGAAGGCGAACTAGGAACGATTGGTAACACGGGTACTTCAGTAGAAGGCGGTGTATCGGAAGTCATTTATACGAAGCCGGAAGATGCACAGGAATTTGTGGAACGTACAGGAATCGATTCGTTAGCGGTGGCAATCGGAACCGCTCATGGTATCTATCCAAAAGATGTCAAGCCAGCATTGAAAATGGATGTTTTAACAAGTATTAAAGAAAAAGTAGCCATTCCGCTAGTTTTACATGGAGGATCTGCTAACCCAGACGAAGAAATTGCAAAAGCAGTGCAAATCGGTATTCAGAAAGTCAATATTTCATCCGACTATAAATATGCTTTTTATAAAAAGTGTCGTGAGATCTTAGCTACAACAGAGCTATGGGACCCAAATGCCATTTATCCTGAATGTATCGCAGCAGCAAAAGAAGTGGTGAAGCAAAAGATGGAACTCTTCCATTCAATCAACCAAGCAAAAGTCTATCGTCAAGCGAATATTCAACCTTGGCGACAAGAACAGAACTAAAAAAATAATCCAAACTTTGTTTTTCAAGAAAAGTGTATGGCTTAGATCGTCTATCACTTCCGATAGTTAATAGAATAAAAAACCGTAGAAACCAACATGATTGGGGGTTCTGCGGTTTTTTTGAATAACTGAAGATAGGCGAACTACTATAGGAAGGAAGTTTAGTAGAAATAAAATGTGACATTTAAGGATAAGAGGCATCTAAAGTTATCTAAATGAAAAATTATGAAAACAAATTGTTTTTTACAGGAAAAAAGCCTTGCTTTGTGGATTTAGATATATTATAATTACAAAGGTGCGTTTACCTAAACGTAAATGTCACAGACGTGATCTATAGGATTTCGTCGGCTAAGAAACGAGAGGTTGCGACACGCCCGGACGCTTTGCCACGAACGAGCGTGACGGAAATTTTCGTGGAGCTATGTCTACTTTTCAAAATAGGCGAAGGAGGGAACAAGATGGCAAAACAAAAAATTCGTATCCGTTTAAAAGCGTATGAACACCGTATTTTAGATCAAGCGGCGGATAAAATCGTGGAAACTGCAAAAAGAACTGGAGCTAGCGTGTCTGGTCCAATTCCATTACCAACTGAACGCAGTCTTTACACAGTTATTCGTGCGACTCACAAATACAAAGATTCACGCGAACAATTCGAAATGCGTACACACAAACGTCTTATCGACATTGTGAACCCAACACCAAAAACTGTTGATGCTTTGATGAAGCTAGACTTACCATCTGGTGTTAACATCGAAATCAAACTATAATATTAAAATAAAATTAATGGAGGTGTACTCATGACCAAAGGAATCTTAGGGAAAAAAGTGGGAATGACACAAATCTTCACTGAATCTGGCGAATTAATTCCAGTAACTGTTGTAGAAGCTACTCCAAACGTAGTGCTACAAGTGAAAACAATGGAAACTGATGGCTACGAAGCTATTCAAGTTGGTTACCAAGATATGCGTGAAGTTTTATCAAACAAACCTGCGAAAGGTCATGTTGCAAAAGCAAACACGGCTCCTAAGCGCTTCATTCGTGAATTCAAAAATGTTGAGCTAGGAGAATATGAAGTAGGAAAAGAAATTACAGTAGATGTTTTCCAAGCAGGAGACATTATTGATGTAACAGGTACTACGAAAGGTAAAGGATTCCAAGGGGTTATCAAACGTCACGGCCAAAGCCGCGGACCAATGGCTCACGGTTCTCGCTACCATCGTCGTCCTGGGTCAATGGGTCCAGTTGCACCTAACCGTGTATTCAAAAACAAACGTCTTGCTGGCCGTATGGGTGGCAACCGCGTAACAATCCAAAACTTGGAAGTTGTTCGCGTTGATGCAGAAAGAAACGTTATCTTAATTAAAGGAAATGTTCCTGGAGCTAAAAAATCATTAATCACTATCAAATCAGCTGTGAAAGCTAAATAATAGTAGGAAGAAAGGAGGAACTAAGGAATGCCGAATGTAGCATTATTCAAACAAGATGGAAGCCAAAACGGTGAAATCACACTTAACGAAGAAATCTTCGGAATTGAACCAAATGAAAGTGTTGTTTACGATGCAATCGTTATGCAACGTGCGTCATTAAGACAAGGAACACATGCGGTTAAAAACCGTAGTGCTGTTCGAGGCGGTGGACGTAAACCATGGCGTCAAAAAGGAACTGGTCGTGCTCGTCAAGGATCAATCCGCTCACCACAATGGCGTGGAGGTGGCGTAGTCTTTGGACCAACACCACGTTCTTACAGCTACAAACTTCCTAAAAAAGTTCGTCGTTTAGCAATGAAATCTGTATTGTCAGAAAAAGTTGCTGAAAACAACTTGGTAGCAATTGAAGGATTAAGCTTCGATGCACCAAAAACAAAAGAATTTAAACAAGTTCTTGCTAACTTATCTATTGACTCTAAAGTATTGGTTGTTCTAGAGAATGGTAACGACTTTGCTGCTTTATCAGCACGTAACTTACCAAACGTAACTGTAGTAACTTCTGATAACGTAAGTGTTCTAGATGTTGTTTCAAATACAAAAGTGTTAGCAACACAAACTGCTCTTACTCAAATTGAGGAGGTGCTTGCATAATGAACTTACTAGACGTAATCAAACGCCCAGTGATCACTGAAAAATCAATGCTTGCCATGGATGACAAGAAATATACTTTTGAAGTGGACACTCGTGCAAACAAAACTTTAGTAAAACAAGCGGTTGAAGCTGCTTTTGACGTAAAAGTTAAAAACGTGAACATCGTGAACGTACGTGCGAAATTCAAACGTATGGGCAAATATGCAGGATATACAAAAAAACGTCGCAAAGCGATCGTTACATTGACTGAAGATTCAAAAGAAATCCAATTATTCGAAGCTGCTGAATAAGCACTTACTAGATAACTCATTAAATTAGGAGGGAAAAACGTGGCGATTAAAAAGTACAAACCTACCTCAAATGGTCGTCGTAACATGACAGGTTCTGATTTTGCTGAAATCACAACATCAACACCTGAAAAATCATTGTTACAACCATTGAAAAACCATGCTGGACGTAACAATAACGGCCGCATCACTGTACGTCACCAAGGCGGCGGACACAAACGCCAATATCGCGTGATCGACTTCAAACGTAATAAAGATAACGTTGTTGCAACTGTTCAAACGATCGAATACGATCCAAACCGTTCAGCTAACATCGCGTTAGTACACTATGAAGATGGAGTGAAAGCTTACATCTTAGCACCAAAAGGACTACAAGTTGGAATGAAACTTGTTTCAGGTCCAGATGCAGATATCAAAGTCGGAAATGCTCTTCCTTTAGAAAACATTCCAGTTGGTACTGTTATCCACAATATTGAAATGAAACCTGGTAAAGGTGGACAATTAATCCGTTCTGCTGGTACAAGTGCTCAAGTACTTGGTAAAGAAGGCAAATACGTATTGATCCGCTTAAACTCTGGTGAAGTTCGTATGATCTTAGCTGCTTGCCGTGCAACAATCGGTTCAGTAGGTAACGAACAACACGAATTGATCAACATCGGTAAAGCTGGACGCTCTCGTTGGATGCGTAAACGCCCAACTGTACGTGGTAGCGTAATGAACCCTAACGATCACCCACACGGTGGTGGTGAAGGTAAAGCTCCTATCGGACGTAAAGCACCAGTTTCTCCTTGGGGACAACCAGCACTTGGTTACAAAACTCGTGATAAAAAAGCTAAATCAGACAAACTTATTGTTCGTCGTCGTAAAAATAAATAATTTCTTTGACCATGTGTCGCACATTTTGAGAGGAGGTTCACCATGGGTCGTAGTTTAAAGAAAGGACCTTTCGTTGATGAGCATTTAATGAACAAAGTTGAAGCTCAAGCAGGGGTTGAAAAGAAAAAAGTTATCAAAACTTGGTCTCGTCGTTCGACCATTTTCCCAAGTTTTGTTGGATATACCATCGCAGTATACGATGGACGTAAACACGTACCAGTTTACATCCAAGAAGATATGGTAGGACACAAACTAGGTGAATTCGCACCAACAAGAACTTATCGTGGCCATGCTGCAGACGATAAGAAAACGAAACGCTAATTGAGGGGAGGATAAAACCAAATGGCAGAACAAATCACATCAGCTAAAGCAACTGCAAAAACAGTTCGCACTTCACCTCGAAAAGCCCGTTTAGTAATTGACCTTATCAGAGGTAAAAGTGTTGCGGATGCAATTTCAATCTTGAAATTCACACCAAACAAATCTGCTGGAATCATTGAAAAAGTATTGATGTCAGCAGTTGCGAATGCAGAAAACAATTTTGACTTAGATGTTGAAAACTTGGTAGTATCTGAAGCATTTGTTAACGAAGGACCAACAATGAAACGTTTCCGTCCACGTGCAAAAGGATCAGCTTCTCCAATCAACAAACGTACAAGTCATATCACGGTAGTCGTATCAGAAAAATAAGGAGGGATAATCAGTGGGTCAAAAAGTACATCCAATTGGAATGCGTGTAGGCATCATCCGCGACTGGGATGCTAAATGGTATGCTGAAAAAGAGTATGCAGAGTTCTTACACGAAGATTTAAGAATCCGTAAATTTATTTCAACTAAACTTGCTGATGCTGCTGTATCAACAATTGAAATCGAACGTGCTACAGGCCGTGTTAACATTTCAATTCACACAGCAAAACCAGGTATGGTTATTGGTAAAGGCGGATCTGAAGTCGAAAACCTAAGAAAAGAATTAAATAAATTAACTGGTAAAAGAATCCATATCAACATCGTGGAAATCAAAAAACCAGATCTAGATGCAAAATTAGTAGGTGAAGGAATCGCACGTCAATTAGAAAATCGTGTTGCTTTCCGTCGCGCTCAAAAACAAGCCATCCAACGTTCAATGCGTGCTGGCGCTAAAGGGATCAAAACTCAAGTATCTGGACGTCTAAACGGTGCGGACATCGCTCGTTCAGAAGGATACTCAGAAGGAACTGTTCCTCTTCACACATTACGTGCGGATATTGATTACGCATGGGAAGAAGCAGATACAACATACGGAAAACTAGGAGTTAAAGTGTGGATCTATCGTGGAGAAATTCTTCCAACTAAAAAAACACTGAGAAAGGAGGGAAATAATCATGTTAGTACCTAAACGTGTAAAACACCGTCGTGAATTCCGCGGAAAAATGCGCGGGGAAGCCAAAGGTGGTAAAGAAGTAGCATTCGGTGAATACGGTTTGCAAGCTGTTGATTCACATTGGATCACTAACCGCCAAATCGAAGCTGCTCGTATCGCAATGACTCGTTACATGAAACGTGGTGGGAAAGTATGGATTAAAATTTTCCCTCACAAATCTTATACTGCCAAAGCAATTGGGGTACGTATGGGTTCTGGTAAAGGGGCACCTGAAGGATGGGTTGCACCAGTAAAACGTGGTAAAATCATGTTTGAAATTGCAGGCGTGTCTGAAGAAGTGGCTCGTGAAGCGTTACGTCTAGCTTCTCACAAATTACCAATGAAAACTAAGATCGTAAAACGTGAGGAAATGGGTGGTGAATCGAATGAAGGTTAAAGAAATCAGAGAATTAACCACTGCCGAAATGCTTGATCAAGAAAAACAATTAAAAGAAGAATTGTTTAATCTTAGATTCCAATTAGCAACAGGTCAATTAGAAAACACTGCACGTATTAAAGAAGTACGTAAATCGATTGCACGCATCAAAACTGTATTGCGTGAACAAGCTAAGTAATTATGGAAGGAGGCCATTAAGCGTATGACTGAAGAAAGAAATCAACGCAAAGTTTATCAAGGTCGCGTGGTATCTGACAAAATGGATAAAACCATTACAGTTTCTGTTGAAACAAAGAAAAACCACCCTATCTATGGCAAACGCATGAACTATTCTAAGAAATACAAAGTGCATGATGAAAACAACACAGCTAAAGTTGGCGACATCGTGAAAATTATGGAAACTCGTCCATTATCAGCTACAAAACGTTTCCGTTTGTTGGAAGTAGTCGAAGAAGCAGTTATTATCTAATAACACGAGATTTTCCTATATAGATTGAATGCAAAATCTGAAAGGAGGATACACAACGTGATCCAAGCAGAAAGTCGTTTAAAAGTCGCTGATAATTCAGGCGCACGTGAAATTTTGACGATCAAAGTCCTTGGTGGTTCTGGTCGTAAAACTGCTAACATCGGTGATGTGATCGTTGCTACGGTTAAACAAGCAACGCCAGGTGGGGTTGTCAAAAAAGGTGACGTCGTAAAAGCCGTTATCGTTCGAACAAAATCAGGAGCTCGTCGTACAGACGGTTCATATATTAAATTTGATGAAAATGCTGCAGTGATTATTCGTGATGATAAAAGCCCTCGTGGAACGCGTATCTTTGGGCCGGTTGCACGTGAACTACGTGAAAACAACTTCATGAAGATCGTTTCACTAGCACCAGAAGTTTTATAATCTTGAGACACTTATCAAAGGAGGTGCGAAACAGTTATGTTTGTTAAAAAAGGCGATAAAGTTAAAGTTATCACTGGAAAAGACAAAAATAAAGAAGGCGTTGTATTAGCAGCGTTTCCGAAAAAAGATAAAGTCATTGTCGAAGGTGTGAATGTTGTTAAAAAACACCAAAAACCTTCTCAAGCTGCTCCTCAAGGTGGAATTGTTGAGATGGAAGCACCAATTCATGTTTCTAACGTGATGGTGATCGACTCTACTGGCGTAGCTGGCCGAGTTGGCTACAAAGAAGTAGATGGCAAAAAAGTCCGCGTTTCTAAAAAAACCGGTGAAGTTTTAGATAATAAATAAGTTTAAGGAAGGAGGGGCTTACTGAATGAACCGCCTAAAAGAAAAATATCTTAAAGAAGTAACTCCATCATTGATGGAAAAATTTAACTATAGCTCTGTTATGCAAACACCTAAAGTTGAAAAAATCGTCATCAACATGGGTGTTGGTGATGCGGTATCAAACGCTAAAAACTTAGATAAAGCAGTTGAAGAATTAACTTTGATCACTGGACAAAAACCAATGATTACTAAAGCTAAAAAATCAATCGCTGGATTCCGTTTACGTGAAGGAATGCCAATTGGGGCAAAAGTTACCTTGCGCGGAGAAAGAATGTACGAATTTCTAGACAAATTGGTTTCAGTTTCTCTACCACGTGTACGTGACTTCCATGGTGTAAGTAAAAAAGCCTTTGACGGTCGTGGAAACTATACTTTAGGTATTAAAGAACAATTGATCTTCCCAGAAGTAGATTACGATTTAGTAGATAAAGTACGTGGTATGGACATCGTTATTGTAACGACAGCTAACTCAGATGAAGAATCTCGTGAGTTGTTGACACAATTAGGCATGCCATTCCAAAAATAATTAAAGGAGGCGAACTACGTGGCTAAAAAATCAATGATTGCTAAAAACAAACGCCCTGCAAAACATTCAACACAAGCTTACACTCGTTGCGAACGTTGCGGACGTCCACATTCAGTTTATCGTAAGTTCCATCTTTGCCGTATTTGCTTCCGCGAACTTGCCTATAAAGGTCAAATTCCCGGCGTGAAGAAAGCTAGCTGGTAAAAAAGTAAATTCGCATAAGAAGGAGGTAAAAGATCAATGGTCATGACAGATCCAATTGCAGATTTTCTAACTCGTATCCGTAATGCAAACATGGTTAAACATGAGTCTTTAGAAGTTCCTGCATCAAAAATTAAACGTGACATCGCTGAAATCTTAAAACGTGAAGGTTTCGTTCGTGATGTTGAATATATCGAAGATGACAAACAAGGCGTGATCCGTGTTTTCCTAAAATTTGGTAAAAACGGCGAACGTGTTATCACTAACTTAAAACGTATCTCTAAACCAGGTTTGCGTGCTTATGTCAAAGCTGACGAAGTACCAAAAGTATTGAACGGTTTAGGTATCGCAATCATTTCGACTTCTGAAGGTGTTGTTACTGATAAAGAAGCTCGTGAAAAAAATATCGGCGGCGAAGTTATCGCTTACGTATGGTAATCAACTAGAATTTACAAGGAGGTGTCTTTAAGTGAGCCGTATTGGAAATAAAGTTGTTGTGATCCCTGAAGGAGTAACAGTTACTCAAGATGGAAACAACATTACAGTTAAAGGACCTAAAGGTGAATTAACACGTACTTTCTCTTCTGATATCAAAATGAATATCGAAGGAAACGAAGTGACTTTCACTCGTCCAAATGACAGTAAAGAAATGAAAACAATCCATGGAACAACTCGTGCTAACTTCAACAACATGGTTGTAGGTGTTAGTGAAGGATTCCAAAAAGCATTAGAATTGATCGGGGTTGGGTACCGTGCGCAATTACAAGGATCAAAACTTGTCTTGAACGTAGGTTACTCACATCCAGTAGAAATCACACCACCAGCTGGCGTAACTGTTGAAGTACCAGCTAACACACAAGTAATTGTTAAAGGTGCGAACAAAGAAGAAGTTGGCGAATTAGCTGCGAACATTCGCGGAACTCGTCCTCCAGAACCTTATAAAGGTAAAGGTATTCGTTATGTTGGCGAATATGTACGCCGTAAAGAAGGTAAAACTGGTAAATAGTTTAGAAAAATTGCATAGAAGCCAGCAGCAGGAAAAAAGGATTTTGCAGAAGTTTACCTTCATTCAAAAGAGATTTAACTTGTGCCGCAGCTTCTATTTTTCGAGACTTTGGTGTTTCTGCCTAAGTGCAGTACAATAAAATTAAAGAGGTGACAATTGTGATTACAAAACCAGATAAGAACAAAACACGTCAGAAAAGACATCGTCGTGTACGTAACAATATCTCTGGTACTGCTGAGCGCCCACGCTTGAACGTTTTTCGTTCTAACAAAAACATCTACGCTCAAATTATTGATGACGTAGCGGGTGTAACGCTAGCAAGTGCCTCTACCTTGGATAAAGAAATTTCAGGTGGAACAAAAACAGAAGCAGCACAAGCTGTCGGTAAATTAGTTGCTGAACGTGCAACTGAAAAAGGCATTAAAGTAGTAGTCTTTGACCGTGGTGGATACCTTTACCATGGCCGTGTGCAAGCTTTAGCTGAAGCTGCTCGCGAAAATGGACTAGAATTTTAGGAAAAGGAGGAATACCATTCATGGTTTATATCGATCCAAAACATTTGGAATTAGAAGACCGCGTTGTTGCAATTAACCGTGTAACAAAAGTTGTTAAAGGTGGACGTCGTCTACGTTTTGCTGCTTTAGTTGTTGTCGGTGACAAAAACGGACATGTAGGATTTGGTACTGGTAAAGCACAAGAAGTACCTGAAGCAATCCGTAAAGCAATTGAAGATGCGAAGAAAAACTTAGTTGAAGTACCTATGGTTGGTTCAACAATCCCACACGAAGTCATCGGTGCTTTTAGTGGTGGTAGAATCCTAATGAAACCTGCTGTTGAAGGTTCTGGGGTTGCTGCTGGTGGACCAGTTCGTGCCGTATTGGAATTAGCAGGGGTAGCAGATATCACTTCTAAATCTTTAGGTTCAAATACACCAATCAACGTTGTTCGTGCAACTGTTGAAGGTTTGAAACAATTGAAACGTGCAGAAGAAGTTGCAGAACTTCGCGGCAAATCAGTTGAAGAATTAATCGGATAAGGAGGACAAAAATAATGGCTGAATTAAAAGTTACTTTAAAACGCAGTATTATCGGACGTCCTCAAAACCAACGTGATACAGTAAAAGCGTTAGGTCTTACAAAGATTAACAGCTCAGTGGTTAAACCTGCTAATGAAGCAATCAAAGGCATGATCAACACTGTTTCTCACTTGGTGGACGTTGAAGAAATCTAATTAAACAAACCTAGTATATAGTAAGAAATATGAACTAGAATATTAAGGAGGTGCCAAACCTATGAAACTTCATGAATTAAAACCTGCAGAAGGTTCACGACAAGTACGTAACCGTGTTGGACGTGGTACTTCTTCTGGTAACGGAAAAACTGCTGGACGTGGTCAAAAAGGTCAAAAAGCTCGTTCAGGCGGTGGTGTACGTCTAGGATTTGAAGGGGGTCAAACTCCATTATTCCGTCGTTTACCAAAACGTGGTTTCACAAACGTGAACCGCAAAGATTATGCAGTCATCAACCTTGATGTACTAAATCGTTTTGAAGATGGTGCTGAAGTAACTCCAGTTGCTTTAGTAGAAGCTGGAATCGTGAAAAACGAAAAATCTGGAATCAAAGTATTAGCTAACGGTGAGTTAACTAAGAAATTGACTGTGAAAGCCGCAAAATTCTCTAAGGCAGCTGAAGAAGCAATCGTTGCTGCTGGTGGGTCAATTGAGGTGATCTAATGTTCAAACTGTTAAAAGATGCTTTTAAAGTAAAAGACATTAGATCCAAAATCCTATTTACTGTTTTTGTTCTATTTGTGTTTCGCTTAGGTGCACATATCACTGTGCCCGGAGTAAATGCTAGTTCATTGCAAAACCTTTCTTCTTTGCCTTTTTTCAACATGTTGAACTTGGTGAGTGGTAGTGCGATGCAAAACTTCTCCATCTTCTCAATGGGGGTTTCGCCTTACATTACAGCTTCGATCGTTATCCAATTGTTACAAATGGATATCGTGCCACGTTTTGTTGAATGGTCAAAACAAGGGGAGGTTGGTCGTAAGAAGTTGAATCAAGCAACTCGATACCTGACATTAGTATTGGCATTTGTCCAATCTGTTGGGATCACTGCTGGATTTAACCAGTATGCTCAACTAGGTTTTGTGAATAACCCTAACGTTTCAACCTATGTTACTATCGGTCTGATTTTGACTGCGGGTACAATGTTTGTCACTTGGTTAGGAGAACAAATCACAGAAAAAGGAATCGGTAACGGAGTATCAATGATCATCTTTGCAGGGATCATTTCTCGACTTCCTGAAAGTGTAAAAGAAATTTATGAAGACTATTTCGTAAATATCAATCAATCAGATATCTGGAAATCTGCAATTTTCATTGCTATTTTAATCGTTGCAATCCTATTGATCGTAACGTGCGTTACATTTTTCCAACAAGCTGAACGCAAAATCCCAATTCAATATACGAAACGTGTAGCAGGGGCGCCAACAAGTAGTTATCTACCGTTGAAAGTCAATGCGGCTGGGGTTATCCCGGTTATCTTTGCAAGTTCGTTTATTGCGACACCTAATGCGGTTTTACAAGCATTGAGTGGAAGATTTGGGGCTGAAAACTGGTATAAAATAATGATGCAGATCTTTAACTATAATACTGCACCTGGTGCAACTATTTATACGATCTTGATCGTCGCATTCACATTCTTCTATGCTTTTGTTCAAGTAAACCCTGAGAAATTAGCGGAAAACTTACAAAAACAAGGAAGCTATATACCAAGCGTACGTCCTGGTAAAGGAACTGAAGAGTATGTCTCAAGCTTATTGATGCGTTTAAGTACAGTCGGTGCGATTTTCCTTGGTTTAGTGGCTTTATTACCGATCATTGCTCAAATGATTTGGAATCTGCCTCAGTCCATTGGGTTAGGTGGTACTAGCTTACTGATCGTCATCGGTGTAGCTTTAGAAACTGCGAAACAGTTAGAAGGCTTAATGCTGAAACGTAAGTACGTTGGATTTATCGAGTAAGAAAGCGTGTTGAGGTTTTTCCTCAACACACGTTCTCACATTTATTAGGAGGGAAAACAATGAACCTCATTTTAATGGGGCTACCAGGCGCAGGTAAAGGAACACAAGCAGAAAAAATCATTGATGCTTATCATATTCCTCACATCTCAACAGGAGACATGTTCCGTGCAGCAATGCAAAATGAAACAGCTCTTGGCTTGGAAGCAAAGTCTTATATTGATAAAGGTGAATTAGTTCCTGATGAAGTAACAAATGGAATCGTGAAAGAGCGCTTAGCTGAACCTGATACGGAAAAAGGCTTCTTATTAGATGGTTTTCCCCGTACACTTGAGCAAGCAGAAGCGCTAGATGCAATGTTAAAAGACTTAGACAAAAAAATTGATGCAGTCATCGATATCCATGTTGGTGAAGATGTATTGGTTGAGCGTTTAGCTGGCCGATTCATTTGCAGCAATTGTGGAGCAACTTATCATAAAATTTTTAACCCTACAAAAGTTGAAGATACATGTGATCGTTGTGGTGGGCATGAATTCTATCAAAGAGAAGATGATAAACCTGAGACGGTTAAAAATCGTCTGGCTATCAACATCAAAAATAGTGAACCAATCTTGGCCTATTACAAAGAACAAGGTTTGCTAAACACTATCGATGGTGATCGTGAAATCGATGCTGTATTTACTGATGTCCAAAAAATTATTGAAAAATAGCACGATTGCCCGTAGCCGACTTGCATTAAGCAGTTACTCTTGTCAAGTTCAATAAATTATGATAGAATATGTCAGTCCGACTTCTAGAGAAATCCTCTAGATGATCCATTTTGAGAATTTTGAGGTGGGAACTGCAGTTTCCGCCATTTTATCGTGTGAAAATGCGAAACAAGTACAAGGAGGTACTGTGCGTGGCAAAAGAAGATATGATTGAAGTCGAAGGTACAGTCGTCGAAACTTTGCCGAATGCAATGTTTAAAGTTGAACTAGAAAACGGACACCAAGTTCTTGCTACTGTTTCAGGTAAAATCCGTATGCATTACATCCGTATCTTACCTGGTGACAAAGTGACGGTTGAATTGTCTCCGTATGATTTAAACCGTGGCCGTATTACTTATCGCTTTAAATAATTGTACTCCGTAAAACTACAGGAGGTATTATCATGAAAGTAAGACCATCAGTAAAACCAATGTGCGAACATTGTAAAGTAATTCGTCGTAAAGGACGCGTTATGGTGATTTGCCCAGCAAATCCAAAACATAAACAACGTCAAGGATAATTGGAGGTGCAATAAATATGGCTCGTATTGCAGGAGTAGATATTCCTCGTGATAAACGTGTAGTAGTTTCTCTTACTTATATCTATGGTATTGGTAACACTACTGCTAAAAAAATCTTAGCTGATGCTGGTGTATCTGAAGATGTTCGTGTTCGTGAATTAACGAATGAACAAACAGATGCTATCCGTGCAGAAGTAGATAAATTAAAAGTTGAAGGTGACCTTCGTCGTGAAGTGAACTTAAACATCAAACGTTTGATGGAAATCGGTTCATACCGTGGAATCCGTCATCGTCGTGGATTGCCTGTTCGTGGACAAAACACGAAAAACAATGCACGTACTCGTAAAGGTCCAGCTCGCGCTATCGCTGGCAAGAAAAATAATTCTTAAGTGAAGGAGGTTAGAACTTCATGGCAGCAAAAAAAGTGAATCGTAAACGCCGTGTGAAAAAGAATATAGAAGCAGGTATTGCACATATCCATTCTACATTCAACAACACTATCATCATGATCACTGATACTCACGGGAATGCATTAGCGTGGTCATCAGCTGGTTCATTAGGCTTCAAAGGAAGCAAAAAATCAACTCCTTTTGCCGCTCAAATGGCAGCAGAAACAGCTACAAAAGCAGCAATGGAACACGGATTAAAAACTGTTGAAGTAACAGTTAAAGGACCTGGTTCTGGACGTGAAGCAGCAATTCGTTCATTACAAGCTACAGGTTTAGAAGTGACTGCAATTCGTGACGTGACTCCAGTTCCTCATAATGGTGCCCGCCCTCCAAAACGCCGTCGTGTTTAATGAGTGCCGCTCATTTTGAGTTCTATTAGTAACGTCATTGAACAAGACACTTTTCGTTTTGAAAGGGGTAAAGATAAGAATGATTGAGTTCGAAAAACCAAGAATCGCAAAAATTGATGAAGAAAAAGATTATGGCAAGTTCATCGTTGAACCTCTTGAAAGAGGATATGGGACTACTTTAGGGAATTCCCTACGTCGTATTTTATTATCTTCTTTGCCAGGTGCTGCCATCACTAATATTCAAATCGATGGTGTACTGCATGAATTCTCTACCATTAAAGGGGTAAGAGAAGACGTCACTCAAATCATCTTGAACATTAAAGGCTTAGCACTTAAAATGTATGGTCAAGAAGAAAAAACCCTTGAAATCGATATTACCGGACCTGCTACAGTAACTGCTGGCGATATTATCGTTGATAGTGAGGTAGAAATTCTTAACAAAGATATGTACATCTGTAGCGTCTCTGAAGGAGCTACGTTCCACGCTCGCTTAACAGTGAAGCCAGGACGTGGTTATGTTCAAGCAGATGAAAACAAAAAAGAAGATATGCCAATTGGTGTACTTCCAGTCGATTCAATCTACACGCCAGTTCGTCGTGTGAACTACCAAGTAGAAAACACTCGTGTTGGACACCGTGAAGATTTTGATAAATTGACGATGGAGATTTGGACAGATGGTTCAATCGAACCGTTGGAAGCAATGAGTTTATCTGCAAAAATCATGACAGAACATTTAGACATCTTTGTAAACCTAACTGATGAAGCTAAAAATGCTGAAATCATGGTCGAAAAAGAAGAAACACAAAAAGAAAAAATGTTAGAAATGACAATTGAAGAATTAGACTTGTCTGTTCGCTCTTATAATTGTTTGAAACGTGCAGGAATCAATACTGTACAAGAACTTACAAATAAATCTGAGCCAGAAATGATCAAAGTCCGTAACTTAGGACGTAAATCATTAGAAGAAGTGAAAGCTAAATTACACGACTTAGGTTTAGGTTTACGTAAGGAAGATTAAAACCTTTTACGAAGGAGGGAAACCAACGTGAGTTATCGTAAACTAGGACGCACATCTAGCCAACGTAAAGCGATGTTGCGTGATTTAACAACTGACTTATTAATTAACGAACGTATTGTGACTACTGAAGCTCGTGCGAAAGAAGTTCGCTCAACTACAGAAAAAATGATCACTTTAGGCAAACGTGGAGACTTACATGCACGTCGTCAAGCTGCGGCTTTTGTACGTAATGAAGTTGCTAGCGTACGTGAAGAAAATGAGGACATCGTCATTGAATCAGCTTTACAAAAACTATTTAATGATATTGCACCTCGTTATGCTGAACGTCAAGGTGGCTACACTCGTATCTTGAAGACAGAACCAAGACGCGGTGATGGTGCACCAATGGTTGTCTTAGAACTTGTCTAAAATCACACTAATAACATCACTTTATAGATGATTCTTTTAGAGTGTTATGATGTTGGAAGTTAACTCTTCCGAGTCTAGCTCAGCGCTACTCCCCAAATCTATCGGTTTGGGGAGTATGCACTCATCATAAAGTGTTTTTTTGTACCTTCAATTACCTGTCAAGACATCTAATTGAAGGTGTAAAAAAACACTTTAATTAAAACGGAAACAATTGAAAAATCAGGTGTTTTTTGATAGTGTTAGTAGGAACTTAGGATGGAGAAGGAGTAATTATGGAGCCAATAATTGAATTAGGAAAGATTAATTACAAATATCAACCTGATGACCCTCGTCCAGCATTAAAAGACATTTCATTTACCATCAAGCAAGGTGAGTGGATCGCAATCATCGGACATAATGGATCAGGGAAATCAACACTTGCAAAAACAATCAATGGGTTGCTTCTACCAGAGTCTGGTATTGTGAAAGTTGGCAATCAAACACTTAATGAAGAAAATATCTGGTCGATCCGTCAAATGGTTGGAATGGTTTTCCAAAATCCAGACAACCAATTTGTTGGATCTACTGTTGAAGATGATGTTGCTTTTGGTCTTGAGAACCAAGGTATACCTAGAGAAGAAATGGTGATCCGTGTACAAGATGCGCTAGAAAAGGTACGTATGATCGATTTTGCCAAACGTGAACCAGCAAGACTTTCTGGTGGACAAAAACAACGAGTAGCCATTGCTGGAGTCGTAGCTCTACGTCCAGATATTATTATCTTAGATGAAGCTACTAGTATGCTTGATCCAGAAGGTCGTGAAGAAGTGATTTCCACGATTAAAAAAATCAAAGATGAAAGTAATTTGACCGTCATATCTATCACTCATGATATCGATGAGGCAGCAAATGCCAATCGGATATTAGTGATGAAACAAGGAGAATTAGTCAATGAAGGCACACCAGAACAAATCTTTTCTGCTGGTCCAGAATTGATCAATTTAGGGTTAGATCTTCCTTTTCCTGAAAAATTGAAAAGCGCCTTGAAGCAACGAGGAATTGATGTTCCTAGTGAATATATGACAGAAGAAAGGATGGTGGAATGGTTATGGACATCCGTTTTGAAAAAGTAGATTTCACCTATCAACCAAACACACCATTCGAACAACGTGCATTATTTGATATTGATTTAATGATTAAAGAAAATAGCTACACAGCCTTAGTCGGGCATACTGGAAGTGGGAAATCAACCTTACTGCAACATTTGAATGCGTTGATTAAACCTACCAGTGGGATCGTACATATTGGCGATCGACAAATCAAGCCCGATACGAATAATAAAAACTTAAAACCCATTCGTAAAAAAGTAGGTATTGTTTTTCAGTTTCCTGAAGCCCAATTATTTGAAGAAACGGTAGCAAAAGACATTGCTTTTGGACCAAAGAACTTTGGTGTCAGTGAGGAAGATGCACGAGATTTAGCTAAAGAAACATTAGAACAAGTTGGTTTAGATGAAACTTACTTAGAGCGTTCTCCTTTTGAATTATCAGGAGGACAAATGCGTCGAGTAGCGATTGCAGGTGTACTTGCTATGAAGCCGGAAGTACTAGTATTAGACGAACCAACGGCTGGACTTGATCCTCAAGGTCGAAAAGAAATGATGGATATGTTCTGGCGACTGCACAAAGAACAAAAAATCACGATCGTATTGGTCACTCATTTAATGGATGATGTGGCAAATTACGCTGATTATGTTTATGTCTTAGAAAAAGGTAGGATTGTAAATAGCGGTCAACCTCATGCAGTTTTTCAAAATCTATCTTGGCTCAAAGAAAAGCAATTAGGTGTTCCGACTGCGACAGAATTTGCGGAAAAGCTGAATAGTCGAACAGCGCTTTTTTCCGAACTTCCAATCACTGCAGATGAATTAGCAGATCAGCTCGTAGCATTAGTAGGGGGACAACCTTATGATGAATAAATTAATTTTTGGTCGATACATGCCTGGAGATTCCTTGATCCATCGATTAGACCCTCGAGCAAAGTTATTAGCAAGTTTCTACTTTATTGGAATTATTTTTTTGGCAAATAATTGGCAGACTTATGCGTTATTAGCTGTTTTCACTTTACTTGCTGTCTTTCTCTCAAAGGTAGATTTCAAATTTTTCATCCGAGGCATCCGTCCTTTGATCTGGTTGATTTTATTTACAGTGGCACTCCAAGTATTATTTACTAGCGGTGGTGCTACCTACTGGAGTTGGGGAATCTTCAATATTACGGAGTTCGGTGTAATGAATGGGCTGTTTATTTTTTGCCGATTTGTACTAATCATTTTTATGTCTACCTTATTAACATTAACGACTCCACCTTTGGAATTATCTGATGCGATTGAGTATTTACTTCGCCCATTAAAAGCAGTTCGCTTTCCGGTGCATGAAATTTCGTTGATGCTTTCGATTGCTCTACGATTCGTACCAACGTTGATGGATGAAACAGAGAAAATCATGAATGCACAACGAGCCCGTGGGGTTGATTTTGGTGAAGGAAGTCTAGTCCAAAAAATGAAAGCAGTTATTCCTTTACTGATTCCTTTGTTTGTTAGCAGTTTTAACCGGGCAGAAGATTTAGCGACTGCCATGGAAGCAAGAGGATACCAAGGTGGTGAAGGAAGAACAAAGTACCGCATACTGCATTGGCATCAACGAGATACGATGGTCCTTGTTGTTTTTGTCTTGATGACCATTGCATTAGTCTTTTTAAGAAGTTGATGAGTAGGTGAAAGTATGACACGTTATAAAGCAATTATTGCCTATGATGGTACCCATTTTAATGGTTTTCAGAAGCAACCAAATGGTCGTACTGTCCAAGAGGAAATGGAAAAAACGCTAAAGAAAATGGCCAATGGAAAAGAGATCACTGTCTTTGGTTCTGGCCGTACTGATGCAGGGGTCCATGCGATGGGGCAAGTGATCCATTTTGATTATCCTGAAGAACGACCTTTAGAACGTATGCGTTTTGCATTAGATACGCAATCGTCAGAAGATATCGCAGTTAAAGCCGTTGAGATCGTTTCAGATGATTTTCACGCGCGCTATTTAGTAAAAGAAAAAACTTACCAGTTTCGGGTCGATATTGGAAAACCACGCAGTCCGTTTCGTCGGCATTACGCAAGTTATTTCCCCTATCCACTTGATTTATCGAAAATTCAACGAGCATTGCCTGACTTAATAGGTACCCATGATTTCACTTCTTTTTGTGCTTCTGGAAGTTCAATCGAGGACAAAGTAAGAACGATCTATGAAGCAAAGATGGAAGTCAATGAGGCCGGGGATGAGTTGTTATTTACTTTTCGTGGGAATGGTTTCTTGTACAAGATGATTCGGATCCTTGTCGGTACGTTGCTGAAGATTGGGAACGGACGACTTTCAGAGGATAGTATACCCGAAATCATTGCGAAAAAAGATCGAAATGCTGCAGGACCCACAGCTCATCCAGAAGGGTTATATCTGTATGAAGTGGTGTATGATTAATAAAGACCTTTTATTCACACGTTTCGTTTAGAGAAAAAATATTTCTCTAAACGGAACGTTTTTTTATTTTTTTATGAGTTTTAATTCTCCAAAAAATAATAACAGTAAAAAGATATTACTAGCATCTAAGTAGCTAAATGATCAATTTTATAGAAATATAAAATAACTATTATTTAAAATAACAATCGAAATAACATAAAGTATATAAAAAAGAAAAAGTTGTTGCTAAAGAGAGGATTCTTTTCTTTATAATAGAACCTAATGAGCGAAAGGAGAATAAATGATATGAGCAATGAAAAATTAGATCAGAATACTTTAATCAGCATACTGGGAGAAGTACATGAGGAAAAACCCTTTATTGAGACGAGACTAGATGAGAAAGAAAATTTTAAAAACGCTATGGGTAATATATTCCAACAAAACGCATCCATACAGCCAAAAATAGTAACACCAGACCCAGCAAAAAATTCGGCAAACAATAATCCATCAATACTATCGAGTGCGAAGATGGGAAATGCAACTAGCATATTGGGAGAAACAACCGGTTCAAAATCGTTTATGGCTATGACAGCAGATGAGAAAAAAAATTTAAAAACGCTATGGGTAATATATTCCAACAAAAACTACCCATACAGCCAAAAATAGTAACACCAGACCCAGCAAAAAATTCGGCAAACAATAATCCATCCATACTATCGAGTGCGAAGATGGGAAATGCAACTAGCGTATTGGGAGAAACAACCGGTTCAAAATCGTTTATGGCTATGACAGCAGCTGAGAAAGAAAATTTTAAAAATGCTATGGGTAATATATTCCAACAAAACCCATCCATACAGCCAAAAATAGTAACATCAGCCTCAGCAAAAAATTCGGCAAACAATAATCCATCAGTACTATCGAGTGCGAAGATGGAAAATCCAACTAGCATATTGGGAGAAACAACTGGTTCAAAATCGTTTATGGCTATGACAGCAACTGAGAAAGAAATTTTTAAAAACGCTATGGGTAACATATTCCTAAAGAACCTGCCCATACATCAGACAACAGTAATACCAGTGCCAATAACAAAGGAATCGTCAGAAACTAAACCTTCTGATCAAGGAGAGCATAGAAGAAAATTCGTTGACGTATTAAATCAAATAAAGTTAAATAATCCAGTAGCACAAGAAAGAACAGCAGAGTCTGCAAAAAAAGAATTTACAGAAAACACCTCTTTGATATTACCGAGTGAGGAGAAGTCAGGACAAGAAGGAAAAACAGGCAGTTTAAATCAACTTACCTCTCAAACCAAAAAAACAGGTGGAGTTCCTTTGTCTAAATCTACATATGTGAATAATATTAGAGACTTGCAAAACAACCCAATATATCAAAGAATCGCTAGACAATTAAGTAATGAAGAGGGGAATAATGGCAAGTTTAATAACGGAGAAGTGGAGAATGGAAAGGTAGATAACGGTAGGTTGAGTAATGGTCAGAAAAAAGAACTGAGAGTAATTTTAGGAGACTGTGGCACACAGGTGGTCAAAATAGATTCGCAGTCTGAAAGACCTACAGCATCTCCAAATCTTGTAAGCCGGGTAAATAATCCTAAGGGCGCCGTTGGGTACGACAGATAAGTAATCAATAAACCAGAACATTTAACTTTTTAACTTCGTTGAGGAATGATCAGAAATTGATGTTGGTTATGAGAGATAGAATAATTGGGACAGAAAGAAGAAAAGTTTCTTTCTGTCTTTTTTTATTTGGTAGGTTTTGCCATGACGGAACATGTTTTGTAGGTTGAAATAATAAAAATAAGCGATTGGATCCTTGACAATTCACCCTCTCTTTCCGGAGGTGGGAATTTAAATAATGGCAGTTCATCTAATCAACAGGGTGATGTTCAACGCTTAGGAGAGCTTTTGGAGAAAAGGCGTGAATCAAGTTCGAGTCTGCAATCAACGTCAAGGATTGCAGGCTCCACAAGTCCTGTAAGGAAGATAACAGAACATAATGAAATTACTGAATACGGTAGTAGATAAGTAATCAGAACTACAAGAGTCATCAACGTAAAAATCAGCGCCATCATTTCAATTTTAGAAATGATGGCGCTGAGTGGATCATTAACTATGTTTATATCGCTTATTTACTTTGGGCTCTTTCTTTTGATACCACACATATAGGATAAAAAGTCCGATACAAAGAACGAACAAAATCGATCCGATGATAAAACCTTGAGGTAAGTAACTAAAAGTGACGGTATGTTTGCCTGCAGGTAGTTTGATCATTACAAAGGCATCTTTGAAGTTTTCGACTTTGACTGCCTTTCCATCGATTTTTGCGGACCAGCCAGCATCATAAGGGATCGTTGTGACTAGCATTCTTTCTTCGGATGTGTTGACAGTACCAGTGGCGGTTCGGCCGGTCGTTTTCATAGCAACACCATTTTCTTTGATTTGATTCATTGCTGCTTGATAAGCAACAACATCAAGTCCAAGAACTTTAGGTTCCATAAAGCTAACCTCTTTTGTGCCATAAAAACTAGCAGAGAAAGTAACTGTTGTGTCTTGAGGATAATATCCTAGATCATAATATTGTCCAGAAATACTGATCTGAGTCTTTCGTGACACACCGTTGACAGTAATCGTGGCGGTAGAACTTTCTAATTGGGCATAGTTAGTAGGGAACAAACTGAGATAAGCTTGTGTGTTTGCTGGTACACGCACTTCCCAAGTGAGCGTTTTGGGCTGGTTATTCGTGGTTTCAGAATAAGTCACCCCGGTAGACGTCTTGTTTACTGTGACGTTTTGTTGGCTTTTCAAAGTTGGTGTGTAGAAAGTAAAATACCGCTCATTTAAATCAGCCAGCCGATTGATCAAATTGGTTTGACTCGTGAGATTGTCAGTTAATGGTTGTTCCACGTGATTAATATCTACTGGTGCTGTAAAAGCTAGCGGTAAAGCATTTAGATTTTTATAGAGTGTATAGTCATCGCTCTGACTTTCTTTCACAAAGCCATATTTGCTAAAGCTACTGTCGTTTTTAGCAATATTATATTTTATTCCTGTAAACCCATCCATCAATAACGTATTGTTTGCGTAGCGGATATTAAGATTTGTTCCTCTTGAACGAAAGCCTAACGAATCTAGATAAGCAGAAGAGTTCCTGTTTCTAATAGAAGAAAACAAACTGATACCACTATAGCCATAGTTAATGGAATCATTAGGAGAAATCGGATCAAGATTTTCTAATCGATAAAAAGTATCCGATTCTTGTTTTGTCTGATCAACAAGTGACTTGATGCTAGGAGCAGGATCAGTATATAAGCTTCGTGAAGCATAATTCCAATCGTCTAATATCCCATGAATCATACTATTCGTATTGACACTTGCTTCTCCTGTCATCAGTAACAGTAACAATAAGCTAAGGTATTTAACGGGCTGTTTTGGTTGCTGGAAAAAGCCAATTGTTAACGCGTAAAGACTCAAGAAAACAATCGTTAAGACAAACGATGTCGTTGTAATATAAGAGTAACTATTATTAGGCTTAAGTCCCCATGCGATAGCAAAAACTGCTGCTAAAATGATGATGATACTTAGGAGTAAGCCTTGATCCTCTTTAGTTATTCGTTCCCATCCTTTGGCCGCTAACAAAAGGACGAGAAAAGAAAACAAATAGGAATAGCGGAACAAAAACATATTAGGCGCATGCATACCATGCCAAAAGAGGTTGAGTGGTACAAGATAGAAACTAGCAATCAATAAAGCAAATAAACTACCATACAAAAGTTTGTTCTTTAAGTTGATTTTTCGACTAGCAAAATAAAATAGACATAAAACTAATGGAAACAAACCAGCATAAATAAAAGGAATGGAGCCATATTTGGTTGTGTCATAGACACCGATCATGTTTTTCATGATGATATCCAAATATGAGGTAGCTTCGGTTTTTAGTGTAGTGATCTGTGTTAATGTTTCGCCATTTGATCGGAGATCCAAGACTGCTGGAAGAATAATGATCATTGATGCTCCACCAGCTAATAAGGAAGTAATCCCATAAGGTACAATCGATTTTTTGTAGAGTGACCATTTTGAAAACAGCCTTGCCATAAAATAAAGAAAAGAAAAAATACCGATCATAAAGCCCATATAAAAACTGGATAAAAAGAGCAATAAGTAACTAACAAATAATAATGTTGGTCGTTTATAATCCATGACCCGATGGATACCCAAAATAATAAGTGGAAGATAAATAAACGCATCCAACCACATAATGATCTCAGAATGAGCGGTAATGAAAGAGATCGAAGCATAGCTAACACTTAAAGCCACTTGTCCCCAACGTGGAATTTTATACGTCCGCGCAAGGAACCAAAAAGATAATCCAGCAAACCCAACTTTAAGCAGAGTTAGAAAATATAAAGCATCAGGCATCATATTATTAGGAAACAAAAGAACAAGCGGAGTAAATAATCCGCCTAAGTAATATGAAATTAAAGATAAATAATTCAGACCTAATGAAGCGTTCCAAGTATAAAAAATACTTTGCTTTCCTAATAACATGTTCCGAAAGCTTGCATGGAAATTTGAAAATTGAGAAAATGCATCACTTGCAAGAATGCTTCGGCTACTTCCTGGATAAATTCCGATACTTAAGTAAACTAACGCAAGTATCAAAAAAGGGATCAGAAAACTAGCAAAAGCATAACGACCATTTTCTTTTAAAAAAAGTTTGATTTTTGTTTTCATTGATTCATTCACCAAATTTCTATGAAATATGAAGTTATCTCTAGTTTATCATATTCATATTTTTAACTACATGAAAAGACTTGGCATTTCCAAAAAAATAAAAAACAATAATAAATAACGTTTATTTTGAAAATAAAAGGCAAGAAAACTTATATAAACTGATTTTATAAATAATAAAATACCAGTTTTTAAAAGAATACATGTTTAATATTAAGGACTTGGCAAAACCTAAAAAGCCTACAAATGATCGTTCATCAAGATCATTTGTAGGCTTTTCAACTAACTTCTTTTATGAAAAGTAAGGCATTATAATAAAAATAAAAACCGTTCACGCACCGAACGGTTCAAACTTCATTCAATTAAACGCGTGCAACTTTTCCTGACTTCAAAGCACGAGTTGACACCCAAACTTTTTTAGGTTTTCCGTCGATCATAACGCGAACTTTTTGTAAGTTAGGTTTAACAGTACGTTTTGTTGAGTTCATCGCATGAGAACGATTGTTTCCACTTTTTGTCTTGCGACCAGTAAAGTAACAAACTTTTGCCATGTAATTTTCCCCCTTTACCTCGATTTGGAGCGATAGAATAATTCAGCTCATACCAGAATAACATATCATATGAAGGGGTAATATGCAAGTGTCTTTTCATAGCAAGAATTGACAATCCATGGGAATAATTGTAAATTATACAGGACTAATTTTAAAATTTTCAGCGGTTTTTGAGTACTTTAGGGTAACTGCCTTTTATTTCGGGTGACGCTATGATAAAATATGATAGAAGAAAAATGGGAGTATTTTGCCCGTTAAGGAGGCTCATTCATGGCTGTAAAAATTCAAACGTCAGCTGGAACCATTGAAATTACCAATGATGTGATTGCAACAGTTGTTGGTGGCGCCGCAACAGATGTGTTCGGTGTTGTAGGAATGGCCAGCAAGAACCAAATAAAAGATAATATTACTGAAATTCTACGAAAAGAAAATTATTCTCGAGGAGTAGTTGTTCGCCAAGAAGCTAATGGCATCGCAGTAGATGTTTATACGATCATTAGTTATGGTACAAAAATTTCAGAAGTTTCTCGCAATGTCCAAGAAAAAGTAAAATACAACTTGGAGACATTACTAGGTGTAACAGCCAATTCTGTTAATGTTTTCGTCCAAGGTGTTCGTGTACTGCCAGACTAGGCAGAAGGCTTGCTGAATGATTCAGCAGTCGATCTGAAGGAGGATTATCTAGGTGAGTGTAACAGAAATCAGTGCAAGCCAATTCCAGGAAATGGTTCAGGCGGGCGCGAATCGTCTGCAAGTAAATGCAGAATATGTCAATTCGTTAAATGTATTCCCAGTTCCTGATGGAGATACAGGTACAAATATGAATTTATCTATGACAAGTGGAGCTAAAGCAGTTGCTGATTCTACTTCTGAAAAAGTAGGCGAGTTAGCAGCAATGTTATCAAAAGGCCTACTAATGGGAGCCAGAGGAAATTCAGGAGTTATTTTGTCTCAATTATTCCGAGGCTTTTCAAAGCAAATACCTGATGTGACAGTGTTAAACGCTGCAGATTTAGCTGCGGCTTTTACGCATGGCGTTGAGACAGCTTATAAAGCAGTCATGAAGCCTGTTGAAGGAACCATTTTGACAGTAGCCCGTGAAGCTGCAAAAGCAGGAGAAAAGAAAGCTAAAACAAGTGACGACGTTGTTGAAGTGATGACGGCTGTGGTAAAAGGTGGGAAACGTGCCTTAGCGAAAACACCTGATTTGTTACCAGTGTTAAAAGAAGTCGGTGTCGTCGATAGTGGCGGTCAAGGTTTGCTATTTGTATATGAAGGCTTCTTAAGTGCCTTGAATGGTGAATTCAAAATGACAGAAGTCTATGAACCATCACCAGCTGAAATGGATGAAATGGTCAATGCTGAGCATCATCGCAGTGTCCAAGGTCAATTAGCAACAGAAGATATCCATTATGGTTACTGTACAGAAATCATGGTAAAAATCGGTGAAGGGCCAACCGTCGATAGCCAATTTGACTATGAAGAATTTCGTAATTACTTAGATGGAATCGGTGATTCATTATTGGTTGTTAATGATGATGAGATCATTAAGGTCCACGTGCATACCGAAAATCCAGGTGAAGTATTAAATTATGGACAAAAATTTGGTTCATTAGTAAAAATCAAAGTCGACAACATGCGTTTACAGCATGAAACGATTTTAGAACACGATGAGCAAGCGAAGCCACAAAAAGCAGCTCGTACACCTTATGGGATCGTAGCGATTGCAGCCGGTAAAGGAGTGCAAGAGTTATTTGAAAGTTTAGGAGCAAACTATGTCATTAGTGGTGGACAAACGATGAACCCAAGTACGGAAGATATCGTTAAAGCGATCAAGGAAGTCAATGCGGATAAAGTCATCGTATTACCAAACAATAAAAATATCTTCATGGCTGCGGATCAAGCGGCTGAAGTAGCAGATATCCCAGTAGCGGTCGTACCATCAAAAACGATCTCTCAAGGATTAACTGCGATGCTTTCATTTAATGATCAAGTATCGTTGGAAGAAAACAAAGCGACTATGACAGAAATGCTTGCAAGTGTCGTTAGTGGGCAGATTACTCATGCGATTCGTGACACAACCATTGATGGTGTGAAAATTACTGAGGGCGATTTCTTAGGGATGATTGACGGGAAAATCGTTATCTCAGATTCTGACATGATGGCAACTTCATTCGCTACCTTAGAAAAAATGATCACTGAAGAAACAGAAATTGTGACGATTTTAGCAGGTGAAGGTGGTTCGGTTCATCAAGCAGAAGAATTATCAGCTAAATTAGTTGAACAACATCCAGATTTAGAAATTGAAATTCATCAAGGCGATCAACCGGTTTATCCGTATTTATTCTCTGCAGAATAGAAAAGGACAATCCTTTTCGCCTGAACGAACGGTAAAAGAACGGGGGCTGTACCAGGTTGTTGGTGCAGCCCTATTTCTAAGGAATGGATTGATAGTGAAACATACGGTAAAGGAGGGTGAAATATGAGGTCTTTAAATGATCCAGTGACGATGTTAGCCGGTGTGGGAGCAAAAAGGGCGGATAGTCTTGCTAGTCTGGGAATCCAAACCATCGAAGACCTATTGACCTATTATCCTTTTCGCTATGAAGACATTCAAGAAAGAAATTTAAATGAAATACTTGATCAAGAAAAAGTGACTTTAAAAGGCCTGGTTGTTTCACCACCAGTAATGAGTCGCTTTGGCTACAAAAAGAATCGACTCCAATTTCGTATGATGCAGGATCATGCTGTTTTCAATGTTTCTTTTTTCAATCAACCATATTTGAAAGATAAAGTGATCTTATCCGAAGAAATTGCTGTCTATGGAAAATGGGATGCGAAACGGAAGTCATTAAATGGTATGAAAATTTTGGGTTCTCAAGCGGTGGATGATTTTTCTCCAATCTATCATGTCAATAAATCAATCCGTCAAACAACTTTAGTCGATTTGATTCGAAGAGGTTTCGAAGAGTATGGTGATTTGATCGAAGAGAATCTTCCCAATGGATTAGTTGAGAAATATCGACTGTTGGATCGGCCAACAGCTGTTAAAAGCATGCATTTTCCGAAAAATCATGAAGAAAACCATCAAGCAAAACGAAGAATTGTCTTTGAAGAATTCTTTTTATTTCAAATGCGACTTCAAGGGCTTAAAAAATCGGAAAAAGCAGAAACAAATGGCATTGAAATTTTATATGACATCCAGCGCTTGAAACAATTTATTCAAAAACTACCTTTTGAATTGACGGATGCCCAAAAAAGAGTCACGAATGAAATTTGTCGTGACTTAAGAAGTCCGCAACATATGCAACGCCTATTGCAAGGTGATGTAGGTAGCGGAAAGACGATTGTTGCAGCAATTGCCTTATATGCGGCGGTCACTGCAGGGTTTCAAGGCGCATTGATGGTACCAACTGAAATTTTGGCACAACAACACATGGAAAGCCTTCTTCAATTATTTGATGCGCAAGAAGTTAAACTTGCTCTGTTAACGGGTTCGACGAAAGCCAAAGAACGAAGAGAACTACTCGAATTGCTGGAACAAGGAGAAATCGATATCGTTGTCGGTACCCATGCGTTGATTCAAGAAGGAGTCGAATTTCAACACTTAGGTTTAGTTATTACGGATGAACAACATCGTTTTGGTGTGAATCAGCGAAAAGTACTCCGTGAAAAAGGCTGGCGTCCAGATGTTTTATTTATGACAGCCACACCAATTCCTCGGACTTTAGCGATTACTGCATACGGAGAAATGGATGTTTCGGTAATTGACGAACTTCCAGCTGGCCGGATTCCAATAGAGACGAGATGGGTTCGTACGCCACAATTAAATAGTGTGTTAGATTGGACATGGAAGGAACTGGCGAAAGGACATCAAATGTATGTCATTTGCCCGTTGATTGAAGAGTCAGAAGCATTAGACGTTAAAAACGCTGTTGAAATTTATGAAAAATTAAGTGCGCTTTTTGTGCCTCAGTATGAAGTCGGATTGTTACATGGTAAAATGAAGAACCAGGAAAAAGAAGCAATTATGGAAACATTTAAAGAAAACAAGATGCAAATCTTGGTTTCAACGACGGTCATCGAAGTGGGTGTAAATGTTCCGAATGCTACAGTCATGTTGATCATGGATGCTGATCGTTTTGGATTAGCACAGTTACATCAATTACGTGGACGTGTTGGACGTGGTAGTGATGCTTCTTATTGTGTATTGGTAGCTAATCCTAAAAATGAATTAGGGATTGAGCGAATGAAAATAATGACAGAAACGAACAATGGCTTTATTCTAAGTGAGAAAGATTTAGAGTTGCGTGGACCAGGAGAAGTATTTGGTTTTCGCCAATCAGGCTTACCGCAATTTGCAATTGCTGATCTTGTAACAGATAGTAATATATTAGAGGTAGCTCGTGATGAGGCACAAAAGCTATGGCAGTTAAAGGATTGGCAACTATTGCCAGAATACCAACATTTGGTCCGCAGTTTAGACTTGGAAAATCAAGATAATCGTTATTTTGATTAATAGACTGTGCTATACTTTATAGTGATGATAAAAAAGGAGTGGAAATAATGAAAATTGCCGTAGATGCAATGGGTGGAGATCACGCACCACAAGCCATTGTGGAAGGTGTGGCTTTAGCTCAAAAAGATTTCCCAGATGTGGAATTTATCCTTTATGGTAAGGAAAATGAAATAAGAAAATATCTAACAACAGAACACAATGTGACGATCATTCATACAGATGAAAAAATCGATAGTGATGATGAACCAGTTAAAGCCATTCGCCGTAAAAAGAATGCTTCGATGGTTTTGGCAGCACAAGCTGTCAAAAATGGTGAAGCAGACGCGATTTTTTCAGCGGGGAACACTGGCGCATTATTAGCAGCTGGACTCTTTATTGTTGGTCGTATCAAAAACATCGAACGCCCTGGTCTGATGTCTACTTTACCGGTAGTCGGTCAACCCAATGCAGGGTTTGATATGCTTGATCTAGGTGCAAATGCTGAAAATAAACCGGAACATTTATTACAATATGGCATCTTAGGCTCATTTTATGCAAGAAAAGTCCGAGGAATCGGTAGACCTCGAGTTGCTTTATTGAATAATGGGACGGAAGCAACAAAAGGAAGCGAATTAACTAAAAAAGCTTTCGAATTACTTCAAAATGAAACCAGTTTGAATTTTATTGGAAACGTTGAAGCGAGGGAACTATTGAACGGGGCAGCAGATGTTGTTGTAACCGATGGATTTACAGGCAATGCAGTATTGAAATCCATTGAGGGAACAGCCATGAATCTGATGGACCTTTTGAAAGCTGCCATTTTAAATGAAGGGTTTAAAGGAAAAATGGGCGCACTATTGTTGAAAGATGGGTTACGTTCATTAAAATCAGAAATGGATTATTCAAAACATGGCGGAGCAGTTCTTTTTGGATTAAAGGCACCAGTCATCAAAACTCACGGTGCGACTGGACCAGATGCAGTGAGACATACCATCAGACAAATCCACACTATGTTGGAAACCAATGTGGTAGGGCAGTTAGTTGAACAATTCGAAAAACCTGCAGAATAATGTTTCTGGTTGCTCGTCGACGACCCTATAGAAAAAAAGGTGGACAATCTTAGAAAATGTCAGTAAAATTAGCCTTGGTGAAGGAAATCGGCAATTTTGATAATTGTTGGAGGTGAAAACATTGTCACGTGAAGAAGTATTTAATAAAGTAGCGAAAATTATTTCAAATCATTTTGAAATTGATACAGATAAAGTAACTGATGAATTAAATATCAAAGATGACCTAAAAGCTGACTCAATCAGCATCATGGAATTTGTTTTGGAACTTGAAGATGAGTTTGGAACAGAAATTTCTGACGAAGATGCAGAACAAATTGAAACAGTTGGTGGGGCAGTTGACTACATCAGCAATCATCTTAACTAATCATCAGCATGAAAGTGAGTAAAGATCAATCGGATCTTTACTCACTTTTTTTTAATTTTTCAAGTGATTTATCTTTATTTTAAATAGATTTTTCTGACAATTCTGGCAACTGACTGAAATTTTCTTGCATTGTAGAGGGGTTTTATATATAATTATTAATAATATATTGCACTATCCTTAGAATAACGCTTATTATAAAACGTTTTATTCTGTGGGATATCATTTTTTATTAAGAAAACTTCCAACCAGGGAGCAGAGAGGGGTATTAGATTGTCAGATAATCAACTATTAGATGTTCAGAACCTACATACAGGCTTCCGTCTTAAAGATGAGTATTACGATGCAGTAGATGACGTTTCTTTTACATTAGATAAAAACGAGATCTTAGCAATCGTTGGAGAATCTGGTTGCGGGAAAAGTACATTAGCGACTACTATTATGGGGTTACTTGATCCAAACAACACAAAGATCACAGGCGAAATTTTATATAATGATTTAAACTTGATTGAATTGAATGAAACTTTGTATAACAAAATCCGCGGGAATGATATTGGGATGATTTTCCAAGATCCGTTATCTGCGTTAAACCCTTTGATGCGTATTGAAGATCAAATTAAGGAAGGGTTATCTTATCATACCAAAATGAACGCTGAACAACGGCAAGCTCGTGCCTTGGAATTGTTGGAGCAAGTTGGGATTCCTAATCCTGCCAGAGTCGGACGACAATATCCTCATGAATTATCTGGGGGGATGAGACAGCGGGTAATCATCGCCATTGCGATTGCGTGTAAGCCACCGATTGTTATTGCAGATGAGCCAACGACAGCGCTAGATGTAACGATTCAAGCGCAAATTCTTGATTTATTAAAAGACTTACAAGAAGAAACCAAAACAGGAATCATTCTGATCACGCATGACTTAGGTGTTGTGGCAGAAATGGCTGATCGGGTAGCGGTAATGTATGGCGGTCAATTTGTTGAAGTAGCTGGGGTCAAAGAACTTTTTGAAAATCCTAAACACCCTTATACCCGTTCATTGTTGAACTCTATTCCTCAAGAGGGGAACCATGAAGCTGAGCTCCATGTGATTGAAGGCGTTGTTCCTTCTTTGAAAAATATGCCACGAACTGGTTGTCGTTTTGCTCCTCGGATTCCTTGGATTCCAGCCAGTGATCACGAAGAAAACCCTGTCCTTCATGAAATTGCTCCGAATCATTTGGTTCGTTGCTCTTGCTACAAACATTTCCACTTTAGAGACGAAAAAGGAGAGGTGTAGATGACAGAATTAATTACAATCAGCGATTTGAAAGTACACTATCCTATTCGTAGTGGATTCTTTAATCGAGTAACGGATCATGTATATGCAGTAGATGGTGTCGACTTCATTATTGAAAAAGGAAAAACGTATGGCTTAGTCGGAG
The DNA here is from genome assembly GCF_000271405.2 of Enterococcus hirae ATCC 9790. Lineage (NCBI taxonomy): Bacteria > Bacillati > Bacillota > Bacilli > Lactobacillales > Enterococcaceae > Enterococcus > Enterococcus hirae. The sequence goes on along the minus strand of NC_018081.1, from coordinate 828,215 downwards.
AATCTGGTTCTGGTAAATCAACGACAGGGAAAGCAGTCGTTGGATTAGAAAAAGTGACTTCAGGACAAATCATTTATGAAGGTAAAGATGTCACTAAAAAAAGTAACCGACAAAAAATTGGCTATAACAAAGATGTTCAAATGATCTTCCAAGACTCAATGTCCAGCTTGAATCCTAAAAAGCGAGTATTGGATATTATTGCAGAACCGATCCGTAACTTTGAACGTTTGAGTGATCAAGAGGAAAAGAAAAAAGTGAAAAATCTACTGGATATCGTAGGGATGCCGGAAGATGCGCTGTATAAATATCCACATGAGTTTTCAGGTGGACAGCGTCAACGTTTAGGGGTTGCACGTGCAGTTGCGACAAACCCAAAACTCATCGTAGCAGATGAACCAGTTTCTGCATTGGATTTATCCGTTCAGGCGCAAGTATTAAATTTCATGAAACGAATCCAACAAGAATTTGGTTTAAGTTATTTATTTATTTCTCATGACTTGGGAGTCGTGAAACATATGTGTGATAATATCGCAATTATGTATAAAGGTCGATTCGTTGAAATTGGTACACGAGAAGATATTTATAATGATCCACGTCATATCTATACGAAACGTTTACTGTCTGCTATCCCTCGGATTGATGTCGAAAATCGGGAGTTACACAAAGAGAATCGACGAAGAGTGGAACGTGAGTACATCCAAAATCAAAAGGAGTACTACGATGCAACTGGTCGAGTGTACGATCTCCGTACGATCACACCGACGCATAAAGTAGCGTTGAAAGATGGAGGTGCCAGCTAATGTGGAAAACGATATTACGACGTGTATTATTAATGATCCCACAAGTTATTATTCTTAGTATTTTGATCTTTATGTTGGCAAAAGCGATGCCTGGAGATCCTTTTACCGGGTTGATCAACCCCAACCAAGATCCAGCAGTCATCGAGCAAATGAGACAGGCAGCTGGTTTGAATGATCCTTGGTATGTCCAGTATTTCCGATGGATCGGGAATGCGTTACAAGGAGACTTCGGTCAAAGTTTCTTATACAAACGTTCAGTTTCTGATTTGATTGGTGAGCGTATCGTCAATACTCTTTACTTGTCGATCTTAACAGTTATCATTACTTATTTGATTGCTGTACCACTAGGTATGTTGGCGGGCAGATACCAAAACTCATTTTTGGATAAAGCTGTTGTAATCTACAATTTCTTTAGTTTTGCTGTTCCGTTATTTATCTTTGGATTGATTATGTTATTTGTATTTGGTTATCGTCTAGGTTGGTTCCCAACCAGCGGCTCCCAGACGTTAGGAATCCAAGGGGGCTTTTTCACCCAGTTGATTGATCGCATGAAATACATCATTTTACCATCGATCACTCAAGCCTTTTTAGCTACAGCTGTAACGATTCAGTATTTACGTAGCGAAGTCATTGATTCAAAATCTTTAGACTTTGTGCGAACTGCCCGTTCAAAAGGGGTACCAACCAATAAAGTATTTAGTCGTCATATTTTCCGAAACGCGGCATTGCCGATGGCTTCACAAATGGGTTATGAAATTACTTCCTTGATTGCTGGTTCAGTAGTTATTGAAAAGATTTTTGGCTACCCAGGAGTCGGTAAATTGTTTATTGATTCGATCGGACAACGTGACTATACAGTTATTACCTCCTTAGTATTGATTTTAGGAATTGCGACGTTGATCGGAACCTTGCTTTCAGATATCATCATGAGCATTGTTGATCCACGTATCCGTATCCAATAAAATTCAATCAGAAAGGAGAAAAGACAAATGAGTGATAAAAAGAAAGACGTTGTGCAAGAAAGTATCCCGCCAATGGGATTACGAATGATTGCCCGTGAATTTAAAAAAGATAAAATCGCCATTTTTTCATTAGGTTTACTCGTTATTTTATTGTTAGTTATCTTTATCGGTGCGTTATTTACAGACCAAGATAAAGTAATGTATGTCAGCATCTTTGATAAATATGCAGCTCCAGGTGCTATCTCTACCGAGGGGACAAAATTTATTTTAGGAGCAGATGAAGGTGGTCGGGATGTTTTAGGACAACTGATTATCGGTGCAAGAAACTCCGTCACCATTGGTTTTGCAATCACAGTCATCACTTCGATTATCGGGGTTGGACTAGGGATCATTTCTGGGTTTTATGGGGGGATCATCGATAATATTTTGATGCGTATCGTTGACTTCATTATGATTTTACCGATTATGTTGATTATTATCGTATTTGTATCGATTATCTCTAGATATAATGTTTGGTCGTTCATCTTCATTATGAGTGCATTTTATTGGGTTGCTAAAGCTCGATTATTCAGAAGTAAAACTTTATCAGAAGCAAGGCGTGATTATGTGAGTGCTTCAAAAACAATGGGAACAAGTGATTTTAAAATCATGTTCCGTGAAATCATGCCTAACTTAAGTTCATTGATCATTACCAACTTAACGATGAACTTTGCAGCAAATATTGGGATCGAGACCACTTTGACTTTCTTAGGGTTTGGCTTACCAGCAAATGTTCCTAGTTTAGGAACACTAATCGGTTATGCCAGCAACGGTGAGGTTTTAGTGAATCGACAATGGATCTGGTTACCTGCGTCAATTCTAATTTTAGTATTGATGTTGAGTATAAACTATGTTGGACAAGCGTTTAAGCGTTCTGCCGATGCACGCCAACGATTAGGATAAAGAAGAAAGCAAAGGGGGAAATAAGGAATGAAGAAATCAATTTTAGGCGTTGTTACACTTTTTTCAGTAATGGCATTAGCTGCTTGTGGAAGCGGCGGAGGTTCTAACTCTTCTGGGAGTTCAGCAAATAACGGTGAGAAGAAGGAATTAACATTTCCAATCTCAACGAAAAATGATAAAGATGCAATAAAAGATGGCGAATTGGAGGCTGCAGTAGCAACCGATAGTCAATTCAAAGGATTGTTCCAATGGGAATTTTATCAAGATTCTTACGATGCAGCATTTATGGCACCTTCTCATGAAGCACTATTTACAAATGATGCGGACTTCAAGATCACAAATGATGGTGCAGCGAGTTTAGATTTAGACCAAGAGACGAAAAAAGCAACGATCAAAGTAAAAGACAATGTAAAATGGTCAGATGGTAAAGATGTAACCGCAGATGACGTGATTTTCCCTTATGAAATTATCGGTAACAAGGATTATACAGGTATCCGTTATGATGATAACTTCCGAAACATCGTTGGGATGGAAGAATACCATAGCGGTAGCGCTCCGACAATCTCAGGTATCAAAAAAGTGGACAATAAGACAGTTGAAATCGAATATAAAAAAGTGGAACCAAGTATGCTTCAATCAGGTGGTGGGATTTGGGCATATGCAGCTCCAAAACACACACTTGAAGGTGTAGCAATCAAAGACATGGAATCAAGTGATCAAGTACGTAAAAATCCAGTGACTTTTGGTCCATATTACATGAGTAATATCGTTGCAGGAGAATCAGTAGAGTATCTACCAAATGAATATTACTGGAATGGCAAACCACAATTGAAAAAAATCACGATGAAATCATTGCCGATTGCTAGTGCAACAGAAGCTTTGAACTCAAAACTTTATGACATGATTTTCCAAATGCCTACAGATACGTATGACACATATAAAGATGTCTCAGGTTACACAAACTTAGGACGTGAACAAACATCATACACTTACTTAGGCTTCAAATTAGGTAAATGGAATGCTGAAAAGAGCAGTGTTGAATACGATCCAAATTCTAAAATGGCAGATAAATCATTGCGACAAGCAATGGGTTATGCATTAGATAACGATGCAGTAGGAGAACGTTTCTATGCAGGGTTAAGAAGCAATGCTACTTCATTGATTCCTCCTGTATTTGAATCATTCCACGATGACGATCTAAAAGGATTTACGCAAGATATCGATAAAGCAAACAAATTATTGGATGATGCTGGCTATAAAGATGTAGATGGTGATGGGTTACGTGAAGATAAAGACGGAAATAAATTAACGATCAACTTTGCTTCAATGTCAGGTGGCGAAACAGCGCAACCATTATCTGATTACTATGTGCAACAATGGAAAAAAATCGGCTTAGATGTGAAATACACGACTGGACGTTTAATCGAATTTAACTCATTCTACGATAAATTAGAAAATGACGATCCTGAAATTGATGTATATCAAGCAGCTTGGAGTACAGGAACTGATCCAAATCCAAACGGACTATGGGGACCAAATGCAGCATTCAACTACACTCGTTTTGAATCAGAAGAAAATACGAAATTGATCAATGATATCAATTCAAGTGAAGCATTTGATGCAGATTACCAAAAAGAAGCATATAAAAAATGGCAAGCATATGCATTTGAAGAAGCTTTCGCAATTCCAACATTGTTCCGTAATGAAGTACTACCAGTGAGCGATCGTACTAAAGATTGGGATTGGTCATATGATGCACCAAATCCATGGGCGAAAGTAACGGTAACAGCAGAATCACGTTCTTAAAATAAGGACATACATGCCGTTTAGCGAAAGTATTGAACGAATCTGGCAATGAGAAAGACCTCCCAAACACGGAAACGGTTTGGGAGGTCTTTTCGTATAGCTGGCAACTTTTGAATACTATTTATCAAATCAATCAAATGATCAGCTAATAAATTCTTTAATCGAAAAAATCATTGGATTCTTGAGGTTTATTAAACCTTTACTTACCTTTTGTCGGAACCATTTCAAATTTAGACAAAAACCAGTATAATAAGGAAGTATTGAAAAAATATCCATAAAGGAATGTGAAAAATGGACAATCAGCTGACAAATGAATTAAAAGAAAAGTATACTATCGTTTTTCACGATCTCAATTTACTTGAACAAGCTTTTACCCATTCATCCTATGTGAATGAGCATCGCAACCTTCAATTATCAGATAATGAACGATTAGAATTTTTAGGAGATGCCGTATTAGAATTAATGGTTTCAGAATATTTATATCGTTTATATCCAGATATCCCAGAAGGGAAACTAACAAAGACACGTGCGGCGATCGTTCGTGAAGATAGTTTATCCAAGTTTGCCAAAGAATGTGGATTTGATAAATATATCATGTTAGGTAAAGGAGAAGAAAATTCTGGGGGAAGAACCAGACCAGCTCTTCTTTGTGACTTATTTGAAGCCTTTCTAGGTGCTTTGTACCTTGATCAAGGGTTTGAAGCAGCCCATGCCTTTCTTCAAACAGTTGTCTTTCCAAAAGTCAAAGCAGGTGCTTTTTCACATGAGATGGATCATAAAACGAAGTTGCAAGAAGTGTTGCAAAAATCAGGTGATGTATTTATTGAATACCGATTAATAAAAGAGGAAGGTCCGGCACATGAACGGATTTTTTGGATCGAAGTCTATGTAGATGACAAGTTGATTGGGACTGGGCAAGGAAAATCGAAAAAACTAGCAGAACAAGCTGCTGCAGAAAATGCACTGGCAGCACTGTAAAAGTAAGTGAGGGAACGCTTCGTGTATTTAAAACGAATTGAAATAGCTGGATTTAAATCCTTTGCAGATAAAACAGTGATTGATTTTGAAAATAGTGTGACAGCCGTCGTTGGACCAAATGGGAGTGGCAAAAGTAATATCACTGAAGCAATCCGCTGGGTTTTAGGCGAGCAATCTGCTAAGAGCCTTCGAGGGGGGAAAATGCCCGATATTATTTTCGCTGGTTCAGACTCTCGTAAGCCTTTGAATGTGGCAGAAGTTACAGTACTTTTGGATAATTCCGATCATTATTTACCATTGGATTATCAAGAAATCAGCGTGACTCGTCGCTATCGACGAACAGGCGAAAGTGATTTTTTTATCAATAAACAACCTTGTCGATTGAAAGACATCCAAGAACTGTTCTTAGATTCAGGTTTAGGAAAAGAATCGTTTTCGATCATTTCACAAGGGAAAGTAGAAGCAATTTTTAGTAGTAAGCCAGAAGACCGTCGGGGAATATTTGAAGAAGCAGCAGGTGTATTAAAATATAAACAACGCAAGAAAAAAGCGGAACAAAAGTTATTTGAAACAGAAGATAATCTTAGTCGAGTACAAGACATTATTTACGAGTTGCAAGAGCAATTAACACCTCTAGCTGAGCAAAGTGAAATCGCTAAGAAATTTTTGCAGTTAAAAGAAGAATTAACCCAAACGGATATAGCGTTGATGATTACGGAGATCAACGTAGCGAAAAAAGAGTGGGAAGAAAAACAAACTCAGCTGACACAATTCAATCAAGAGCTGACAAAATTAGCGACACATATCCAATCGCAAGAAGCCGTACTATCAGAAAAAAGAAAGCAAAACGCCAAAAAAGACCGTCAAATTGAAAAAGGTCAACAAAGTCTGTTGGCATTGTCTGAAAGATTAAAACAAGCAGAAGGGCAAAAAGATGTCTTAATAGAGCGGACAAAGCATACACAAAAGAGTACGCAAGAATATCAGGCTTCTTTGGCCGAGGCGCAAAAGAAAGTAGCGCATTTTGAGGAACTTCAGGAAAAATTGACAAAAGAAACAACTGAAAAAGAAACAGAAATCCAAGAAGCACAACAACAGTTGATGAAGACACAACAAGAATTGGAAAAATATCAAAAATCAACGAAGGAATTATTATCTGAATTACGAGATCAATATGTTGATTTGATGCAAGAACAAGCGAATGTCGGAAATGAATTGAAATATCTTGAACGTCAATATTTACAAGAAACGTCCAAAAGTAAACAAACATTAGCGAAGCAATCAGAAGTAGAAGCCTCTGTCTTGGCGTTATCCTCTCAAAAACAGGAACTATCTGAAAAACAAGCAAATCTTCAACAAGCTTTAGTTAAGAACCAACATGAGTTGGAAGAAGTTCAAACAAAAGGGAAAACAGTACAAACTAAATTAACCAATGAACAACCTAAAATGTACCAATTGATGAACCAAGTCCAACAATTACAGGCACGCCAAAAAAGTTTACAAGAAATCCAAGAAAACTATTTTGGTTTTTACCAGGGCGTTCGGTTAGTTTTACAACATAAACAACAATTATCTGGTATCGTAGGTGCAGTCGCTGAGTTGATTGATGTACCTAGCTCTTTTACCCTTGCAATCGAAACAGCTCTAGGTGGAGCAGCGCAACACGTCATTGTTGAAAACGAACACGATGCACGTCAAGCAATCACTTATTTGAAAAAGCAAAGAGGGGGTAGAGCGACCTTTTTACCGTTAACAACGATTAAACCTAGACAGTTACCTGCGCACGTTCTTTCGCAAGCAGCAGCGGTAGATGGGTTTTTAGGTATCGCAAGTGAACAGGTGACATTCCCTGCAGAAATTCAAACCGTGGTCCACAATTTATTGGGAACGATCTTATTAGCGAAGGATCTAACTAGTGCCAATGCTATTGCTCAGACCATACGATACCAATACCGAGTAGTGTCTCTGGAAGGAGACGTGATGAATGCTGGTGGTTCCATGACGGGTGGAGCAAATAAACGGGGAAATCAAGGCAGTCTCTTCTCTCAAAATCAAGAATTGAAACAGCTGACAGCTGAATATGAACAAGCAGATCAGCAGTTGCAAAATCAAGAAAAAATTGTTCAAGAACTACAAACCAAAGTCGCTGACTTGAGCCAAAAACAAGAAAAGTTGCGTACGCAAAATGAACAATTGCGGTTTGAAGAGCAGGAAATAACGAATCAACTGCAAAATATCACGAATGACTTAGCACGCTTTGAAAAAGAAAAGCAACTCTCAAACTTTGAAACGAGAGAATTGCAACAATTCATCGAAACATATCAAAAACAACAAGCAGAGTTAACGGCAAGACAAAAGGAAATCGAACAACAACGACAACAAATCGATGAAGAGATCAAATCACTGAACCAAGAAAGTGATCAAATGGAAGAAAAACGATCACAAGTCCAAGCACGAAAAGCACAGGAACAAGCAGATTTAGCTGTCTTGAAAGAGCAATTCAATCATTTACAGATCCAATTACGTGGAGCACGTGTTCAAAAAAATGAAGCACTTGAACGTCAGACAAGTTTAGAGCAACAATTAGCAACATTGACTGCAGATTTTTCTGATCATGAAATCACTGAAGAAAGTTTAGCGAGCCAAATCACGGAACTTGCGCAACAGCGTGAAGAACTACAAGCAGAACTAGTGGCAGTGAAGGAACAACGAGAACGTACGCAAAAAGAAATCGATCAGCTTGAAACAGTACTTGCTGAAAAAAACCAACAACAAAAGCAACAGCTAACAGAACAATCGAAACTGGAAGTGCAAAAAGACCGTGCAGAAATGTTGTTGGATCATCAGCTGAGCTATTTGCAAACGGAATACCAAATCAGCTTTGAAAAAGCTGTCACTGATTACCAGCCAACTTCCGATATTGTAAGTAGTCGCACGAAAGTAGCAGTCTTAAAAGAGCAGATCGCAGACCTTGGACCAGTGAATATCCGTTCGATTGAGCAATTTGAGCAAGTGAATGAACGACATACGTTTTTAGCCACACAACGTGATGATTTGTTATCTGCAAAGAACCAATTGTTTGAAACAATGGAAGAAATGGATGCTGAAGTACGGGCTCGCTTTAAAGAAGTCTTTGAAGCAATCAGGCAAGAGTTTAAAGTAGTCTTTCCTAATATGTTTGGTGGTGGTCGCGCAGAATTGGTATTGACTGACCCATCGGATCTATTAAAAACAGGGATCGAAATCGAAGTGCAACCACCAGGCAAGAAATTACAAAGTCTGAGCTTGCTTTCTGGAGGGGAAAGAGCATTAACTGCTATCGCCTTGCTGTTTTCAATCATCCGAGTTTGTCCTGTTCCATTTTGTATTTTAGACGAAGTAGAAGCTGCGTTAGATGAAGCAAATGTGAAAAGATTTGGACGTTATTTAAGTGATTTCCAAGATGACACTCAATTCATCGTGGTCACACACCGAAAAGGTACCATGGTAGCTGCCGATGTTTTATATGGAGTAACCATGCAAGAATCAGGTGTTTCAAAAATTGTGTCTGTCCGTATGGAAGATATCAATGAAGAAGGAAAAATGGAAACGAAGGTGTAAGGAAATAAATGATTAAATTAATTGCGATCGACTTAGACGGTACATTATTGAATGAAGAAAAACAAATTTCAGATGAGAATAAGCAAGCTTTAGCGAAAGCAAAAGAAAAAGGTGTTAAGATCGTTTTATGTACTGGTCGTCCCTTAGTAGCAATGGCTCATTATTTGCAAGAGTTAGGATTAGTGGACGAAGGGGATTATAGCATCACCTTCAATGGTGGTCTTGTTCAAAAAAACGATACAGGAGAAATCATTGAGAAAAAAGTGATGGAAGTTGCTGATATCCATCGTTTATATGATCTTGCGCAAAAATTGGCATTGCCCTTAGATATATTATCAGATCATGTGGTTTTACAATTACCGACTGCACCAGGGAAAAAATCTTTATACAACACATTAAATAAATTATTGCAGTTTCAACCGGCAAATTTAGCAGATCTGACAGACGAGTTTGTGTTGAATAAAGCAGTTATTGCCTATCCGCAAGCGGAATTAGATCCTAAGATCAAAGAAATACCAGCCGAATTTCATGAACGTTATGAAATCATCAAGACCCGCAGTATGCTTTTAGAATTTATGCCAAAAGGTGTGACAAAAGCTTATGGTATTTCTTTACTAGCAAAAGATTTAGGTTTAGAACCAGCTGAGATCATGGCAATTGGGGATGAAGAAAATGACTTGCCGATGATTGAATACGCTGGAATGGGTGTTGCCATGGCAAATGCCGTCCCATTTGTTAAAGAAGCAGCGAATTATGTTACGTCAAGTAACTTAGAACATGGTGTAGCCAAAGTTATCGAAAAATTTGTTTTAGATTAGGGGGGATCATATGGGCTTTTTTGATAAAATCAAGCGTGCTTTTACTGGTGAACAACAAGAACCAGAAGAAGTCGAAGTACAAGAGAAATATGATAAAGGGTTAGAAAAAACCAGAAAAACATTTGGCGAACGAATGAATGAATTGTTTGCTAATTTTCGGACAGTAGACGAAGACTTTTTTGAAGAATTAGAAGAAACACTGATTGGTGCGGATGTTGGGTTTGATACGGCTATTCAGATTTCTGAAGCGTTGCGTCAAGAAGTAAAACTGAGAAACGCAAAGAAACCAGCTGAGATCCAAAATGCAATCATTGAAAAATTAGTGGATTTATATGAACAAGAAGGAATCAACGAAGTTAATGAATTAAATCTACAAGAAGAAGGATTAACAGTTATTTTGTTTGTCGGGGTAAACGGTGTTGGAAAAACAACCAGTATCGGAAAACTAGCCCACCAATACAAAAATGAAGGAAAAAAAGTGCTGCTGGCAGCAGCCGATACTTTCCGAGCAGGTGCGATTGACCAATTAGTGGTTTGGGGCGAACGTGCTGGTGTCGAAGTGGTTCGGGGAAATGCTGGTGGCGACCCAGCAGCCGTTGTGTATGATGCGATGGAACGTGCGAAAAGTGAACAGGCAGAGGTGTTGTTAGTAGATACAGCTGGACGTTTACAAAACAAAGTCAACTTGATGAATGAGTTGGAAAAAATCAAACGTGTCATTCAACGAGAATTACCAGATGCACCTCATGAAACATTACTTGTACTAGATGCGACTACTGGTCAAAATGCAATGGTACAAGCAAAACAATTTAAAGAAACAACTGATGTCACTGGGCTTGTTTTAACCAAACTAGATGGTACAGCCAAAGGTGGGATCGTGTTAGCCATCCGTAATGAACTTCACTTACCAGTGAAATTGGTAGGGCTTGGCGAAGGAATCGATGATCTTGAACCATTTGAACCTAATGATTTTGTTATTGGTTTATTTAAAGGATTGTTGAAAGAAGAGTAAGCAGTTATTCTTTTTATCAGCAAGAAGAGCACCTAGCTAAAAAATTGAATCTTTTTAGCTAGATGCTTTTTCTTATAGAAAGGTAACGGTAATTCTACATATAATGATGGTATTAGTAAGGTATGGGAGTGAACCAACCCAACCGACGAAGTAAGCGTACATAAAATTGGACAGGCTTTTTTTATATTTTGAAACAATTTCATTCTTTTTCTGGCTATTTTTTACTATAATTAGAGGCATACGAACTGGAGGATAATCAACATGAATTTTAAACAATTACTAAAACATCCTAGTTCACGTCCATTTATCGATCAAGCACGTTTTGGTGTGGAACGAGAAGGACAGCGAGTGAACCTTACAGGAGATCTAACACGTACTGATCATCCAAGTGTTTTTGGCGATCGTACGTTTCATCCATATATACAGACAGACTTTAGTGAAACACAAATTGAATTAATTACACCAGTCACCGATTCGATCCATGAGCTTTTCCAATATATGTCAGCCATTTATGATGTTGCTGCTCGCTCAATTCCTGAAAATGAAATGATCTGGCCTTTAAGTATGCCACCAGCATTGCCAGCAAAAGATGAAGACATCATGATTGCAAAATTAGCAAATTTTGAAGATGTGTTATATCGCCGCTATTTAGCTAAAGAATATGGGAAAAGAAAGCAAATGGTTAGTGGTATCCATTTTAATTTTGAATTTGGAGATGATTTGCTTCGATCGTTGTTTGTGCAACAAACAGAGTTTTCGGAGTTTGCTGCTTTTAAAACAGAGCTATATTTGAAAACTGCGCGCAATTTTCTGCGCTATCGGTGGTTGATTACCTATTTTTATGGGGCATCACCATTAAGTGAAGCAAACTATTTCATTGATAAACCAGCTCCTAATGAGCCAGTTCGAAGTATTCGGAATAGTTCGTATGGTTATACGAATCATCCAAATGTCAAAGTTTCGTATGCTTCAATGGAGCAATATTTGTTCGACATTGAAAAGATGGTTGAAGAAGGAAAACTATCAGAAGAAAAAGAATTTTATACGCCACTTCGTTTTCGTGGTGGTAAACGGGTAGCAGATTTAGCTAAAACGGGTGTGCGTTATATCGAATTAAGAAATATCGATTTAAATCCCAATGCACGTTTAGGAATTGATCAAGAACAAGTTCGTTTCTTACAGTTATTTTTAACTTATATGTTATGGACGGAAGAAAAAGAAGCAGCTGATCAATGGGTAGAAGAAGGAACTAGAAAAAATGAAATCGTCTCTCTTGAACATCCTCTAAATCAAACCGAGTTTATCGAGGAAGGCCGTTATCTTTTAACTGATATGAAGAAAATGGCGCTCGAACTTGAGCAACTAGAGGCACTACCATTGATTGAAAAAATGTTAGAAGAACTGGAACGTCCAAGTGAAACACTAGCAGGAACAATCTATCAAGCAGCAAAAGAAAGTAGTCAACATCAGTTTGCTACCTCTTTGGGTCTTTCTTACTATCAAAAAGCGCATGAACGTCCGTATCAACTCGCAGGATTTAGAGAGATGGAGTTGTCTACGCAAATCTTGTTATTTGATGCGATCCAAAAAGGTATTGAAGTGAAAGTGATTGACGAATCGGATCAATTTTTGCGGTTACAGCATCACGATCATATTGAGTACGTGAAAAATGCAAATATGACAAGTAAAGATAGCTATATCGTTCCCTTGATCATGGAAAATAAAACGGTCACTAAAAAAGTCTTGAGAGAAGCCGGCTATCGTGTGCCAAACGGAGCCGAGTTTACGACAATGGAGGAAGCAGTCAAAGCCTATCCAAGATTCGCAAACAAAGCATTTGTCATTAAACCTAAATCAACGAACTATGGACTAGGCATCACGATTTTTAAAGAAGGTGCTGATTTAGCTGACTATCAAGCAGGACTTGCGATTGCCTTTAGCGAAGATCGTTCGATTTTAGTAGAAGAATTTATGCCAGGCACGGAATATCGCTTCTTTGTGATTGATGGCAAAGTCAAAGCAATCATGCTTCGTAAACCTGCTAATGTCGTTGGAGATGGACAACGTACAGTTGCTGAATTGGTCGCTGAAAAGAATCTTGATCCTTTAAGAGGCACAAACCATCGAGCACCTTTAGAGCTAATTCATTTAGGAGAATTAGAGCAACTGATGTTAAAAGAACAAGGGCTTACCGTTTCTTCTGTTCCCCAGAAAGATCAGGTTGTTTATCTACGAGAAAATTCTAATATTAGTACAGGTGGCGATTCGATTGATGTCACAGACGAATTTTCTGAAAGTTATAAGCAGATAGCTGTTTCTGCAGTTGAAGCTTTAGGCGCAAAAATTAGTGGAATCGATTTGATTATTCCGGACAAAGAGGTAGCACCGGAAAACAGCGCTACTGCTTATGGGATTATCGAAGCTAACTTTAATCCAGCGATGCATATGCACGTGTACCCATTTGCAGGTAAAGGGAGAAGATTGACTTTAGACGTGTTGAATTTATTGTATCCTGAACTTAATATCCTGACTCAAAATTAATCACATTATGGCAAAACTCACTAGCTAAAAAATAACCCATAGAATCCAGAAAATAAGGATGTTATTTTCGGATTTTATGGTTTTTTTTATGCATCGGGTTGCTAAGTACACGATTTATTTTTAAAAGTCATGTGCAAATGATCGCCCTGTTTACTACTTTTACTGCTCAGTCTCTTAGATTTTTTTGAAAACAAGTATGAAATCAAAAAAAACGAACAAAAACTGAATCTAGTTTAATGATACGCTTTTTTTGTTCAATCAGGACAGTATAAAAATACCCGATGTTTGAAAAAGAAAGTGAGTGAAATAAATGAAAAAAAGTACTTTTTTAATCAGCACTGGCTTGTTGGCTTCTTTTTTATCAATTAATAATCCAAGGGTATACGCAGCAAGCACAACTACGACTCCGAGTCCAGCAACAGCTGAAACACCGATCAGTGCGCCACTAGAATTACCAACAAATGGTGGGACTAATCCAACGCCACCAAGTAATACGAAAGATCCTGCCAGCTCATCTGATCCAGGGAATAAATCAAATAATCCTACGGTTGCCTTTGGGATTGCTTATGAACCAGGTACTTTTACAATCCCGTCAACAAAATTATTGGAAACTGGCTCTCAAACGATCCCTGTGACCATGCCGCAAAATTCTGGCACATTTGATGTCGGGGTCAAAGACAAAACTCGGGAAACTATGGGATGGTCTTTAAAAGCACAAGTTGTTTGGGATAATGGAGAAAAAGGAATGTCGATTCAAACTGCCCATACTGGAACTAATGCGAAGGTCAATACTGGAAATGGTCAGTTAGTGGACGCTCCAGCTGGTTCAGTTACTGCTGTGCCTAATGTTGAGATTACATCAGATGCTCAAGTTTTATTGATGTCAGGAACACAGGGATTTGTGCATAATGACACCTATGATTATGGATTAGGACAAGTGTCTCTTAAAATAGCAGATACAAAAACTACGCCAGCAGGGACACATACAGGACATGTCGAATGGAATCTATCGGTTGCTCCATAATTACCTTAAGAAGGGAAAGGACTTACTCTTTTCCTTTTTTTGATTATTGGCAGACCAAGCTTTTGATCAAAGAGCTGCTGATAATCAAAAAAAGGAAGGAAGAACGGTATTGTTAAAAAAAGTGCAATCAATCATCTTATTTCTTATGTTTATGTTTATTGGTACGTTGGATGTTCAAGCAGAAGAAATAATGGGAGGCTATACGATCGAACGTATTCCCAATGTGCATCAAATTGATATTAATTTAGGCTATTTTTATCTATGTGAGCAACCAGGTACACAAGATCAATTGGGTGTTAAATTGATCAATAGTTCAAATCAGGAGAAACGATTAACGATTAAAGTTACAAACGCAAATACCAATGTGAATGGTTTGTTAGATTATACAGGTACGATAAAAGACAACAAAGATTTGAAATTACCATTGACTTCGATCGTCAAATCGACACAGTCAGAAGTCAAAGTACCAGCAAAGAGTGAAGTAAAGACCTCTCTTACGGTTACATTACCCAAAGAAAAATTTCCCGGTGTGGTCGTCGGAGGAATCGTGGTTTCTGAGAAAGCTGAAAAAACACCAAAAGACCAGAAAAAAGAAGTATCAATCGAAAATACGTATAACTACACATTAGGAGTAGTTTTAACCAACAATGCAAAAACCAAAATGAATCAACCTATTTCTGTTACTTTAGAAAAAGTCGCTCCGATTTTATCAAATGGAAGAAAAATCATTCAAGCAGATATTTTAAATCCTAACCCTTATATATTTGATCAAGCAACTGTTGCAGGTAAAATTCTTGAAAAAAATACAGATAAAGTCATCAAAGAGCAACAAAAAACAAATGTAAATATTGCACCTTATTCAGTCTATCCTTTTCAATTTGATTGGAAAAAGGATGAACTAAAAGCAGGGACATATGTTTTTACTGGTTCAGTTAAGGCAGGTGGCAAGGAATGGTTATTTAGCAAAGAATTTACGATCAATCCAACAACGGCTAATGATATCAATGAACAGTCGCTTTATCACGTTGTTGTTCCTCAATGGCTCCAAATTAGTTGGATCATTCTCTTTTTAGTCAATGTAGCTGGCATCATCTATCTGGCTATAAGATATAAGAAAAAATAATGAGTACTCATTCTCTTTTTTCGTTTATATCCATTTTTAGAAAAAATAGGAGTATGAATGATTTACTTTATGAACAGAAATAACATACTTTCAAAGGAGGAATCAAATAAGTATAAGTCTTATATTTATTTGATTGGAAGGAGTGAACAATTATGTATACGATACCGATTTTTATTATTTCAACGGGTATTCTCTTCATGAGCTTAGCCATTTACCTATTTTTAATGAATTATAAAAGAGTGATTATAGGAGAAGAAAATAAAACGATTCTTTATCTTAATACACTAATTCTTATTACTTCAATTTGTTTCATCTTATTAGGTATTGGTTACTTTTTCGTTGTGGCGAAACAATTATAAGTGAAGAGGAGCTGACTGATTTGAGAAAAATAAAATATGTTTCGATTATGATGATTTTGTTAGGAAATATGGTTTATTATGGACAATCAGGCTTTGCAGATAGCCAAACAGAGCAAACAGCGACTGCCGTTGAAAACAACGACTTGAAGCAAGTAATAGAATCGCCAAAACTACTCACTAAGAAAGAAAATTCGCCAACGGGAGGAATTCATCAGGGAGTCTATCAACACATCAACTATCTATTGAATGATTCAGAACTAACGCTGTCAGGATTGTCAGACAATACCCAAGTCCCAGCCATCGTGATTAATTCTTCATTTTTAGATGCTATTCAACCAAATATAAAAAAACTAATCTTATCTCCACAATTTTTGAGAGATATCAACAAAAATGAAGTGCATTCTTTGACGGTATCTGCTGATCTTCCTTTCGCCCCTTGTATTGCTAGTGATCAGGGAAATAGTGTCAACTTGTCACAAGTATTTTTTAGAAATCAAACACTTAGAAATGTTGATTTTGGGCAGACTGATTTTAGTCAAGTGACTAATACAAGTGAAATGTTTAAAAACTGTGCACAATTACAATCTGTAAAGATCAACAAACTTGATGCGACTAATTTAGGAGGCATGTTTATGAATTGTCCGAATTTAACACAAGTGACAATCTTAGAAAATGAAATGCCAGAAGATTTGAGTGATATGTTTAATGATTGTCCACAGTTAACAAAAATTGAGGGAATCAACAATTGGAAGACAACCATGATTAAAAGTGTCAAAGGATTCGTCACTAATTGTCACGCATTAAAAAATTTAGATTTAAGTCATTGGCCTGTTTCATTACAGAATCAATTGCAAGAACAACTAGCAAACAGTGTCATTTTAAAAGACCTAATGAATGAACATTCTATTGAGGGAAGTTATGTAGCGACATCGCCTGTAGATCAAATAACTTCCTCTGTTACAGCAGCAACCGGTACTGTATCGGAATGGCAATATCAGTTGACGCCACAAAAGGATCGTTATCTTTTAACGAAATACATTGGAAAGAGCCAAGAAATAATTGTACCTACAGTAATCAATGGAAAGCCGACTATTTTGAACAATATCAACACTGCAGTTTTCCCTAATTATAAATCGATTACCAGTTTTAAAATTGCTTCGGGGAATAAAGTACCAATTCAAACGACAGATTTAAGACATGCTTTTCAATTTTGGTCGAATTTAAAGGAAGTAGATTTGACGGGATTGGATGTTAGTACAGTGACAAACACAGGAGCGATGTTTGCTAATGATCCCCTTTTAACTAAAGCAAATCTGAGTGGTTGGGATACTTCCCATATTATAGATATGAATTATATGTTCAATGCAGATCGAAAATTACAAGAATTAGAACTAGCAAATTGGGATGTTCGTCAAGTAGTAAATATGGATCATATGTTTTCTTATTTATCTAGTGTAAAAAAATTAGATTTGAGCTCTTTTCAAACCGAAAAAGTAAAGATTATGAACAGCATGTTTCTTGGCATGAATGAGTTAAACTTATTAGATTTAAGACAATTTGATCTGACGAATGTCACTGATACTACTAATATCTTTACTACAGACAACAAGACTCCACTATTAGTTATTGCCAAAGATAATAAACTATTGAATTATAATTATCTTTCAAATAATCGGATAATCGCTGGTCCAACTTTTGATGCCAACGGGGGGACGTTTGAAGATAATAGTATAACAAAACACTATTTCCAATCTGTTGCGGTTTCTCCTACCGATCCTAAACTACAAATGGCAACACTTGATCAATTCAAAGCTACTCTAGTCGCTGAGAAACCAAATAGCATTTTTATCGGCTGGAACATAAAAGAAGGGGGCAGTGGAAATCAGGTGACAGACTTACTCAATACGACTTATCAAGCCATCTGGTCACCATTACCAGAAATGCCATCTCCTTCAGACAATATGAGACCGGGAACAACAAGTTCATTTGGACTTTCTTATATCCCTAAGAAATTTAGCTTTCTTGAAACACCATTAAAAGAATCAGGAGAGCAATATATTCCATTTATTAAAAAAACTTCTTTTGATGTCGGTGTATGTGATGAGAGTCAAACTAATAATAGTTGGTCACTACAAGCGCAACTTGTTTGGGATAGCGCTCAGGAGATTCCAACAAGCTCGATCGTCCTAACTAACCAAGGTATCGTGAAGAAAAATATCAATGATGGAAATGCGCCATTTAATCCTAGTACGGACTTGGTTGATTGTGGTAGTGAAGTCCAAGGTACTATTTCACCAGAAATAAAAACGGATAGCCCAACCGTTATAATGAAAGCTACTCAAGCAATTCATACCTCTGTCTATAATTATTAGGAAATGTCTCGCTCAAAATCACTGATGCAAAGGTAGCACAACCCGGAAATTATACGGGGCACGTTGAATGGAATTTAGTTAATGCCCCTTAAAATTGATTGAATAGTTATGAAGATCAAAAGAAATTAGCTATGGGATAACATAGGTGAAAGATTTTTTACTGAATGAGGTATGTTGTAGATTGAAAATAGTGTTCAACGCCAAAAAAAGAGAAGATACTTAAATTGCTTGTCAATTTTAGTATCTTCTCTTTTTTAGAGATTGTTTTGAGTATCATGCCTTTTATGGGAAATATGACAGTCAGCATAAGCTTAAAATAGTCGTTCCCAAAAGCTTTTTTTCTTCGGCTGTTCTTTTGGAGAAAGAGACTCTTGTTTGGGATATTTCTTTTCTACATCAATGACTGGCTCGTTGACCGCTTCTTTAGCAGCGACTAATAAACCAAAGCTATTGGGATCATCAGATACATAATCATTAACGATCGTAAAGCGTACATTTTGTTTGGTAGCAAGTTGGATATATTGATTCTGGATCGTTAAAGGTAGCGAGCCATTCAGAAGAACCGTAACATCGGGTTGTTTTTCGATTTCTTTGAGAAAGTTTTCTTTGTTTATGGGATCTTTCATCTCAGCTACAGTCATACTTAAGTAGCAACGTTCACGGAATGTCCCCATATATTTATGTTGTTCCTCTGGATTAACTAATGGTGTACCATACATCCCCTTATCTAAGTGGCTCTGTACATCATCTTTTGACATCAAAATATCCTCCTTTTCATTGTATAGCTAATAAAAGTATAACATACAAACAATTGAAGTTTGAAAGGAAAAAAAGCGGTTGCTTTTGTTCATCTGTTCACTTAGAATAAGAATGAGAATCATTATCAATTACAGGAGGGGTTTGATGCGCTACGGTTGGCTCATAGGGTTGTTAGGTTTACTGACTATCAGCTCATTATTTATTGGTGTCTCAACGATTCAAGTAATTGATTTGCTTCAATTCAAAGGACAAAGCACGCAATTGTTTCTTGCCACTCGTCTGCCACGAACGGTTTGCCTGATCCTTGCAGGAGCAACTAGCAGTATTTGTGGCTTGATCATGCAACATTTGACGCAAAATAAATTTGTTTCGCCTACCACAGCTGGAACGATGGATAGTGCAAGATTGGGTATTTTAGTGGTGATGCTTTTTTTACCAAATGCACCGTTGCTTTTACGTTCATTTACCGCTTTTTTGTTTGCTTTTGGTGGGACACTTTTATTTCTTTTTTTGGCACAAACGTTACCTCAAAAGAATCAACTGATGTTACCATTGATCGGTGTCATGTTAGGTAATATCATCGGCTCCATTGCCACTTTTTTTGCTTATCAATTTCAATTGATCCAAAATATGTCTTCTTGGTTACAGGGGAATTTTGCCACGATTATACGTGGAAATTATGAATTGCTTTATGTAACCGTTCCATTATTAATCGTTATTTCTTTCTTTGCTTATCGATTTACGATTGTTGGATTGGGGGAGTCATTTGCGGTCAATTTAGGGATTGACTATAAAAAAATGCAGTTACTAGGGATCGGTCTCGTTTCTTTGGCTAGTGCGATTGTTTTGATCATGGTGGGAAGTATTCCATTTTTAGGGGTAATCATTCCAAATATCACAGCCCGTTTATATGGAGATCAAGTACATAAAACAATTGGTATTACTGCATTGTTGGGAAGTGTTTTCTTACTTTTTTGTGATATCGTTGCTCGCTTGGTGATCTATCCTTACGAAATCCCAGTAAGTGTGATCGTGGGAATCTTCGGGGCTATTATTTTTCTCTATTTGTTGGTTAGGAGGAAAAAATATGCTTAAAAAAAGGGGCGTATTCATTGGACTGTTGCTTCTTGTCCTCTTAGTGATTATGAGCTATTTAACGATCAACACTTATGGAAATTGGCAATTTGCTTGGGCCTTACGGAGTAAAAAAATCGTTGCTTTTTTACTGGTTGCGTTAGCCACCAGTAGTGCCACGATCAGTTTTCAGACAATTACCCAAAATCAGTTTTTGACACCCTCAGTATTAGGACTAGATTCTCTCTATGTCTTAGTTCAAACGGTCCTTTTCTTTATCGTTGGGGGTGTGACCATGCTTCAGCAAACAGGGACTGGCTTTTTTTTGACAAATATTGCGTTAATGGTTGGCTTGAGTCAATTACTCTTTTTCTTTTTACTAAAGAAAGGACAAATGAACTTGTTTTTGCTTTTGATGACTGGTGTCATCTTAGGGACTTTGTTCAGTAGTGTGAGTACATTTCTACAAGTGGTGATGGACCCAAACGAATATGATTTATTACAAGGAAAATTATTTGCTAGTTTTGGGAACATCCCTAGTCATTATCTAGTACCAGCAACTATATTGATTAGTGGTACATGGCTCTTTTTGTTTTATAAAAGTCGTTATTTAGACGTTTTTCATCTAGGGCAAGAGCAGGCAATCAATTTAGGAATCGATACAGAGCGATTTCAATTTTTAATCCTGTGTTGTGTCAGTCTTTTAACAGGAACAGCAACGGCATTAGTAGGACCATTAACTTTTTTAGGTTTTATTGTAGCGAATGTTAGTTACCGATTATTTGCGACTTATCGGCATCGAGAGTTGTTTTTAGGTAGTTTTTTGGTAGCGTTACTGTTTTTGGTAGGGGGACAACTGCTGGTTGAACAAATTTTTAAATGGAATACCACTGTCAGTGTCATCGTAGAGTTTTCAGGAGGACTGTACTTTATGATCAAACTGATTCGAGAAAGGAAGACAATTGGATGATCGATTTAAAAAAGGTCAATAAAAGTTACCATGACAAACGGGTAGTCAAAGATGTCGATGTCTCTATCCATGACCAAAGATTAACGGCTTTTATTGGTCCCAATGGTGCTGGTAAATCAACGGTTTTATCCATGATTAGTCGTTTGATTGCGAAAGATACTGGGGAAATCTATCTTGATCATAATGAAGTGAAAGCCTGGCGATCAAAAGAATTAGCTCAAAAATTAGCCATTTTACGCCAATCAAATGGCATCAGTATGCAAATCACAGTGGAAGAATTGGTAGAATTTGGGCGCTTTCCTTATACAAAAGGCAAGCTAACTACAAAGGATCAACAAATCGTGGCGGAAGCTTTGCAACACTTAGGTTTAACCTCCTTAAAAAACCAGATGATCCATACGCTTTCGGGTGGGCAACTACAACGAGCCTATATAGCGATGGTGTTAGCCCAAGATACTGATTATATCTTACTAGATGAACCGCTAAATAATTTGGATATGAATTTTGCTGTTCAGATCATGCAAATTTTACAACACTTAGTTCGAGATTTAGGGAAAACGATCATTATTGTGCTTCATGATATCAATTTTGCAGCAAGCTATGCGGATGAGATCATTGCCATGAAAAATGGGGAACTGTTTCTTCAAGGAGCCACCAATGAAATTATTCAAAAGAACATCTTAGATGAATTATATGAAATGGACATTCGAGTTTGCGAGATTGAAGGGCGCAGATTCTGTCTTTATTTTTAAAATAGCAGAAGGAGAATCGGAATGAAAAAATTAGTTGTCAGTTTTTTATTAGTAGCAACAGTAGCGTTAGCAGCATGTGGTAGCAATGCGGGGAGTACTACGTCAAATACGAAAACCAGCGGCGGAGAAGTTCAATCTTCTTTGACCGTAAAAGACAGTAACGGTGAGAAAATTGAAGTTAAACAAAAACCTCAAAAAGTCGTCGTCTTTGATAATGGTTCTTTAGATACTTTGGATGCATTAGGAGTGGGGGATAAAGTCGTTGGTGCGGCCACGAAGAATTTACCAGACTATTTGGCAAAATATAAAGAAGTGGATTCCGCAGGCGGACTTAAAGAACCTGATTTAGAAAAAATCAACCAAATGCAACCTGATTTGATCATTATCTCAGGGAGACAAAGCGATTATCAAGAGGAATTAAACAAAATTGCGCCTACTTTATATTTAGCTGTTGATTCAAGCAAGCCATGGGAATCGATACAACAAAATGTTCAAACCTTAGGAAAGATTTTTGATCGAGAAGATCAAGCCGAGGCAGGACTTACCGATTTAACTAAAAAAATCAATGAGATAAAAGAAAAAACAAGTAATCTTGATCAAACTGCGTTAGTGACGTTAGTCAATGAAGGACAATTATCCGCCTATGGTTCAGGATCACGCTTCGGACTTGTTCATGATGTCTTTGGTTTTAAACAAGCAGATGAACATATTGAAGCTTCTACTCATGGACAAAGCGTCTCTTATGAATATGTATTAGACAAAAATCCTGGTATTCTTTTTGTGGTAGATCGTACGAAAGCGATCGGTGGCGATGACAGTAAGGATAATGTCGCTGCGAATGAGTTGATTGTACAAACGGATGCAGGTAAACATCATAAAGTGATTTCGCTACAGCCAGACGTTTGGTATCTAAGTGGTGGAGGCTTAGAATCCATGAAATTAATGATTGAAGATGTTGCTCAAGCCTTGAAATAAAGTAAAAACGAGATGGGACGATTGTTATCGGTCTCATTTTCTTTATATATAAAAAAATATTAGATTCTATAGATGGTGGAGTAATCTTTTTTATAGTCATAACGGGATGTGCTCATATTTATGTAAGCTTAGAACGACTATTTCTTTCTTGAGGAAAAAATTAATGAATATTATATCTTCAACTATGCTATATTTGTTAGCAACTCCCACTAATGAATCGAATAAAGTTTTTTAAATTATTCATCTTAATCTCTACATATGAAAGGAATTGAATTATATGGATGATTATCAACGTCGTTATGAGCTTTTAGCCCTGACCTTAGGGTTAAAACGTAATACCAACTTATACTATAGAATGGAAGATGCTGTCAAAGAGCACAAGAGAGACGGTGATACTGGCACAGAGGACGAAGTGATGCTACTTTCTACCTACAAAAAAATGATTGAACAGGATACTGATGGGTTCTTTATTGATGAAAATAGGAAAGAACACATTCTTTCGTCATTAACAAAAACACTAGATTTTTGTAATGCACCAAGTACTACTGCATCGTTACAAATACTGGAAAGTCTTAAAACAAATGATCCTACGTCATTTTTGATTGTACCACTTGCCTATCCTCTTTATTCTGGTAAAGGACATTGTTCTGGATTAATAATATATAAACATGGAAATTGTTATGACGTAGTAATGGTTGATAAAGCGAAACTATTTAATCATCAATTTCCTGTTGGACTTGTAACCATCTATGCTGAAAGAATAGATCAGCTTAATCATGTACTTTATTTAAGTAATAAGTTTGCTCTACCAACGATACAACCTTTCGAAGAATTAAAGAAATTAGTTCACATATCAACAAAAAAGTGTGTTTCTAGGCTTAACGTTGATATGTCACCTCAAAATGTTGGAAACTGCATTGTTAACGAGGTAGAATCTACACTTAAAGTAGCTCTTTTTAACTGTCAAAAAAGTATTCTGTCATATTCTCATTCTAAACCAACATTGAGACCTAAATGGAACTCTTGCCCTCATTCAACTTTAGAGATGAGAAAACGATTTCTTAAGGCTTTAAAAACTAATAAACATGAACAAAATAAGTCTTTTGACTATATTTTTAACAATTATTATCTGAAGCGAAAAAATCATCCAAAAAATGTAAAATTACAACAGAAGATGATGAAATTAGAAAAAATACGAAGTCAAAGAAAAAATAATATATATAAAAAATAAAATACATAGTTTTAAAAAGAAGATATAACAATATTTATAAAAGAAATTGGAGGCTTTATAAACGGAATAAAATTGTTGAAGAATTTAAAAAAGATTCTCGTATTGTAGGAATCAACAATGAACAAATGCCACCTTCTATACCTCAATTAAAAAAAATGGGAGATATTCTTACCTTACCTAGCCAACAAAGAACTGAGCCTTCGTTACAATCATATGTTGTAAAGCAAGAGAAATACTTTTCTAGAACATAAGCTTGTTTAATAAAAGTACATTTTTTTTAAGGAAGATTAATGGTTATGGATTTGTATATAGATATATATATTTAGAAGATTTAAATAGGAGAAAAAATGAGACTGTCAGAAAATAATCTGTCAGTCTCTCTTTTGGTTATAAAGCAAGCTATTAGTAGCATTTAGGGAAGTCTGTCTTCAACATAAATTCATTTTCGACTTCATAAGGATTAATTCTAGGTTGATGCTGGGTAAATAATCGTGTGAAAAATTTTTTTATCATCTCGTTCGCCTCCTATGGTGTTGATAAGGATACTAAACGAATCATAAATAAAACTTAACTTTTTCACATTTTCGTTTCAGCTAATGTTTGGTAATTCAGAATCTTCATTGTACGATAAAATTCAGCTGGTAAATGTGCCCACCGTTTTAACAATTGGGAAAAATAACTTTTTCCGGCTTTGATTTTATACTCACCTAGTACCAAGCCAAAAGAAGGCATTAGTTTTTTTGATAATTGTTTAAATGTCGTGAGGGCTTGTTCTTTATCCTCGTTGACAAATAAGGTTTTTACTTCAATATAAGATCCTTCAATATTTTGGGTTTCTTCAATAAAATAGATTTTTTTCGTATATTCTCTCATAGGAACTCCTCCGATATCCATTGTATTTATTGGTTATTTCAACGATAACGAAAAGATGTTAATAAAACGTGAACAAAAAATTATTCTTTTTCAAGCAATGATTAAGGATTTTTTATTTTGAACTTTCCAGTCCTTTATTTTAGGCAGGTTTAAGAATTCTTTCAACGGAAGTAGTTGAAAGTTATAACAAATTTCGCTACAGTTAAGAAAACGAAAAAGCAAAAGGTGAGGATCGCGATGGAACAATTGATCAATCGAAATTTGGTTTTTGCGCAACATCAACGTATTGAAACAGAGCGCTTGATTTTACGCCCCGTTACATTAAATGATGCAAAAGACATGTATGACTATGCTCATGATGAAGAAACGACACGGTTTGTATTTCCAACACATCAATCCGTTGAAGATACGAAAAACAGCATCGCTAATTATTTTATGTCAGCACCTTTAGGGAAGTACGGTATTGAATTAAAAGAAAATCAACAATTCATCGGGACAATTGATTTAAGAGTACAAGAAAATGAAGATAACGCAGAGATCGGATATGCACTGAATAAGAACTATTGGGGAAGAGGATTTGTTCCAGAAGCGAGTCAAGCATTGATAAAATTAGGATTTGAAGAGTTAAACTTGGTCCGAATCTTTGCTTATCACGATGCAGAAAACCCTAAGTCGGGGCGTGTAATGGAAAAACTTGGGATGAAAAAAGAAGGAATCATCCCTGATGCAAGGCGTTTCAAAGGAAAAATCGTTTCAGTTGTCTTGCGAGGATTGACACGACAAGAATGGCAAGCAGGTAGAAGTTGATAAAGGTGTAGCATAAACAAGTTAGTTGCATCTGAGTTGTAAAATCATTAAGCTAAGTTTGAGGTGATAAGAATGGAATTATTACTAACAGATGAAGCAAAAGAAAAATTATTAGCACAACAAAACGAAGATGAACAGTTATTACTTGATATTGAAGACGGAGATGGTCCTTTTGCCGACAGTCGAGTAACTTGTCAGATTGATACATCCTTTCGTTTGATTCTCGTAAAGAAAGAGACAACAAAAGATTTGAGTTTATACTCTGTCAAAGTAGAAACAGCTGTTGGACCAATCTACATCAAAAAAAGTGCATTGATGTATCTAGATGATCCGACGACAATTGCAGTTGAACCGACTTATAAGAGTTTACAGTTAAAAGGCCCCAGTGGATTACTAAAAGGTAATCTTCAAATCATACATCACGAGTAGAAAATAGGAGACAGAAGGTAAGCGTATGGGAAACTTGGCAATTATCAGCGATTTACATGTAGATATCAATCAGTTTAGTGAACAAGAATGGCTGATTTTGTGGAAGGTTCTCACAGACAAAGGGATCACACGGCTTCACTTAGCAGGAGATGTGGCGAATAAAGTCGATCTTTGCCAAGCAGTTGTTGAATTTTTTGCCAAAAAAGGAATTCCTACAACGTTCAACTTTGGGAACCATGAATTGGCAGATGTTGAGGGAGAAGAAATGATGAATCATTTCCCGGATTCTCACTTTTTAAATGAACGATATCTGGCGTTGAATAAGCAGACAGTCCTACTTGGGATGAATGGTTGGTATGATTATCAATTCTCAGAGTTAAAAGAAAATAAACAAATTCTGCGTATGAAGAACCTTTACTGGTATGATCGTTTTATTAAACGAGAGGGAAGTGACATTGAAGTCAACGCTCGAGTTCTGATAGCAATGAAAAAGTTACTAGACCAGTTAGAAGCAAAAAAACTGGACGTTATTTTAACGACACATTTTGTTCCTAAAAAAGACTTTATTGTCTATCAAAACGCTCCATACGAACGCTGGAACAACTTAAATGCTTTTTTAGGTTCCGCTTCTTTTGGACAACTATTAGATCAATACGATAATATCAAACAGGTTGTTTTTGGACATACCCATCGCCGTTTTGAAGATAAACTCATTCATGGTACCCGCTATAGTTGCCGTCCTTTTGGCTATTATTATGAATGGCAATTGACTAGGGAGTTTGTACGAGAAAATCACTTGATCGATAGTTATCATCCCATGAAGTTACGCACGCTATTACGAAAACACGACCCAGAGTTTAATCGCTACCGCAATGAACATTTGTACGAAGAGTTTGCAAAAGCCATGACGACCATTTCTTATTAGAAGGGTTGTCATGGCTTTTTATTCCATTGTCAACGAGTAATATCATTTTTTGAAAATAGGGTTAGAACGGTCACGGTCTAACTATTTATTGCGGAGCTAGGCACTCGTTTATTTTTTCTTGTTGAGCACAATCGGATTATTGATTCACATTATCCCCTTTAGCGAATGAACTCATCTTTTGGCGTCCTTTTTTCGGTTCTTAGTCCGTTAGCTATCCTATTTTTTTCGTCAGTTATTTTTTCAAAAATATTGATCATATTTTTGGTATTGCCAGCTTTTGGATACTTACCCATTTTCGGATCTGCTATAATTGCTTTGTTTAACTGTATTGGTTTCTCTACTTTTGAAAGGTTACTAGAAGGCGTTTCTTTGAAGATTTCTTGAATTTCTGGATGATCGGCAAATATTTTTTTGTATATTTCATGTATTCTGTTTTTTTCTGTCATTGTTAAAGGCGAATGTTCATCATTCGCTCGTTTTCTCAATTTGTAAATTTCAAAGAAATAATCAGGAAGAGGAGATTTTATGTATTTTGATTTGATCACAGTTAAAAAACGTTTTTGCATCTCCAAAGTGGACTCGGGAACATCACTCCATTTTAATTTTTTTTACCTTGTGAAGCGAGAAGGTTATGGCGGCAATGTAAGAGCGCAGTTTTTGCAGTAGCTTCTATTTCTTTGACCACACAATTTCCTTCTTTTTGTTCATGCATCGTATAGTCTAGTGACGAAAAGCTGTTAGAAGAGGAATGGTCAATAATTCTGTACAGAATATCATAACAAGTTTCGAGTTTAGGATGATCTCTCTGTGCAAACAATTCTTTACAAAGGGGAGCCATTTTCTCCGAAGGAATTTTAACCATATTTACAGATGAGTTTGACAGGTGCTTCCTTTTATCCACTAGAATAATTCTATAGTTTTTCGTTTCTTTGTAGATGAGTGCTCCGGAAACATGACCACTTTTTTTATTTTTCTTTATACTATAAGATAAGGGCAAAAGAATAAAATCTCGAGGATCATTTGAAATCATCCGCTTTAAAGTATGAAAAAGTTGTGTGTGACGAGTAAAAGAATAGAAATCCTTGCTTCGGTTGAGTGACTGAATCATTTTTAATTTGTCTTGCTTACGTACAAAAAATTCTTGTTCATCTTGTTGGATCATTTTAATATAAATAGAAAATAAAAGTGGGTAATTCACTTTATCATCTTCCGGAGACCATCTATTATTTTTCTTTAATGATAAAGAAAGAGCAAATATATCAAGATGTCGCTGAAGCTCTGTTTCGTAAGGCATAGGAGTTCCTCCATTTATAAAATAAATAGTAAAGTCTGCAATTTATTTTGCGTTCTTTGCATAGTATGACATAGGTTAAAAGAGGACAGAAATCAAATTTTTCTCCAAATAAAAAAACTTGGAATCGAAGTGATTCCAAGTTTTTTTGATAAATTAAGCCATAAATAAGAATTTGTATAAGAAGACAGCAACGATACCAGCACAAATCGGTGCAACAACAGGTACCCATGCATAACCCCATTGTGATGAACCTTTATGTTTTAATGGTAACAATGCGTGGACTAAACGTGGTGCGAAGTCACGTGCTGGGTTCAAACCAGGTCCAGTAGGTCCGCCGAGAGAAGCAACTAACGTCCATACTAAGAAACCAAGAGCTAAGTGTGCTGTACCAAGATTGTCTTGGAAGAAAGGTGCTTTAGTAATTCCTAGTGCACCAAAGAATAAAACAAATGATCCAAAGAATTCATTAACAAAACCATTGAATTTAGAACCAACACTGTTGATTGTTGAGAAAGTACCTAATACATGGTTTACATCGTCTGTTTGATCATAATAAGGTTTGTAGCAAGCTACAACGATCAATTGTCCAATTGCGGCACCAATCAATTGAGCAGCAATATAAGGTAATACTTCAGCCCATGGGAATAAACCATTTGAGGCAAGAGCAATTGTGAACGCTGGGTTAATATGATTTCCACTGATACCACCAAAAATCATTGCTGGCATCATTACACCACAGCCATAACCTACAGCGATCAACATCCAGTCACTTCCATAACCTTTTGTTCCTTTTAAATCTACGTTTGCTACAGCACCATTCCCAAGAATGATTAATAAAGCTGTACCGATCATTTCCGCCACAAGACGGGTCATAAGTGAATAATCCATATATACCTCCAAAATTTATAAAAATGCAAAAAAAAGAAACAACAACACAATAGGTGTAGTGCTTCGCATCCGACGTTTTTATTGGTCATAAATAAGTGCAGATAAAAAAATGATTTCTATGTATAAAAGAAATCTGACCAACTTCCAAAACAACGTATGGAACTTTCCCACAAAACACCAACCTTAATTATAAATATACCAAAAAAAACAATTATATTTTTCAAATATTGTACTTTAGAAACAGCACAATTTGAAAATTTCAGAAAAATATTGTTAGTAAAATGAAAGCTAACAATAAGGAGTGTTTCATAGATGAAATTTTTTCAAGAATTTTTTATTATCCTCTTTTTCTCAGTTTTAGGTGAAGGAACTCGTGTATTGTTCCATTTACCAATTCCTGGAAGTATCCTAGGTATCTTATTTTTGTTCCTAGCTTTTGAGATGCGACTAGTAAAGCCTGAGCATTTAGGAGGAACAGGTGATTTTTTATTAAATAATTTAACGATTTTATTCGTCCCGGCAGGGGTAGGTTTACTTGACTATTTTGGTGATATTGCGACAATTTGGCCTATTTTATTAGGTGCGGTAGTGATCTGTTCGATCGTAACGATGGTCGTAGCAGGCAAAACGGCAGAAGTAGTAGAAAAAATGTTACAATCTGTTCAATTGAAACAAACAAGTAGCCAAAAGTTGCAGAAAATCAAAAGGAAGGAGCAACAAATTGACTGAATTTATTCGTAACCCATTATTTGGATTAAGCTTAACGTTAGGTGTCTACGTATTATCAGATAAATTTTTACGCAAGTATAAATTGCCAATTATCAATCCGTTGGTATTGTCTATTTTAGTGATCATTCTTTTTCTTCATTTTTCTGGAATCAGTTACCAGGATTATAATGTGGGTGGGAATTTTTTGACCATGATGATTACGCCAGCAACAGTTGCATTAGCTATTCCCTTATATAAAAATTTTCATTTGTTAAAAGAAAATTTTTTCCCAGTCATTGCGGCAATCTTAGCGGGGATCGTAGCTAATTGCTTAGTCAGTGTGGGTATTGGCTATTTATTTACATTAAAAAAAGCGATGGTCATTTCTCTGCTACCTAAATCAGTGACAACAGCGATATCTGTTGATCTTTCTCATACGATGGGAGGAATCAATGCGGTCACGCTTGCAATTGTTGTTTCTACTGGCATCTTTGGGTCGTTGATCGCTACTCATATCTTTCGTCTTTTTAAGATCAGCAGTCCGATTGCTAAGGGGGTTGCGTTAGGAAGTACCTCTCATGCGATTGGTACAGCAAAGGCAATCGAATTGGGTGAGATCGAAGGGATTATTTCAGGCTTAGCCATTGGCGTCAATGGCATGCTGACCGTCTTTTTATTACCATTATTATTTCAGTTTTTTACTAACCTGTTTTGATGTTGTTTCCCAGGATTTATGCTACAATGAAAAAAACGTTCTAGCATAAAGGAGTGGTAAAAGTTGTATTTGTCATCTGAATATTTAAAACGATTTGATAAAGACCTTTATTATAAAATTCTCCTGCTGGAAAGTTTCGAGGATCATCAGTGGCACACGATTGCAGAACTGGCACAAACAGTCCAATTAGATGCAAGAAGTGTCGCTAAGTACTTAAACGAATTAACAAAAAATTACCATCAGTTCAACGAGAGCTCTCAAACATTGTTTATGAAAACCCCTCGTTCTGGCTATTCCTTTTATGATACGCTTGATTCTATCGAACATGAGCGTTTTTTGATTTTTCTCGTGCAAAGTACGCTGAAATACCAGCTATTGCACGATATTTTTTTTGAAGAGTTTCATACGATCTATCAATTTGCTCAAAAACAATATATCAGCGAATCAACTGCGCGTCGAAAGATCAACGAGTGGAGAGAACAATTAAAAAATTACGGGATTTATTTACAACGTGGGACTTATGTGGTGCAAGGAGAAGAAGAAATCATCCGGCTTTACCTTCACATGACGTTTTGGCAGTTGTTTCGTGGGAAAATTTGGCCTTTTGTAACGATTTCACAATTAGATGTGAAAAAAATTGCTGAACAAATCATGGCTTTTTTCAATGTTCGCCTTAATGAGATCAAAAAAAGAAGACTAGAGTATATGTTAGGAGCTTTCTTCTTGCGTAAATCTCAGAAGCATTACGTATCGTTAAACGAACGAAAGCGACAACTGATTACTGATAATCCTATGTTTCAAAAATTTTGTCATTGGATGCAACCAGTGTTTCCTAACTATTTTCAAAATGAAGAAGAATTAGGTGCGTTATTTTTAGTTTTGATGACACGAGAAGAGTACTATACGGATGAAGACATCCGAGAAGAAATGTTTGCTTTCCATCGAAGGAGACAAACACCACCCTACCATGCACTTTATGAAGCAAAAGAAGCATTAGCTCTCTATCAAGTGGAACAAGGATTGTCAGAAGAACCCTTAACAAAAGAAGCTGAAACCTATCTTTTTAGTAGTCATTTATTTGCCTATCTTTTTCCAGAAGCTAAGGAAACCATTGATGGGAACGACAGTGACTTTATAAATCATTTGATGATCGAAAACAGTGAAATTATCCAGTGGCTCGATTTGTTTTTTGAGACCGAGCAAAAAGTGGATCAGCTAGCATTTCAAAATACGTCTTTTTTGATGGGGCGGTATTTAACGGTTTTAAAGACAATGGGTGCATTTACACCAAAGTTACCGCAGATCACGATTCTTTTGATGACAGATTTCCCTCTGTTTGAAGAGCAGTTGTTAATAGAAGACTTACATCGTTTTTTTCGAAATGTTTATTGTTTGAAATTTTTACCAACAGATTATCGGGGACGAGAAGTTGATTTATTACTTTCAACGAGCAAAGTGCATCGTAAACCATGGTCTGATTTAGAATATTTTATCGTGAATGGAGAGTTACAGTTAAACGATTATATCCAATTGTACCAAAAATTTGTGTTGATCCAAGACCGAAAAGACAAAGAAAGGAACGAAATAAATGACATTTGAAGAAATTTTACCAGCATTAAAAAAAGGGAATAAAGTGATTCGAAAAGGTTGGAGTGGTTTTGAATTGTATGTCGTTCTTGTTTCAGGAGAAGAATTTGACGGTTGTCCCGTTACCCCTTACTTTTTAATCAAAACAAGTGACGAAGGATTTTCCAGTTTTGCGCCTACAGTCTGTGACATTTTAGCTGAAGATTGGATCATTGTGGAATGAAAAATAGATACAGTGATCTAACAGAGAAAGTTGTTTTTGTCACTGGAGCAGCTTCAGGTATCGGACAGGCACAAGCTAAAGCCTTTTTAGAACAAGGTTCGCGGGTGTTTGGTTTTGATCAGCAATTAGGCCGAATGGACGATCTATCCCAGCAATTTTCTGAAACCTTTGCTTATTTTTTAGGTGATATCACGAATCATTCTTTGTTAAAAAAGGCGGTTGAACAGTGTCACGAAACGTTTGGAAAAGTTGCGATCTTGCTGAATACAGCAGGAATTTTAGATGAGTACCAGCCATTGTTGGAAACAGATGAAGCTTTATGGGATCGAGTGTTTGCTGTTAATGTCAAGAGTATGTTTCAGCTAACGCACTTAATCCTTCCAGACATGCTTGAGGAAGAAACAGGGACAATCATCAATATGGCATCAATTGCTGGCTTTGTCGGTGGTGGTGGCGGGATTGCCTATACCAGCGCAAAGCATGCGATCGTTGGTTTTACGAAACAATTAGCATTAGATTATGCTTCTCAAGGTATTCGTATCAAAGGGATTGCGCCAGGAGCAATTCAAACACCTATGAATGCAGCTGATTTTGCAGGAAATGGTGAGATGGCGGAATGGGTAGCGAATGAAACGCCTGTTAAACGGTGGGCACAACCAGAGGAAGTTGCTGAACTAACGTTGTTTTTGGCAACCCCTCAAGCAAGCTATATCCAAGGGACGATCATTCCAATCGACGGTGGTTGGTTATTAAAATGATTTTGTCTTTTTTATTGTTTTCAGATAAGCTATGATTAGCGAATTTATTCGCACTACGGCACTTCAGTTGGAAGTCAATTCCCATCCTTTGGTCGTAGTTATTACCAAGAGTTGAGAGAGACGAGATCTTTTGTGGCATTTTTGACCACAAGGATGATCGATTGTATCCCGATCTTGTAAAGGAGAAAGAATATGGATCAAAAGAAAATTCGTTCTACTAATCGTTTTACCACAGCAGAAATTGCTCGAATGGCACTTGTAACAGGCTTATATGTGGCAGTTACATTCGTGTTGTCAGTTATCAGTTTTGGTGCCATTCAAATACGTCTTTCCGAAATGTTCAATTATTTGTCGCTCTATAATAAAAAGTATATTTTGGCTATCACGCTAGGTGTTGCTTTAGCCAATCTTTCCTCTCCATTGGGATGGATTGATGTAGTAGTTGGTAGTATCAGCACCTTACTTGTCTTATTGATTAACTATGAGATAACGAAACGAGTAAGAAACATGAAAATAAAAATGGTGATTACAGCTTTGGTCTTTGCATTTTCTATGTTTACAGTTGCTGGACAATTGAAGCTATTCTATCAATTACCCTTTTTCTTCACTTGGGGAACTGTTGCTTTGGGTGAGCTAGCTTCCATGCTAGTGGGAGGAGTCATCATTTATTGGGTCGGACAAAAAGTAGATCTAAAAAAATAAACGACGATTTAGCTAAGTCTAAAAATAGAAGATAAAAAGCTTACGATTGAAAGCTTTTAGATTGAAGGGACTGGGACAAAAGTTGTCTCAGTCTCTTCTAGTATCTCTAAAAAACGAATAAACGGTGAGACAAAAGTAGCATCTTCGGAAATAAGCCGAAATTTACCAAAAATTTGAGAAGCAATTTTCGGAAATTCCTTCTTATTTCTTGATGCTGAACACTTTTGTCTCAACCTCTTTTTTATATGTCTATTTTCAAAAACAAAAGAAAAATTTGTCTTCTTTTCTTTAGAAAAATACTCTTTTTTCGCTTGATATTTTTTGATTTAGCTTTTTCATATTTAGACAAGCAAAAGTAAGCCCGATTTTCATGTGCATTTTTACAATTCCTATTTGATTGGTATAACGTAACCCATGAAATTCTTTTGTGGTGCTGAATATTCGTTCAATCGTTTCTTCTCTTTTTTTATAGAGATCTTTAAACTTACTTTGTTTTGAAAGCATCAGGTACAGCTCCAATTTATCGTTCTGTTTTAACGTATAAAAAAGACAAAGCACTATAAATAAGTACTTTGTCTATAGTCTGAAAGCTTACGATTGTAAGCTTTTTTTATTTATCATCAATTCAAGGAATTTAGGTAATGCCACAATCAGTTTGAATCAGTGACGATTTTATTTTAAAAAATTTTTCGTAAAGGAATACAACGTAGTAGTTGTTTTGTCTAGTTATTTATCCATACTAAACAACTGAAGTCGAGACAAACGTTTTTTTAGAAACAGACCTACCGAAGCGGCAGCAATCGATTTGATTGCTTCAGGGATTATAAAAGGAAGAAATCCACTTAAAAATGCAGTGTGAAGAGAAAGACTGCTACTGATCATTAACCAAAGCATGCCACAGCATAATGCGGCTGCTGAACCAACTAAGTTTGCGGATATTGTCAGAGGATAGCGAGAACCGACTTTCTCCATGATAAATCCAATTAGCCAAGACTGGAGGATAAAACCAACTAGATAGCCACCGGTAGGACCGAATAATACACCAATTCCTCCAGACATCCCCGAGAAAACAGGTAACCCAATAAGACCTAATAAAAGATAGATCAAGACGGAGACAGTTCCTGTTCTCTTACCAAGGAAAGTAGCAGTTAAACCAATGGCAAAAGTCTGTCCAGTCAAAGGAATTAGACCTAGAGGGAAAGTGAATTGTGAAAGAACGGCAATGATCGCTGCAAATTCTGCAGCAAGAATGAGTTCTTTGAGTGATTTTGTCATAAGTTCTCCTTTGTTAACCATTTTTATTTTCTAAGTTAACGAAATTGTATAAGAAAAATTATTTTTTGTAAAATATATTTTTTAAATAAACGAAGTATTCCTTCAAAATATTAGTCTATCTTCCTTTGAGGATAGGTTATATGTTCAGTTAAACATTGTTTCATTTTGAACTTTTTGGCAAGTCTCAACATATGATTCTAGGA
This sequence comes from Enterococcus hirae ATCC 9790, assembly GCF_000271405.2. Lineage (NCBI taxonomy): Bacteria > Bacillati > Bacillota > Bacilli > Lactobacillales > Enterococcaceae > Enterococcus > Enterococcus hirae. The sequence continues at coordinate 792,730 of NC_018081.1, read as the reverse complement.
GAGTTACACGGGCGAATCAAATTCAAATAAAGAAGAGAGCTAGAAAAGAGAGAGGGAAATCTACATAAAAAAAGCCCAACTATCGAATAGATAGTGGGCTTGTAAGCCAAAGCTTTGAAAATTATAGGCTTTGGTTGTAGTATTCAACGACAAGAGCTTCGTCGATTTCTGGATATAGTTCGTCACGTTCTGGTAAACGAGTTAATGAACCTTCCAATTTTTCAGCATCGAAGCTTACGAATGCTGGACGACCAACAGTTGCTTCAACAGCTTCTTTGATTGTTGTCATGTTTTGTGATTTTTCACGAACTGAGATCACTTGACCAACTTCAACGTGGTATGAAGGGATATCAACGCGTTTGCCATCAACCATCACATGACCATGGTTAACTAATTGGCGAGCTTGACGACGAGTAGTTGCAAGACCTAGACGATAAACAACATTGTCTAAACGTTGTTCTAGTAAGATCATGAAGTTAACCCCGTGTTTACCTTCTTTGATTTTGCTAGCTTTAACGAACAAGTTACGGAATTGACGTTCGTTCATTCCGTACATGTGACGTAGTTTTTGTTTTTCAGTTAATTGCATACCGTATTCTGATTGTTTGCCACGGCTGTTTGGTCCATGTTGACCTGGAGCGTAAGGGCGACGTGCTAATTCTTTTCCTGTGCCTGATAATGAAATACCTAGACGACGAGAAATTTTCCATGATGGTCCTGTATAACGAGACATTAAAATTTCCTCCAATAAAATAAATTTAGTTTTTGGAGTAAAATAATCCGATAAAAAATTCATAATCGTGTAGTCCATTCTTCAATCTTCACCTTTGCAGCCGCGGTTACGCAATTGAACCCGAATCGGGGCAATGAACTAGGGACGAAATTATTATTTTTCCGCTGCATTATTTTACACAAGGTCCAGTATAAGGGAAACAAGGTGAAACTGTCAAGTACGTTTCTCTTTAAAAACGCTTTACAAACCTTGTTTCACTCTATAAAATAAGAGGGTATCTTTTAAAAGCATGAAAAATAAACGTACCAATCTTAAAAAGAAATAAATGAAGGATCATGCTTGTGTAAGCACAGCCTATTTTCAACCTACAGAGCCACTAAAAGGTAGTGACAGTGATTTTTCAGCTGTCACCTAAGATACGGGCTTGATTTTTCAAGGAGGACTGTCTTGGAACTTTTAGTTTTTCAAAAAAATGAAGAAAAAGCACATCCAATGGAAATGTATATGAGAAATCAGTTCTCATTTGCAGGTGTGCCCAAACCAGAACGTTGGAAATTGCAACAAACACTTTTGCGTGAAAGCAAAGTGCTTGATGTTCCAGACCTTTTTTTCCTTGTTTTCTATTATTATGAAAAAAAGAACGGGAGTATCAGTACCTGGCGATTGATTTGATTCAACAAAACATCAAACGTTTATCATTGGATGAGTTGGTCGAATTGTCTGTATTGGTACCGGAAAAAGCATGGTGGGATACGATTGATGCTTGGCGGAAAGTTTATGCTACATGGTGTAAACTTCATATGGAACAATTAGAGACGGTTTCTCTTTTGTTTGAAAAAAAAGAAGATTTTTGGCTTCGGCGAATAGCAATTACGTTACAGTTAGGATTTAAAGAAGCTACCAATCAGCTGTTGTTGGATCGAGTGATTACTGAAGATCGCTCCTCAAAGGAATTTTTTATTCAAAAGGCGATTGGGTGGGCATTGCGCGATTACAGCAAGACAAATGTTTCTTGGGTAAAAGAACAATTGACAAAAGAATGGTCTGCTTTGACAAGAAGAGAAGCAAGCAAGTATTTATAAGAAAGTGAGTCGACTAAAAAAATGAAACGTAAATTATTTGCTTTTGATATTGATGGGACGCTACTGGACACAAATAAACAAGCATTAGACAGCACAAGAGAAGCCTTGGATAAGTTACGTAAAGCAGGACATTTGGTAACGATTGCTACTGGGCGTAGTCGTTTCCATGCGCAAGAGGTTATCCGAGATCTAGCATTTACAAATTATATCTTATGTAATGGCGCTGCTGGATTTTTAGATCATGAACAAGTTTATAAAAATTTGCTTGACCGTGAACAATTAGACAATTTTGTCAAAGAAGCACAAGATAAAAATATCGATACTGCTTTTGTGAGTCTAGATAATATCAAACGTTATTCTTCCAATCATGTGGGAATGATGGAAGAGGCAATGCATTCTTTTGGCGCTGTTTTACCTGAACTTGATCAGTACTTTGTGGAAGAACAAGATATCTATCAAGCTTTAGCATTTTTTGATCAGAATTACGATCATCATTTTTCTAGTTACGATAAGATTCGATTTGTTCGTTGGCATGAAAAAAGTGTGGATGTTGTTCCACATGACGGTTCAAAAGCAGCCACGATTTTACACCTAGCAGAACAAGTCGGAATTGCGCAAGAAGATATCATTAGTTTCGGTGATGGCCAAAATGACCGAGAGATGCTGCGTATGTCAGGCATTGGTGTTGCAATGGGAAATGCAGTTCCAGAGGTACAAGCAGAAGCGAAGTTGGTTACTGATACAAATGATGAAGATGGAATTTGGAAAGCATTGAAGCAACTTTCCATGATTTAAATAAACAAGTATAATCTAGGATAGTAAAAAGAACTAGTTGGAGACTGACTTCAGCTAGTTTTTTAGTAGTTTCAGATGAGGGTTACGCAGAGGATTTTTCTGCCCTTTTCTTTCTACAAAAAAACAACTATAATATAGAATGATGTTAAAAGAGAAGAGGAAAACGTGTGCGGGTTTTATTTATTGGTGATGTAGTAGGTTCAATGGGAAGAGATATGATTACAACCTATCTTCCTCGTTTAAAAAAGAAATATCAACCACAGGTCACAATTGTAAATGGAGAAAATGCAGCTTCTGGAAGAGGAATAACTGAAAAAATTTATAAAAAGTTTTTACAAGACGGTGTAGATGTTGTCACGATGGGCAATCATACTTGGGACAACCGAGATATTTTTGAATTTATCGATCAAGCAAAAAAAATCGTTCGTCCAGCAAACTTTCCTGAAGGAACGCCAGGTCAAGGAATGGTATTCGTGAAAGTCAATCAAGTAGAACTAGCTGTAATCAACATGCAAGCACGTTCTTTTATGGTCGACTTAGATGATCCATTCCGCAAGATGGATCGCTTGATCGCCGAAGCAAAAAAAAGAACGCCAATCATTTTCGTTGATTTTCATGGAGAAACGACAAGTGAGAAACAAGCCATGGGATGGTTCTTAGATGGAAAAGTCTCAGCGGTCATTGGGACCCATACGCATGTACAAACCAATGATGCTCGGATTCTACCGCAGGGAACTGCCTATTTAACTGATGTAGGTATGACAGGTCCTTATGACGGAATTTTAGGTATGCGCCGAGAACCAGTTATCGAAAAATTTTTAACAGCTTTGCCGAAACGTTTTGAAGTCGTTGAACGAGGACGAGGTATTTTGAGTGGCTGTTTACTGGAATTTGATGATGCAACTGGTAAAGCGAAAACCATCCAATTAATCCAGATCAACGAGGACCGTCCATTTTTAGAATAGAAAGTGAGACATCTTTTGCATAAAGAGCCGAATATTCAACGAGAAGCGGATAAATTAGCTCAACTTTTAAGTGAACATGAAACGATCATCCGCTACCACGAACTAGAGCGAAAAGTACAAACTAGTTCCTATTTAGAAAAGTTAACGGAAGATATCAAATCTGCACAAAAAGAAGCAGCAAACTATGCTTATTATGGAAAAAGAATAGCAGAAAAAGAAGCGAATGGTCGGGTTGAACAATTGACGAAACAATTTGATCAACATCCGATCGTAGTAGCTTATCGGAAACAATTGCTTGAAGCAAATGATTTATTGCATCATTTGACGAAAATGCTGCAAGATGAAATCAATAATTGGATAGAGGAGGAAGACAATGCCTCAAAAAACTAAGAATACTCCAATGATGGAACAATATTTAAGCATCAAGGCCCAATACCAAGATGCTTTTTTGTTCTATCGTTTAGGTGATTTTTATGAATTATTTTATGAAGATGCCATCAATGCGTCTCAAATTTTAGAGTTAACATTAACCAGCAGGAATCGTAATGCAGACGAACCAATTCCAATGTGTGGGGTACCCCATCATGCAGCACAAGGCTATATTGATATTTTAATTGAAAAAGGCTATAAAGTGGCTATTTGTGAACAAGTAGAAGATCCTAAGACCACCAAAGGGATGGTTAAACGTGAAGTGATTCAATTAGTAACACCTGGAACAGTCATGGATAGTAAGGGACTATCTGCTAAAGACAATAATTTTTTGACAGCAATTGTTAGCCAAGGCAACGAATTTGGATTTGCCTATGCTGATTTAAGCACAGGGGAGTTAAAAACTGCTCATTTGTTTGATGAAGAAGCTGTACTGAACGAAACGACGGCTTTGCAAACAAAAGAACTTGTTTTAGGAAATGAAATTAGTGAAAAACTTGCTGAGCAATTAAAGAATCGATTAGGATTAGTTTTCTCAAAACAAGAAACAAGTGAAGAAAATGCAGAGTTTAATTTCTTAACCAGTGAGCTATCCGATCCACTTGAAAAAGAAGTGACCGGAAAATTACTTACTTATTTAGCAGTGACACAAAAAAGAAGTCTTGCGCATATCCAAAAAGCGATCGAGTATCAACCGGATCACTATTTGAAAATGGATTACTATTCTAAGTTTAACCTCGAACTAAGCCAGTCCATACGTACAGGAAAAAAACACGGCACGCTTTTATGGTTGCTAGATGAAACGAAAACAGCTATGGGCGGGCGTTTACTGAAACAATGGCTTGACCGTCCGCTGATTCAACTCAATCAAATCAAGTCACGGCAAGAAATGGTAGCTTCTCTTTTGAATAGCTATTTTGAACGACTTGATCTACAAAGTGCATTGACGAAGGTTTATGATTTAGAACGCCTAGCAGGAAGAGTGGCTTTTGGAAATGTCAATGGGCGTGACTTGATTCAATTAAAGACTTCTTTAGAACAAGTACCGCTGATTCGTCAACTGATCGAAGGGATCGATCAAGGTCAGTGGACTGACTTATTGAAGGAAATGCAACCGATGGATGACCTGGTTCATTTGATTGATCAAGCAATTCAAGAAGACCCGCCCCTACAAATTACTGAGGGGAATATCATTAAAGATGGTTTTAATGATCAGTTAGATACGTACCGTTCTGCGATGACTAATGGGAAGCAGTGGCTAGCAGAGTTAGAAGCAAGAGAACGTCAGCAGACTGGGATCAAAAATTTAAAAGTTGGCTTTAATCGTGTATTTGGTTATTATATCGAAATCACTAAAGCGAATCTGGCAAATGTTGAACTGGAAAAATACGAACGTAAACAAACATTGGCCAATGCAGAGCGCTTTATCACACCAGAATTAAAAGAGTTAGAGACGCAAATTTTAGAAGCAGAAGAAAAGTCTGTTGATTTGGAATATCAGCTGTTTTTAGCAGTGAGAGAAGAAGTCAAAAAAGCGATCAAACCATTACAAATTTTAGCAAAATCAATCAGTACAGCCGATGTTCTGCAAAGTTTTGCTACGATCAGTGAGCGATACCAATATGTTCGTCCTGAGATGGTCTCGGATCGACACCAATTACTAATCCAAGAAGGTCGGCACCCAGTCGTTGAAAAAGTATTAGGACATCAAGAATATATTCCCAATAGTGTGGATATGGCTGAAGACGAAATGATCTTATTGATAACTGGACCGAATATGTCAGGGAAAAGTACGTATATGCGTCAGTTAGCATTAACTGTTTTAATGGCTCAAATGGGGTGCTTCGTCCCTGCGCAAAAAGCGATCTTACCAATTTTTGATCGGATTTTTACTCGGATTGGTGCAAGTGATGACTTGATTGCTGGACAAAGTACGTTCATGGTGGAAATGATGGAAGCTAATCAAGCGTTGCGGCATGCGACATCAAACAGCTTAATTCTTTTTGATGAATTAGGTAGAGGAACTGCGACTTATGATGGAATGGCATTAGCTCAAGCGATCATTGAATATATCCATCAACATGTACAAGCAAAAACGCTCTTTTCTACACATTACCATGAGTTAACAGTTCTAGAGGAAGAATTACCTCAATTAAAAAATGTACATGTAGGAGCTGTTGAAAAAGACGGCGAAGTAGTATTTTTGCATAAGATGATGGATGGCCCAGCTGATAAAAGCTATGGGATCCATGTAGCGAAAATTGCAGGGCTACCTTCTAATTTATTAGCAAGAGCTGCAGATATTTTGCATACATTAGAATCAGGAGAAGTGAGCCATCATTCCGTGGCTGTTACAAGTGAGCCGCTTGAAGCAATAGCACAACCAGTAACTGATACTGCATCGATAGAACAAGAAGAAACGCAACAACTGTCCTTGTTCAGTGAATTAAGCGATGCCGAAACAGCAGTTATTTCTACATTGAAACAAATGAATCTGTTAGAAATGACACCAATGGATGCATTGAATCAACTCTATGAATTGAAAAAACAGCTGTAAATCAACGATAAATAAGAAGAGTAAGCTCACTATAAATACTATATAGGAAGAAGGCGTAGAATGATGGCGAAAATCCAAGAATTATCAGAACGCTTAGCCAATCAAATCGCAGCCGGTGAAGTTGTCGAACGTCCAGCCTCGGTAGTCAAAGAACTTGTGGAAAATGCCATAGATGCAGGAAGTAGTCAAATCGATATTTTAGTTGAAGAAGCAGGATTAAAAACGATCCAAGTGATTGATAATGGAGAAGGTATTTTGACAGAAGATGTTGAGAACGCCTTTAAACGTCATGCAACAAGTAAAATCCACAATCGTGACGACCTTTTCCGAATTCGTACGCTTGGGTTTCGAGGAGAAGCATTGCCTAGTATTGCTTCTGTTTCAGAGATGACGGTAGAAACAGCCAATCAAGAAGAAACGCAAGGAACCTATTTAGAGCTTAAGGGAGGTGCGGTAATGGAACACCGCCCAGCTCCTTTAAGGCAAGGAACGAAAATCACAGTCAGCAATCTTTTCTTTAATACACCAGCACGCTTAAAATATGTCAAAACGTTGCATACTGAATTAGCGAATATCGGTGATATTGTGAATCGCTTAGCCTTAAGTCACCCGGCAATTGCTTTTCGATTAGTCCATGATGGGAATAAGATGTTAGCAACTTCAGGAAATGGCGAATTGAAACAAACGATTGCCGGAATCTATGGGTTGAATACAGCAAAGAAAATGTTGAAGATTGAAGCGAAAGATTTAGATTTTGAAATCTTCGGTTATATTTCTTTACCTGAAGTGACTCGTGCTAGTCGTAATTATCTTTCAACCATCATTAATGGACGTTTTATTAAAAATTTTTCCTTGAATAAAGCAATTGTAGCCGGCTATGGTTCAAAACTAATGGTAGGGCGATTCCCAATCGCTGTACTGGAAATCAAAATGGATCCATTGTTAGTGGATGTGAACGTCCATCCAACAAAGCAAGAAGTTCGTTTATCGAAGGAACAGGAATTAACTGAGCTAATTACTCAAGCGATTCAAAAAGCATTGGTACAGGAGAACTTAATTCCCAGTGCAGCTGACAACTTGCGATTCAAGAAAAAGGTTGCTGATCAACCAAAAGCGAAACAAATCGAAATTGATTTATCTTACGCTTTTGAAGAAGCGAAACCTAAGAAACCGCAAAGCTTGAATTTTGATCAAACAACCGGAACATTTTTTGTAGCGGAAGAAAAAAGCGAGTTTGTGCATGAATCTGTTGATAAGTCTGTGGATAATGTTGAAAACTCTCCTGTATTTTCTGAAGAAACTACTAGTTATCCAGAAAGCAAAAGAAAAACAGTGGATAACTCTGGTGATATTGTTGATAACTATGTAGAAAAACCAGTGGATAAGAGTGAAAATGAGTTATCCACTGTTGAAAACTTTTCCAACGAGCATGAAACTACAGCTGAAGAAGAAACTTCTTCAGAAACAGTTTATCGTGAGGATTTAGCGCTACATCCAGAGTTTGATTTAAGTCAAAATGGGCGCTCATTAGATCAAGCGATTCAGAAATTAGAAAATGAGCAGGTAACACAACGCTTTCCACAATTAGAATATTTTGGACAAATGCATGGAACGTACTTGTTTGCTCAAAGTCAGGATGGCTTATACATTATTGATCAACATGCAGCGCAAGAACGAATCAAGTATGAATATTTTCGAGAAAAAATTGGCGAAGTTTCTAACGATCTACAAGAACTACTTGTGCCGTTTGTATTAGATTATCCCAATAGTGATGCTTTGAAACTGAAAGAGAAAAAACAATTGCTTGAAGAAGCAGGTATTTATCTAGAAGAATTCGGTCAAAATAGTTTTATCGTCAGAGCACATCCTACTTGGTATCCATCTGGAGAGGAAGAAGCGATTATTCGAGAAATGATCGATATGTTATTAACAACGGGTAGTGTTAGCGTGAAGAAATTTAGAGAAGCCACAGCAATCATGATGAGCTGTAAACGTTCAATCAAGGCAAATCATTATTTGAATGAAGCTCAGGCGAGGGTTTTATTGAAGGACTTAGCCCAATGTGAAAATCCTTTTAATTGTCCTCATGGACGCCCTGTGTTGATCCATTTTACTAATTCAGATATGGAAAGAATGTTTAAACGCATCCAAGATCCACATTAATGAGTCTCATGAAAAGGAGAAGAAACAGATGAAAATTGTGTTAGCTTCGCAGTCCCCTAGAAGAAAAGAATTATTAGGGCGACTGGTTAGTGCATTTGATGTTCATCCGGCTGATATCGATGAAACACCTTTTGTTCAAGAAAAACCTAAAAATTATGTTGAGCGAATGGCAACTGAAAAGGCAAAAGTAGTCAAACATCAATACGATAATGATGTATTGGTGATTGCAAGTGACACGACAGTTGTTTTCAATGATGAGATCATCGGTAAACCAGCGGATGAACAAGAGGCAAAAGCTATCCTTCAAAAACTTAGTGGGAAAACGCATGAAGTATATACAGCCGTGGTGCTGACGAAAGGTGACCAAGAAGAAAAAATCTTAGCACAAGCTAAGGTGACCTTTTATCCTTTGACAACTAAGGATATCGAAGCCTATTTAGCAACCGGTGATTATATGGATAAAGCAGGTGCGTATGGTATTCAAAGTTTTGCAGGTGCATTTGTTAAAGAGATCCAAGGCGACTATTACAGTATTGTTGGATTTCCAATCGGTGCAGTTTACCAAGGTTTAAAAAATTTATGTAGCTGCAGTTGACGGAAATCAGAAATTGAGATAGGAACGTTCAAGTTTGTGTCCACTACTTTCAGTCATATTTAGAATTGCAAAGTGTATGAGTGATTGGTATAATCAAGACGAAAGAGGAGTTGCGCTAACAACTCCTCTAGACAGCACCGCGAAAGACGGTGGCGGTTGAATTTAAATATTCGACAAAGAATAAGAATAGCCAGTCTCCCGCTAAAGTGACGGCTATTCTTTGTCGTTTTTAAGCATAGTGACGATCAAACTGACTAAAGCGATGGTGAAAGTACCAAAGCCAAGCATCGTTTGAACGATCTCATATGCGGACAAAAAGCGAACTCCTTTCATAGATTTTAGTACTTATTCCCATAAGCACCACCACCTTTGTGAGAAGTTGCCACCGTCGATCCACTTTACTGTCGAGTTTATTGTAGCATATTATCGCCACGAGAAATGTGTTTTTTAAAACATAAAAATGTTATTTTTATTTAGGGTTTTTTAAGAGGGATTCTATCTTTGCGAAAGTTGTAAATACCTGAAGTAATTGGTATAATGAAAACGAAAGAGGAGTTGCGTCCAACAACTCCCCTGGACAGCACCGCAAAAGACGGTGGCGAATTTTTATTTTACAAAAAATAGCCAGTCTCCTGCTAAAGTGACGGCTATTTTTTGTCGTTTTTAAGCATAGTAACGATCAAACTGACTAAAGCGATGGTGAAAGTACCAAAGCCAAGCATGGTTTGAACGATCTCATATGCGGACAAAAAGTGAACTCCTTTCATAGTTTTTAGTACTTATTCCCATAAGCACCACCACCTTTGTGAGAAGTTGCCACCGTCGATCCACTTTACTGTCGAGTTTATTGTAGCATATTATCGCCACGAGAAATGTGTTTTTTAAAACATAAAAATGTTATTTTTATTTAGGGTTTTTTAAGAGGGATTCTATCTTTGCGAAAGTTGTAAATACCTGAAGTAATTGGTATAATGAAAACGAAAGAGGAGTTGCGTCAACAACTCCTCTAGACAGCACCGCGAAAGACGGTGGCGAATTAGTTTAATAGTTCAAAAAGAAATAGCTATACTCGCTAAAGTGACGGCTATTTCTTTTTGTCGTTTTTAAGCATAGTGACGATCAAACTGACTAAAGCGATGGTGAACGTACCAAAGCCAAGTATGGTTTGAACGATCTCATATGCGGACAAAAAGTGAACTCCTTTCATAGATTTTAGTACTTATTCCCATAAGCACCACCACCTTTGTGAGAAGTTGCCACCGTCGATCCACTTTACTGTCGAATTTATTGTAGCATATTATCGCCACGAGAAACGTGTTTTTTAAAACATAAAAGTGTTATTTTTAGTTAAGGTTTTTAAGAGGAATTCTATCTTTGCGAAAGTTGTAAATACCTGAAGTAATTGGTATAATGAAAATGAAAGAGGGGTTGCGCTAACAACTCCCCTGGACAGCACCGCGAAAGACGGTGACCGTTTAATCAGATATTTCAAAGAGAAATAGCCAGACTTCGGTTAAAGTGACGGCTATTTCTTTTTGTCGTTTTTAAGCATAGTGACGATCAAACTGACTAAAGTGTTGATGAAAGTACCAACGCTTAAAGAGTGAAAAATAACCTGAAAAAATTCACTAAAAGAATTTTTTCAGGTTATTTTTCATATAGTAGTATTTTTTATTTTAGTTGCGCTTTTCCAATTTTTTCGCTATGACGAACGAGACCTGTTTGATCTAATGTTAAGGCAGCAACTTTTTCATTATTTGTTAATACAACTAAGATGTCCGTTTTCTTCCCAGCCTGCTCAATTGCTGTGAGGTCCATGTCGGCTAGTTGTGTTTTTGGCGTAACTGAATCGCCTTCTTTTACATGGATCGTAAAAGGCAGCCCATTCAATTCGACAGTATCTAGACCCATATGAACGAGAACTTCCAGACCTTCATTAGTTAAAAGACCAATCGCATGTTGTGTATCAAAAATATTTGTTACTTTACCAGCGACTGGAGCATAAACTTTTTCGTTGGAAGGTAGTACAGCATAACCTTCACCCATCATTTTTTGAGCAAAAACAGGATCTGCTACTTCGGTGATTTCCTTGATTTGTCCATCTGCTACAGCGAATAACTCTTCTGTCGGAGTAGAAACTGCTGTTGCATTGGCAGCTTCAAATTTTTGTGGTGAAACGTTGTTTCCATCAGCTGTTTGTAGTTGTAAGCCAGTTGTGTCTTCTACGGGTACAGCAGGATCGATTTTATTTAAGATCCCTTGACGTCTGAAGATTACGGTTAAACCAAATGGAACAATAACTGCAATGATCATAGAAATGATGAACGGAACCCAAGTTTCTGCTTGGATGGCTAGAATACCAGGTAGTCCACCAACACCAATTGCATTAGCACGTACATTCATCAAGTTGGCAAACATTCCAGCTAAACCTGAACCAACCATTGCGGCAACAAATGGGTAAACATATTTTAGATTAATCCCAAACATTGCAGGTTCAGTTACCCCTAGATAACAAGAAATCATTGCTGGAATCGAGATTTGTTCTTCTTTTTTATTTCCGCGATGTAAGAAGATGATCGCAAGAACTGCCGAACCTTGTGCGATATTTGATAAAGCAATCATTGGCCAAAGATTCGTAGAGCCGAAATCGGCAATCAATTGCATATCAATTGCATTCGTCATATGGTGTAAGCCGGTGATTACTAAAGGTGCATATAAGAAACCAAAGACGGCACTAAATAACCAACTGATTGAAGAAGTCAAGCCAGTATTAACAATATTTGAGATCCAACTACCGATTGTCCAACCCACAGGCCCTAAGATGACATGGGCAGCTAAGACTGTTGGGAGTAGAGAGAACAATGGAACAAATATCATAGAAATCGACTGTGGAATATATTTACGGAAGAAAATTTCAAGATAAGCTAACATAAATCCAGCAAGCATCGCTGGAATGACTTGTGCCTGATAACCAATCATATCAACTTGAGCAAAACCAAAATCCCAAAATGGAATATCAGCCGCAGCTGTTGATGCGACACTATAGGCATTTAATAATTGCGGTGAAACTAACGTAATCCCTAAAACAATTCCTAATATTTGTGTAGTGCCCATTTTTTTCGCGATACTCCAAGTGATACCAACTGGTAAGAAATGGAAAATTGCTTCGCCAGGTAGCCATAAAAAGCCGTTTACGCCGTTCCAAAATTGAGAGTGTTCAACAATTGTTCCACCAAGACTTTCAAATTGGATTCCTTCTAATACGTTCCGGAAACCTAAAATCAGTCCCCCTACGATAATGGCTGGAATCAATGGTGTAAAAATTTCTGCCAAAACAGCGATTGCTCGTTGGACAGGGTGGAGATTTTGTTTAGCAGCAACTTTACTTTGCTCCTTGGATACGCCTTCAACACCTGATACAGCAACGAAGTCGTTGTAAAAGGTTGAAACATCGTTACCAATAATGACTTGGAATTGCCCAGCATTGGTAAACATCCCTTTCACACTAGGAATATCTTCGATTGCTTCTTCATTGGCTTTTTTTGGATCATTTAAGACAAAGCGCATCCGAGTGGCACAATGACTAACTGCAGCAATATTTTCCTTTCCACCAATTTCCTTTAACAGTTTCTCAGCATCTGCTTGGTACTTTGCCATAGGAATAAACCCCTTTCTTTTTAAACTTGTATACACAAGTTATCTTATCCATACTATACTTGTTTCTTCCTACTATTGCAAGCGTTTTACAAGCGAAAAATGAAAAAATGTAATCGTTACACTTGGCTTAGTGTAGGGATATGTGAAAAGAGGGGGCGATTGAAATAACAAAAAAGCTGTAGTATAGTTTATATGCGAATAAAAGAAATTGAATATTAAGTGGAGGAAATGTAATGAATAAATTTAATGGAATTTTTTTAGATTTAGAGCAAAAAATTTTGGATCAACAATATCCTCCGCATACTTTGCTCCCTAGTGAAAATCAGCTGATTCAAATTTATGGTGTTTCACGAGAAACAATTCGAAAAGCGCTTAACTTGTTAACGACTGAAGGTTATATCCAAAAGAAACAAGGAAAGGGTTCGATTGTTTTAGACCGCAATCGATTTGATTTTCCAATTGCAGGATTAACAAGCTACAAAGAATTACAGGAAACACAACGAATCCCAAGTGAAACCATCGTTCAATTAATCGAAGAAACAGAAGTGGACCAATCATTGAGTGAAATAACAGGCTGGAAGAAAAAAACGCCGGTTTGGCATTTGATTCGTCAAAGGAAAATCAATGGAGAAGTGGTCATATTAGATCGTGATTATTTATTAAAAAATGTGGTACCAACTTTAACAGCAACACAAGCTGCTGGCTCGATCTACGAATACTTTGAAAATGAATTGCAACTAACGATTGCTTACGCCCAGAAAGAAATTACCGTTGAAGAAGTAACTCCTGAAATCGAAGAGATGATGGATCTACATGGAGATCGCTATGTCGTGGTAGTAAGAGGACTGGTTCACCTCGAAGATACAAGGTGTTTCGAGTATACAGAATCAATTCACCGTTTAGATAAATTTCGTTTCGTCGAGTTTGCTAGACGTCGTAAAGTCTAAGCAATTATTACTATGAGCAGAATGTTTGCTTCTGATACTTTTGTCGTTATGATTAAAAGAAAAAGGAGGCGTTTTTAGTGGACGATTTCAAGAAAAATGAGCGTGATTTAAAAGAGGAATTATCTCCAATTTCATATGCTGTGACGCAAGAAAACGCAACAGAAAGACCATTTAGTGGGAAATATGATGATTTCTATGAAAAAGGGATCTATGTCGATATTGTCAGTGGGGAGCCATTGTTTAGCTCAGCCGAAAAATACGATGCGGGATGTGGCTGGCCGGCGTTCAGTAAACCAATCACTAGAAAAGATATTAAAGAAAAGGCCGACTTTTCTCATGGTATGCACCGAGTGGAAGTGCGAAGCAGTCAAGCAGATTCTCATTTAGGGCATGTATTCAATGATGGTCCTGCTGAAAAAGGCGGACTACGTTATTGCATCAATTCTGCGGCTTTAAAGTTTATTCCATATGAAGAAATGGAAGAACAAGGATATGGAGAATATCTATCACAAGTTGAATAAGGAAGAGCTTTATTTTTGGGTAAAAAATCTTGAGACAATTTTTGATTGTTTCAAGGTTTTTTCTTATTTATCTTTATTGAAGCGTTGTTTCCTGAATATTGATCCTTTGTTTTGAGGAAAGTGCTGAAACTCTGATCGTTCAAATTAAAATCTCTTGCAAAAAATGTTTATCCTAAAAACCTTGATAAACTTACGTTAAAAAGGAGAAGCGTAGCTCGATCTTCTGTTCTCTTTTTTCAAAAGAAAAAGTATGCTACAATGGAAGAAAATATGCGAACATATGTGTGTGAAAGAAAGAGGATAACAGATGTATGAATATTTTACAGGTGTAGTAACCTTTATCAATCCTTATTATTTAGTAATCGAAACAAATGGGATCGGTTATCAAATTGCATTAGGCAATCCCTATCGTTATAGTAGTAAGCTAAACAAAGAAATCAAACTTTACGTCCATCAGGTCATTCGAGAAGATGCACATCTTCTGTACGGATTTGATTCTTTAGAAGAAAAGCAATTATTTTTAAGGTTAGTTAGTGTTTCAGGAATTGGACCAAAAAGTGCCTTAGCGATTATGGCTAGTGATGATCATTCAGGATTGATTCAAGCGGTTGAAACAGGGGATGTGACTTATCTGACCAAATTCCCTGGTGTGGGTAAAAAAACAGCTCAACAAATGATTTTAGATTTAAAAGGAAAATTTGGCGAATTAAGTATCGATACGCCCTTCAATTTATTTGATGAAAGTACAGCACAAGATGCGACGGCATTATCAGAAGCAATGGAAGCTTTATCAGCACTTGGATATAGTGATAAAGAGGTCAAGCGGGTCGAGAAACAACTAAAAGAAGTAGAAAATCTCACAACAGATGAATACTTACGCCAAGCTTTAAAATTAATGATGAAAAAATAAGGAGGGAAAATGATGACCGATGAACAGTTATTATCCCCTGAAACGGGCGAGAATGAATTAAGTTTAGAGAAGACCCTCCGCCCACGGTTACTTTCCCAATATATTGGTCAAAAGAAAGTGAAACAGGAACTCAAAATATATATTGAAGCTGCCCGTCACAGGGAAGAGCCGTTGGATCACGTTTTGTTATATGGTCCGCCGGGATTAGGGAAAACGACAATGGCAATGGTGATTGCGAATGAAATGGCAGTCAATATACGAACAACTAGTGGTCCCGCAATCGAGCGACCAGGAGATCTGGTTGCTATTTTAAATGAGTTAGAAGCTGGCGATGTTTTATTTATTGACGAAATTCATCGATTACCTCGTGTAGCAGAAGAGATGCTTTATTCTGCCATGGAAGATTTTTACGTTGATATAATGGTTGGACAAGGACCAACTGCTCATCCTGTTCATTTTCCTTTACCACCTTTTACATTAATTGGCGCAACAACTCGTGCAGGTATGCTTTCAGCGCCACTTCGTGATCGATTTGGGATCATTTCTCATATGGAATATTATGAAGAAGCTGATTTAAGAGAAATCGTGATTCGTTCTGCTGATATTTTTCAAACAGAGATCATTGAAGAAGGTGCACTGGAAATTGCTAGACGTTCAAGAGGAACACCACGGATCGCTAACCGCTTATTAAAAAGGGTACGTGATTTTGCACAAGTACAGGGAGATGGCAAGATCAATCAAACCATTGCCAATCAAGCATTAACGTTGTTACAAGTCGATCAGGCAGGTTTGGATTATGTCGATCAGAAACTATTACGTACGATGATTGAATTATATGGTGGCGGACCGGTTGGATTGAGTACGTTATCTGTCAATATTGGTGAAGAAAGAGAAACTGTTGAAGATATGTATGAACCTTTTTTGATCCAAAAAGGTTTCTTGAAACGGACACCTCGTGGAAGGATCGCCACACCATATGCCTATGAACATTTTGGATATGATTATCAAGTATAAAAAAGGATACTTGAATCGACTGTCCATATAAATACTTTTTCAAGAAAATCGTAGAACTAGAAGTCTTTGTAAAGAAGATAGGAGATGATGAGATGGGCGATACACCGCATACTAAGCAATTGATTAAAAACGTATTGATTGATTTATGTCAAAAGCAGTCTTTTCAAAAGATCAGTGTACAGAAAATCGCCCATGAGGCAGGCATCAATCGCCAAACATTTTACTACCATTTTACAGATAAATACGATTTGTTGCGATGGGTGTATTACGAAGATTGTTTATGCTATTTAGATCCTCATTCTCTTTCTTTAGACAACTGGGAAGAGCAAGCATTAAAAATGTTGAAGGCAATTGCTACACAAAAAGAATTTTATGCGAACACTGTTACCTCTGACCAAGAAATACTACAAAAAGAGTTTACTGCTGTTATCCAGCAATCATTTATTAAGATTTTTGATCAAATGGATGAAGAAAAGCAGTTATCAAAAGCGGACAAATTGTTTTATGCTCGWTTTTTTTCTTATGGATGTAGTGGGGTTCTAATCAATTGGATTACACATGATTACGAAGAGACGCCTCTAGAAATCGCCGTCCAATTGTTCCGCTTAGCCAAAGATACAGAATTATATTCCTATCGGTTGTATGCAAAAGAAGAGCTGGAAACAAATGATTAGAAGGAGAGCAAACATGACGAAAGTTTTATTTGTATGTCTAGGAAATATTTGCCGTTCACCAATGGCAGAAGGTTTGTTGAAGAAAATGGTAGCTGAAGACGGACAATCTGATCGATTTTTGATTGATTCTGCAGCGACAAGCACTTATGAAGTGGGGCGTTCACCTCATAAAGGAACAAAGAAAATTTTAGAAAATGAGAACGTGGATACGAGTCAAATGATTGCACGCCAAATCACAGAAGAAGATTTTCAACGATTTGATTGGATCATTGGCATGGATCAATCTAACGTAGAGGATTTACAACGGATGGCACCGACCGACGCACAACATAAGATCCATTTATTTTTAAGTCGGGTTCCTGGAAAAGAAACACAAAATGTTCCTGATCCATACTATACCGATAACTTTGACGAAACTTACCAATTATTGACTGAAGGGCTCAAGTATTGGATGCAAGAATGGAAAAAAGATAAATAAAATAACGATATATTTATATAGGTAACGCTTTCTTTTTGTTGCTCAGTATAGATAATATTCTTGTTATTTCGTTAAATCTTAGGTAGAATATAGTTAATTAAGTAACACTTTCTTAGCTAAAGGAGGAGTGCATTCAATGAACGAAGAAACAGTATCACCAATGAAGAAATTGACCAAGTTAGTCACGCATACGTCGTATCAGCTTTTTGATTCTTTTGTAAATGACACTGAAAAAATAGCAGAGAATGTACGTTTGCAAGGAAAGTTTGTTTTAGAGCTGCAAAAAGCAGCTACTCAACATAGTTTAGTGATTTTACAAGTAAGAGCCAATCGAAAAAGTAATAAGTACGAAACGATTTCAGGCTGGGTAGCTACAAAAAATGTTGAAAAAGAAGTAGTCATGATTCGCCTACAAAACAAGGAACAACAAATACGAATGGTTCCAATTGATCAAATCGAAAAAATCACCAGTCTTTCTCCAGCAGGAGATCAAGAGCGGTTATCTAAATAGAAGCAAAAACAGCGATGGAATAGATTCTTCATTTTCCGTCGCTTTTTGCTTTTTGTCATATGATGTTGGCGAAGAGAAAACTTAAAATCAATATTAGAGCAGTACATAATTAAGTCATGAGGATAGATGGATTTTATCAATCAATAGAGAGGTGTTATGGATGCCAAAGAATCGTTTGATTAATTATATGACCAAAAATTGGAAGATAGCCGGATGGAATATATTTGATTCTTTATTCCTTTCTGCAGCTGCAATCGTTGTTTCTTTAAATATAGTGTTCGTCCTATTTCCAGATTTGGATAACTATTATACAAACGCATTAAATTTATTTTTGATTGGTCTGATGATGGTGTTTGTTGGCTTGGGAGAATCAGTAAAATCTAAAGTTGGAAAACGAATCGATGTCTTAGTTGGCAGTGTTTGGGTAATTTATTTCTGCCTCTATTACTTTACAGGTTTTCATAATCCTACTTGGATGAATTGGCAGTTTTTTTGATACAATAAAACGAAAACCAAGAATGATACTTTGAAAAATTGGTAAGACTACCAGGAATGACAAAAGCTGGCTAGTTGGTTATAGATAAACTAAAACACAAAATGGTTGAGACAAAACTATTTTTCAGGTTTGTCTCAGCCATTTCTAGTTCAATAAAAAAGTCCTGCTAGCCGGGGAGCTAGCAGGATAAGGAGTTAAAAATGAAAAAGTGTTGTTAGGGTTGTTTGTTGGTATGCTTATATATTACTCAGGAGTTGTGAATTTTTTGTGACGAAAGTTTTTGGAAGTTGGTAATTTTTTTAGGAAAATATATTTCTGCTAGCCATTTGACTAAATAATTAAATACATCCAATGGATTCATTCAAAAAGTAATTTTGTCAGTTATCTGTTGATTCTAATGACTTAGTAAAAAATTCAGAGCCGAAAATAGAAGTAAAATACACAGGTTCCTTCTTGTATATATAAATAGAGCATATTTGAAGCACTTTTCCACTGTTAGATGCAATCTAATAATGGAAAGTTACTTCAAATATGCTCTGTTCATTTCACAGAAGTGATGATAGCACACCGTTCCTTATTTTAGAAGAATGATCGTTCTAGATGCCGTTACTCTACAACAGGTGTTTCTTTTTTAACCATACTCCAAATCAAGCCAATTACTAAACCAATCAATGCTGGGACGATCCAACCCATTCCTAATTTAAAGAATGGCAGATAATTCGTTGCGAAGTCTAACAACGTTTTGACAAAGCTGGTTTGCTTGATTCCGTCTGGGCAAGCATTTAAACCGTCTAAAATTGAAGCAATTAGTGTAAAATAAGTGGTCATGCGGTAAACAGCAGGACGTTGTTTAAACAATGGACCCACAAGAACGAGTAAGATCAAGGTCATTGCTAAAGGATAAATAAACATCAAGACAGGTAATGAAATTTGGATGATATTTGTCAATCCCACAGTAGCGACCAAACAAGCAAGTGCACTAGCTAGTGTCACAAATACAATGTAATTTCTTTTAGGAAACAGATCGGTAAAGGTTTCTGCGAAAGCAGTGATTAGTCCAATCCCTGTTTTTAAGCAAGCAAGGATCACAATAAGAGCGAGCAAGATGCTGCCATAAGTTCCTAAATAATGATCTGCGATTTGCGCTAAGGCGATCCCGCCATTTGAACTTAAAGCAAATCCACCGAGACTCATTGTTCCCACATAAGCAAGTAATGTGTAGATGATTCCCATCAAAACGATACTGATTGCACCAGATTTGATCGTATCCTTAGCAATCTCAGAAGGCTTTGTTACACCCATATTGCGAATCGTAGTAACAATAAGGATACCAAATGCTAAGGCAGCAAGTGCATCTAATGTATTGTATCCTTGAGTAAAACCAGTAAAGAAAGCATGTTCTTGATAACTAGGTTGGACAGTAGCTTGATCGATTGCACCCAATGGATGAATAAAAGCAAGTACCAACAAGATTCCTAGTAAAATCAAAAAGGCAGGATTAAGGAATTTTCCTACATAATCAAGGATTTTAGTAGGCCGTCTGGATAACCACCAAGCAGTGAAGAAAAATAAAATACTAAAAATAACTAAAAATACATGTTGTTGCTTGGCTTGGATAAATGGAGCTAAACCAATTTCAAAAGAGGTAGTTGCTAATCTTGGTAAGGCGAAAAACGGTCCGATGACGAGGTAAAGCAAAACAGTAAAAACCAAAGCATATTTTTTGCCGATCCGTTCTGCTAATTCATAAACCCCTGATGTTTTTGAAACACCGATGGCAATTACACCTAAAAAAGGTAGTCCGATCCCAGTTACTAAGAAGCCAAGATTGGCCCAGAAAACGGCAGAGCCAGATTCTTGTCCCATGTGAACGGGAAAAATCAAATTACCAGCACCAAAAAATAAACCGAATAACATTGAACCGATAAACATACTTTCTTTGAACGTCAATTTTTTTGTCATAGATTTCTCCTTTACTTATTTATACTTTTTTAAAGTAACAAAAATAACGTAGTTTAGCAATGTTTTTCTAATCAAATAATGAGTATAAAGTATTGATCTTGAGTTGAAATAATCATTATATCCTGAGTGGTTCTGTGAGAGAGTAATTGAAGGGGAGATGTTCTATAAGTAATTGACCAAAAAATCTGGAGGCTGAGCCAAAACTTGCCTCAGTCGCTTCTAGAAGCTCTAAAACCGAATAAATGGTGAGACAAAAGTGGCATCTTCGGAAATTCCTTCTTATTCTTGATGCGAAACACTTTTGTCTCAATCTCATATTCTAAAGATTTTTTGCGGCTTATAAAAAAGAGAGTCCTAACATACTTTTATCAATCTATTTTTTTTTAGTATGGATTGTTGTCTGTATTTCAAAGTGATTGTTTCTCGTATTTCATTCGATAAATGATCAATAACCCAATAAACCAAACAGGAGTTAAGAGTAAGGCAATACGTGTGTCTTTGCCAAGAAATAAAACTAGACAAATGAAAATCATGTAGGCAAAAACAAGAAAATTACTATAAGGATAAAAAGGCATTTTGAACGTATGCTCTTTTTTACCTAACATACTTTTACGATATTTTAAGTGAGTGTAAACGAGTATTCCCCAGATAAATAAAAAGCAAGTAGTCGCAATACTGCTGACGAGTGTAAATACTTCACTAGGCATCACATAATTTAGGATAACGGAAATAAAAATCACAATAGTTGAAAAAACTAACGCATTTCCTGGTACACGGTGAGAAGTCAACTGACGGAATTTTTTAGGCGCGCTACCTTCTTGTGAAAGAGAGCGTAACATACGTCCTGTACTGTAGATCGCGCTGTTACAAGCAGAAGCCGCAGCACTCAATACGACTAAATTAATCAAAGAAGCGGCTACGGTGATCCCAATTTCTGAAAACACTTCGACAAATGGGCTGTTGTTCGCATCTAAGCTATTCCAAGGATAGATAGACATGATAACGAACAAAGAACCAAGGTAAAAAAGAATGATTCGAATAGGAATATTATTGATAGCTTCGGGTAAGACTTTCTCAGGGTTTTTGGTCTCACCAGCAACCAAACCGACTAATTCGATTCCTGTAAAGGCAAATGTGACCATCTGAAAGGAAAGAATGAATCCTTTCGTACCAGTTGGGAAAAAGCCGCCATGTGACCAGAGATTGGTGATACTAGCAGGTCCAGCACTTGTTTTGTAATGGGTAAGAATCATGTAAATACCAACGATAATAAATGCAATAATGGAAACGACTTTGATCAAAGCAAACCAAAATTCTAATTCACCAAATAATGAAACAGCCACCATGTTTAAACCAAGCAGTAAAATCAGAGCGATCAATTCAGGAAGCCATTGTGGGACTCCTGGAACCCAGTAACGGACATACATCCCGATCGCTGTCAAATCCGCCATGGCGATCGCAACCCAACAAAACCAATAAGTCCAACCTGTTACGAAAGCAACTTTTTTTCCAAGATATTCTGCAACAAAATCAAGAAATGAATGATTATTTGTATTAGATAATAAAAGTTCACCTAAGGCACGCATAATAAAGAAGCAAACGCACCCGGTAATAAGATAAGCCAGTAAAATAGAGGGACCAGCTAATTGAATCGTTTTTCCTGCTCCTAAGAAAAGACCTGTTCCGATCGCACCACCGATCGAAATCAATTGAACGTGTCTATTCTTAAGTCCACGCTGTAGTTCTTGTTGCTCTTCAACCATTGTTTAATCATCCTAACTAAAAAATTTGATAATTTCTATATTAATAGAATTTTCTAAAAATTACAACTTAATTCAGAAAATATTCAAAAATTCATTTTCAAACAAATGCAATCAGACCAATCAATCTAAGAAGAGAGGATTGATCGACTGATGAATTAATGAATGATGTTCAAATAAATTGCAGATAAACATGAGAAAATAGTGAATCATTTCCCAAAAAAGGAAAAGCCTTTATCAAAACGAACCTGTCGTTTCGGATAAAGGCTTTCTTCTATTTTTTTAAGATACGTGATAAAAACTCTTTGGTACGTTCTTCTTTTGGATGAACAAAAATATCATCAGAGGTTCCTTCTTCAGCAACAACACCTTTATCCATGAAGATGACACGATCAGAAACATCTTTTGCAAATTCCATTTCATGTGTCACGATAATCATCGTTAAACCAGTGTGAGCTAGGTCTTGAATGGTATTCAATACTTCTCCGACCATCTCAGGATCAAGTGCTGATGTTGGTTCATCAAATAACATTACATCTGGATCCATTGAGAGGGCTCTAGCGATTGCCACACGTTGTTTTTGACCACCTGATAATTGAGAAGGTTTGGCTTCAATATAACGTTCCATTCCAACTTTTTCTAGATTTTCAAGAGCGACTTTACGAGCTTCGTCTTTGTTTCTTTTTAAGACAGTCGTCTGACCAGACATACAGTTTTCTAAGACATTCATGTTATTGAAAAGATTGAACGATTGGAATACCATTCCGACATTTGTTCGATATTTAGGCAAGTTATATTTTGGCGCAAGAATATTTTCACCATTATACATAATTTCGCCACCAGTAGGTTTTTCTAAAAGGTTGATGCAGCGTAAGAAAGTTGATTTACCAGAGCCAGAAGAACCAATGATGGTTACAACTTCACCTTTATGGATATCCATGCTGATGTCTTTTAATACTTCATTTTCACCGAAGCTTTTTCTTAAATGATTGATTTTAATGATTTCTTCACTCATGATTCTTCCTCCTTATTCCTGCAAGTTGGCGTTGTCAACTTCTTCAATTTTTGTATAGGCTGAAGGACCATCGATTTTTTTCTCCACTACACGCAAGATTCTGGTAATCGTAAAGGTCATAACCAAGTAAATGATACCTACGATTGTAAATGTTTGGAAGAATTGGAAGTTTGCTCCTGCAGCAGAGTTCCCTTGGAAGAATAGATCAGCTACACCAATAACACTTAAGACTGCTGTATCTTTGATATTGATAACAAATTCATTCCCGGTCGCAGGTAAGATGTTACGTAAGACCTGAGGAACAACTACTTTTCGCATTGTTTGTCCATGTGTCATACCAATTGCTTGCGCTGCTTCAAATTGTCCTTCATCGACAGCGAAAATACCACCACGGACGATTTCAGTCATATAAGCCCCAGTATTGATCGATACAATGAATAAGGCAGCAATTGTACGATCAAGGGAGATTCCAAAGGCTAATGCTAATCCGTAAAAGACGACCATAGCTTGAACCATCATTGGTGTTCCACGGAATATTTCAATATAAATCGATAGTAGTAAATTTGCTAACTTTTGGAAGAAACGTGTCACGGCATTGTCAGACTCAGGAATAGAACGGAAAACACCGATCAACAAGCCTAAGGTAGTTCCAATAACTGTCCCAATCAATGCAATAAATAACGTAAGTCCTGCACCACGAAGGAACATATTCCCATATTGATCCCAAATCGTTTTGAAATCAGTGAACAAACCAGCTTTTTCTCCCTCTGTATTTGTTGAAGCGGGTTGATCTTTGATTGCTTGATCCATAATTTCTGTACGTTCTTTTTGAGAGATACCGCTAAGAATTTGGTTAACTTTTTGGATATCTGGGTCACCTTTACGCATTCCAATAGCGATTTGGACATCTTCAGGATTTGTTTGAAAACCATTCTGACCAGTAAATTCTAACATTTTTAAATCTTTATTGACGCTAGTTGCTGTTACCCCTTCAGGTCGTTCGCTGACATAACCATCAATCATACCTGAAGCAAGAGCGGTACGCATCGCAGAGAAGTTATCCATTGCTTGTTGCTTTTGCACATCAGGAATTTGATCGATGACATTATAATGGAAAGTATTCAATTGAGCAGTAATCTTAGCATTTGATAGATCCGCCAAACTTTTTGCATTGGCATATTTACTATCTTTTTTGACGACTACAACAAGTTGTGATTCATAATAAGGATCGGTAAAATCAATTTCTTTTTTACGTTCTGCTGTGGGGCTCATCCCAGCAATGATCGCATCGATTTTGCCAGATTGTAACGCAGGGGCTAATCCATCCCATTTGGTTTGCATGATGACTAATTTTTTCCCTAATCCATCCGCAACTTTTTTGGCAATTTGGACGTCATAACCACCAGCATAGCTTTTTTGACCTTGGATCGGTACAGCGTTGTTGGCATCTGTTTGCTGTGACCAGTTGAAAGGGGCATACCCCGCTTCCATACCTACACGGAACTCATCTGTTGGTGTTTTCTCATCGGCATTCACGAAACTTCCTACAGTGAAGAATGAAAAAATAAATGCCATCAATAGGGTAAGTGTAACTGAACTTTTTTTCATAATCTTTCTCCTTTTCTTTTTACACATACGGCTCGACGATTTCATCAGGAATGAAACGGGCGAAGTTCCGCTTCAGCTAACTTAATTTTACTGTCAGATAGACGTACTTATCAAATTAACTGTTTACGCATAATTTTTTTACGAGCGGTTAAACAAATGCGTTGCAGTAGCTTATCAGGAGAAATAAAAAACGACCGCTTCAAGAATATAAAAGGGTCGCTAACATTTCACAAAAGTGATAAACCTCTCACAAAACATAGCGCAACTTAGCATCACTGCTAAGACAGTCCACAAGCTCTTAACTTGTGTCCCAACGTAAACTTCAAGCAAAGAAGAGTACATTTCGGCGATCTTCCCTAGTCCTGCTTCACGGTGTTTGCTTCACTCCACAGGGTTAATGATTCTCGCGACCTCTACCTCATTGATTGAGGTATCTCGTATTCAGTTATTTATACAAAAAATAGTTTACGATAGACAAAGCACTTTGTCAATCTATAACAGAAGTTTTCTTGTGAAGTATTGATAGCTATAGAAAATTTCTATAATTATACAAAAAATAAGAAAAATGATATTCAAAAAGAGCGAGAGTTGTAAAAGAATAATTATTCATTAAATAAATAAAAATTAGGACACGAATCTATTTAAGTGTCCTAATTCCTACTCATTATATAAATATAAAGTAAAGCAGTCGAAAAGATGAGCTGCTTAGCAATAGCTGACCCGATCAATCATTTTCGATCCTGGCTTTCTGTTTATTATGCTGTTTTACTAACTACTTTTTTTTCACGACCTAAGATTGCTTGAAGAATAATCGTTACGCCATAAATAGCCAATATTAGATAAATCAGACTTGAATATTGAGTGATTCCCCAACCCCATGTTCGGAAAATAACTAAGGTAATCGCTAAAACGATCGCAGCAAGTACATTGAAAAATGCAAATGCCCAAAGATTTCCATTTTCTTTACGAGCAAGGTAAAAAATTGAAAAATAAATACTTAATGCTAACCAGGCGATACAAGCTAAAATCACGCCCCAGTAAATAATGGATGGTACCATACCAACTCACCTCACTTTTGTTCTATATGCTTGGTTTATCGTACTATTAGATAGCAATAGTGATGATCATACCGAAGAATCTAGCAGTATTGTAGCACGTTTTCATTGGTTTGTCAGTCTATATTGTGAGATGTTTCTCAAAAAATGAAATCGTTTGAATAAAAAGTACGATCAATCAATAAACGAAAGATAGATGTATAATAAGAGAGAGGTGAAAGGAAATGAAAAAAGTAACCGTTGAAGAAGCGGTAGCAACAATAGCCACTAGTTCAAAAATCACTTTCCTAACTGGCGCTGGGGTATCAACGCCTTCTGGTATTCCCGACTATCGATCGTTAAAAGGAATCTATCATGGATTGGAACAACCCGAATACCTTCTAAGTCATGAAGCAATGAACAATGAGCCACAAAAATTTTATTCATTTGTGAAAAAAATCTATCATCCAACAGCAAGACCAAATATTATTCACTTAGAAATGGCAAAGTTAGCCTCAAAAAAGCAAGTTTGGGTAGTTTCCCAAAATATCGATGGATTACATGAAAAAGCGGGAAGTCCAAAACTTGTGAATTTTCACGGAAATCTTTATCATTGCTATTGTAGGAAATGTGGGAACACCGTTTCTTGGGAAACCTATTTACAAACAGATCAACATGCAACATGTGGGGGACAAATTCGACCAGATATCGTGTTGTATGGGGAAGGATTTAATGATGAAGTCATAGAGCGAGCAACATCGGCTGTTCAACAAGCAGAGTTGATCGTCATCGTCGGAACGAGTTTTCAAGTACACCCGTTTTGTGACTTAATCCAATTTCGTAATACGAAGTCTCAAATCTTAGTAATCAACCAAGAGCCAATCCAGTTAGACCAAGAATATGATTTTCTGCAAACGGACGGTGCTATAGTATTTGAAAAATTATCAAAAGGAGCAAATTATGACCATTAGAACAGAAAAAGAAAAAATGATTGCTGGCGAATTATATTTTGCTAATGATCCGGAATTAGTAGCGGATCGTCAATACGCAAGAAGCCAAAGTACGATCATCAACCAAGCAGAAACAGCAGAGCTACGTTCTCAATTACTAAAAGAAACCTTTGGAAAAACGGGAGAAAAAATCTACATGGAGCCAACGATCAATTTTGATTATGGTTACAATATTCGTGTAGGTGAAAACTTCTATGCGAACTACAACTGTACATTTTTAGATGTAAGTACGATCGAAATCGGCGACAATTGCATGTTTGCGCCAAATGTTCAACTTTATACAGCCACTCATCCACTTCATCCAGTGAAAAGAAATAGTGGCTTAGAATATGCGAAACCAATCAAAATTGGTCATAATGTCTGGCTTGGTGGTGGTGTGATCATTACGCCAGGTGTTACGTTAGGAAACAATGTCGTAGTTGGAGCGGGTTCTGTTGTAACTAAATCTTTTCCTGATAATGTAGTGATTGCAGGTAATCCTGCTCGAGTAATCAAAAAAATATTAGAAGATCAACAACCAGAAAAACTTGAAGACTTACGTCAAACAATCGATCAGATTGATCAACAAATCGTCAAATTACTAGAAAAACGTATGGACACGGTAACGAAAATTGGCGAAACCAAACAAGCATCGAAAAAAGCAGTCTATGACGAAAAAAGGGAGCAAGAAGTATTAGAAAAAATCGCTAGTCGGTTAGAAAATACGAAATATAAAGAAACGATCACAGCGACATATATC
Source organism: Enterococcus hirae ATCC 9790 (assembly GCF_000271405.2). NCBI lineage: Bacteria > Bacillati > Bacillota > Bacilli > Lactobacillales > Enterococcaceae > Enterococcus > Enterococcus hirae. Next base: position 765,075 of record NC_018081.1, on the reverse strand, counting down.
GATCTGATGAAACATTCTCGTGACTATCAAAATGAATTAAATGGGGAGAAAGTGGATGATTGATGGAGAAGCACGGCGTAAAGAAATCCTGCATACCCTGGCAAATGAAGAAAAACCGGTCAGTGCCAGCAAATTCGCTTCACGGTTTCAAGTGAGCCGTCAAATTATCGTCGGAGACATTGCATTGTTAAGAGCATCAGGCGCGGCTATTATTGCAACGGCAAGAGGTTACGTTCTTGAAACCAATGAAACACAGAACGGCTTAGTGAGCAAGATTGCTGTCCAACATGGTCGTGAGCAAACAGAAGAAGAGTTGCGCTTGATCGTTGAAGCTGGTGGCGAAGTTTTAGATGTCATTGTAGAACATCCCTTATATGGTGAGTTGACAGGCATGCTTCATATCCAAACAACTCAAGAAATTGAATTGTTTATGAAACGCTATAAAAAAAGTAATGCTACGTTGTTATCTGAGCTGACCGATGGGATTCATCTGCATACCATCCGTTATCCAGATACTAATGTGTTGAGAACGATTAAGCAACAGTTGATAAAAGCAGGAATTCTCTACGAAGGCTAATGAAGAGCAGAGTAGTCTGGGATGAATATTTAAGAACATTAAATAATAAATAACTGGTATGATTTGTCCATTTATGAATCGTACCAGTTATTTTATTTTTTGAAAAAGAAGGAAGAAACTAGTTTCATTTTCTAAGTAAAATGGGACAATAGGAAGTTTTGTAGCTGAATTTATTTTTTGATACTACTTCTTACAGAAGCATTCGTGACATAAATAAAATATAGGAGTTGAAGCGCATGATAGGATGGATTTATCAGTCTGAAAAAACAGTGATTAAAGGTGACTTTGAGGTGGTGGAATCCACAAATGATTATTCGAAGGATTTAGCAGAGGTGCTATTTGCCAATCAAGACAAACTAATGGATCATACCCGTAGACAACAATTTTTCAGGAATTTTTTGGATCATTTACCTCCAGCTGCAAAAGAAAAACGTTTGTGGAACGCCATTCAAGAGGTGACACGAAATTCTGAAGATTTTTCTTTCAATAGTATGTGGGATCAGGGAAGTCTCAGCGTTCATAATTTGTCTAAAGATAGTTTAGAAAAAGCAATAACGGATAAAATGGGGAAAATAGCTTTAGAAGTAGTTAAACGAACTCCTGATGTCCAACTACTTTGTTATTATGATCCTAAAATAAAAGCGTATACTCCTAACGATGAAATGCCCGTACATCAGTTATATCTTGCACGAGAAGAGTTAAAAGAACGAATGAGTGTGTTCAATCGTCAAGGAGAATGTTCACTTAATTTGCCGTGGAAAGAAAAAACGTCACTTGAAAATATTCTTTCTAATGGTAAAACCACACTTTTCTATGATCCAGAATCCAGCTTGAATTTAAAAGAAGCGGAAAATATAAACGATTATAAAAATATGATTGAGAATTTTATATATGACCATAGTTTGGTGTTAGATAATCCCTACGTTCGTCAAGACTTTCTTAAGAATTTTTCGCTGTATGTTCCTTTTGAGGAAAATGGTCTGACATTAGGAAAAGAGTTTCAGCAAGTTAGTACAAAATTTGAACATCTTTTATGTGACGATTTCTTTGATGGGCTAGATGCTTGGATAGAAGAAGTGGCTGTAATATTGGTTCGGCATAATCAAAACACCCAACTACTTATTCCTCATGAGCTAGAGGATGGTTTTTACAATCTACAGAATGATTCAGGACTAAACGGACGAGTATTCACTTTTGATCACGACCATCAGTTACACGTCCTCCCACAGGAGAAACCCTATACTTTGTTGGGACCAGAAATTGAGCAAGAACCTTCAATCATTGATAGTCATTTTTTAAGTCAAGATGTTTCGCCAGTTGAACTTCTGCAATTAACAACTAGTGTAAAATTTAAATTAACTATCTTAAGTGAACGATTCCCTCATTTAAAAGATCAAAAGATGGTTACAACTGTTACTAATGAGTTTTCTCAACTAACACAACAGCTTGAAGTACTTCATCGCAAAGTTGAGCAACAAAGTTTAGCAGACTTAAATCAATTTTCTGAAAATCGGTCTTCAATCCCTGCTTCTGAATTAGCTAAGCTGTTAAAGCTATCGAAAGATTACATAGATTATTACAGTTATTATAACGAAAATGAATTAATTGAGAATAAAAGTCATTTATGGAAAGATACGAAGAGAAAGATCGAAAACGAATTAAATAAACGGCAACGGGAAAAAGCTTGGCGCGAAGAAGCAGTAGCAGTTAATAAACTGTCAGAAAATGTGATTTGCTTTTCGGATGATGAAATCAACGTAAAATTAAAGGAAGCTAGCTTACAAATATCAATGTTAAATGGCTCTTTAAATAAAAATCAGACTGTAAAAAGTCTCCTAAATAAATGGAAGGATGCTCAATCTAAGCTAATAAAAGAACAATCTCAACGTTTATCTATGAAAAATTATGTACAGAAAGAGCTTAGTTATCTATCGAAAGAAAAGCTTGCTGAATATGCAAATATAGCAGAACAGCGTATCAATGAATTAAAGACAAAAAATTTTGGAGATAACGCACTGGAACAACAGATTAGTTTTTGGATGAGATGCAAGAAAAGTTTACTATCTGAATTAAAGAGTATTGAAATGTTGGAAAAGCGGAAAAAAAACATAGCAGAATTCCCCTTTTTATACGAACAAAGCACCGTTGAACAAACGATCAGTTGGATCGATGACCACTGGGGATCGTTTTTCGATAGAAGTGAGCGTACAAAGAATCTCTTAAAAAAAAATCTTACCATTTGTCAAGAGGATCTAGAATTTAGAGCACAAGCAGATAAGCTACAATCTGAGATAAATCAACGACCTGTTTCAGAAATAAATGCGTTTTTACGAGCACTAGCAGAACGAATAGTTAAAATACAAACAAAACTACAAGAAATCAAATTAAACTCTTCTGAATATGACTGGCGGGACCCATATTCTGCAAAAAAAGAATTAGAGAAGTGGAAAAGTTTCGTGGTGGAAATATACAAGTCGCAGGCTGTTCTGATACAACCTGATCTATATGATAAAAATACAGTTGAGGATAAAATAAAACAATTGCCGAGTAATAATACCACGCTCTTTAATTTGATGGCTAGAAAAAGATGCGAGAAAGATCTTGCGTTACGATCTGAAGCAGAAACAATAATTGAAAATATAAAATGCAAAAATACTCCAGAAATAGTACATATATTAAAAAAAATAGAAGGTCAAATTGAAAAAATTAAAGTTGGGATCAATAAATTAAAAGTATCAAATTCTGAATTAGAGACAGAAATTACTAAAAATCAATTAATGCAAGAAGATGAGCCAATAGGAGAACGCAAAGATCAATTAAAAATCTTGACTCAGCAACTTCGTGCTCAGCGAGAGAATCAATGCTATGCGCAACAGAATGGAGAAAAACAGTTAGACAAATGGATGGAAATGATCGATGAAATAGAACGTTCGTTAAAAACAACCAACCGAATAAACCAAGCAATGGGGGAAAAGAAGAATCTCGAGCGAGAAATTGCTGAACTTAAAGCAAGAATCAATGCATTAGAGAAATCAAATGATCGAATAGAGAAAAAGGAGTTTATGTTAAACCAACTCCCGGAGAAACAAAATGACCGAATGGAGAAATTACAATGTAAGTCAAATTCTCTAACAGAGGAACTAGAGAAGACACACAATTTCCTATTTTATGTAAAGAATGGCGCCTACCTTTCTAAAAAATTTAGAGAACCAGAAAGTCCACGTAAGAAGAGAAAGTTGAAAGAACGTTTAGCTAGTTTGTGGATGAGAACCGTTCGACAAAAAGATCCAAAGGAAAAGACGGGTAGAGTACAGAGTGGAAGGGATCACTAATGAATCAAGAAAGCAGAACATTCCCAATCCGTTTTTTTAATCAGTTTAAAGTATAGCCTCGCTGATTCTTAGTAATATAAAAAAGGAGTGGGTCTCTCCACGCTAAAAAGCAGCATCTTCGAAAATCGCTACTTGTTTTTTCGAAGATGCTGCTTTTTAGTTCAATTTCTTACGAGTCATTTAGATTGAAATACAACTTTCAATCATTTTTATTCAATCACCAATACGCCTTCTTTAAGGGCAAATGGATTCTTTTCGTTGATATGGTCGTAGAACATCACGCCGTTGATATGATCAATTTCGTGTTGGACAACGATTGCCTCATAATTTTTCAAGCGGATTTTATGTTTCTCGCCATTCATATCTGTATAAGAAACCGTGATCTTAGCGTGGCGGACTACGTAGCCAGGTACTTCTCGGTCAACAGATAAACAGCCTTCTCCTTCGCCAAGGCAAGCATCTTGAACTGAGTGACTAAGGATTTTTGGATTATACATTACCGTACTTAGCGTGGGTTCTGTTACTTCTGGATCAGGGCTTGGCACGTGTACAGCAATGATGCGTTTAGAAATGTCTAGTTGAGGAGCAGCTAAACCAACCCCTCCACGTAAGTTTAATTCTTCCGCTTTGATTGGATCTTGGCTATTTTTCAGGAATTCGAGCATTTCTTTTCCTAGGTCGATATTTTCTTTGCTTAATGGGAGAGCAACTTCTTCCGCTACTTCCCGCAAAGTAGGATTTCCTTCACGGATGATATTATCCATTGTGATCATGGAATATGTACCCCTTTCTTTTTAGACAGTTATACGTCTATTTTCGCATTATAGTTTAACATAAAATTTAAAAAGTAGGAGAAAGTTTGTTTAAAAACTAAATTTTCTTAATGATTCTTCACTTGATTTCTCCAGTATATTCAGGTAAAGTATAGCTGTATGCGTAAGGCATATCGCCTGTTACTTGGTTAAGCGAATCACCAACGTTTTACTCAGTCACAGGGGAATAATCGAAAGAGGTGAAAGAAATGGCAATTTCAAAAGAACGTAAAAATGAAATCATCAAAGACTATGCACGCCATGAAGGGGATACTGGTTCTCCAGAAGTACAAATCGCTGTATTAACGGAAGAAATCAACCACTTGAATGAACATGCACGTATGCATAAAAAAGATCATCATTCATACCGTGGCCTAATGAAAAAAGTTGGTCACCGTCGTAACTTGTTAGCTTACCTACGTAAGACTGATGTACAACGTTACCGCGAATTGATCAAACGCTTAGGTCTACGCCGTTAATTTTGACAAAAAGAGTGGGGTTCAAATGAATCTCACTTTTTTTACTGTAATACCTAATACAACCATTCTCGAAAAAAGCATGATAGACTCCTACTAACCAAATGAAAGCTGGATAAGCGACGTTTGGCGGTTTTCATTTGTTTAGTAGCGTCTTGCTTTCACGAGAAAGAAAAGGAGTAATTATGTCAGAAAAACAAATATTCAAAACGACATGGGGAGGCCGTCCCTTACAAATCGAAGTCGGTCAATTAGCAAAACAAGCGAACGGAGCAGTTTTAGTTCGCTATGGAGATACTGTAGTTTTAAGTGCGGCAGTTGCTTCAAAAGAAGCAAAAGATACTGACTTCTTCCCGTTGACGATCAACTATGAAGAAAAGATGTATGCTGCCGGTAAAATTCCTGGAGGATTTATCAAGCGTGAAGGTCGTCCAAGTACAGAAGCAACTTTAACGGCTCGCTTGATCGACCGTCCGATCCGCCCAATGTTTGCGGATGGCTTCCGTAACGAAGTTCAAGTAACCAACATCGTGATGAGTGTTGAAACAGATTGTTCACCTGCGATGGCTGCAATGCTAGGTTCTTCTTTAGCATTATCAATTTCAGATATTCCATTTGATGGACCAATTGCTGGTGTCGAAGTCGGCCGTGTGAATGGCGAATATGTCTTGAATCCAACAGTTGAACAAGCGGAACAAACAGATATTGAACTAAGTGTTGCAGGTACAAAACAAGCAATCAACATGGTTGAAAGTGGTGCGAAAGAAGTTTCTGAAGAAGATATGCTTGGAGCATTACTATTTGGTTTTGATGCAATCAAAGAATTAGTTGCTTTCCAAGAAGAAATCGTCCAAGCTGTCGGCAAAGAGAAAATGGAAGTTTCTTTGTTACAAGTAGATGCAGATTTGAAAAAAGAAATCTTTGATGCTTCTTATGCTACGATGAAAACGGCTGTTATGACAGAAGAAAAACTAGCTCGTGAAGACAATATCGAACAAGTAAAAATCGATATTCGTGAAGCTTATGCCGAAAAATTTATCGGGCATGCAGAGGAAGATCAATTACTAAAAGAAGTAAAACAAATTACTGAGGACTTAGAAAAAGATGTAGTTCGTGAATTGATCACGATCGACAAGATTCGTCCTGATGGGCGTAAATTGGACGAAATCCGTCCACTAGCTTCAGAAGTAAGCTTGTTGCCACGGGTTCATGGTTCAGGTTTGTTTACTCGAGGACAAACTCAAGCATTATCTGCTTGTACGCTTGCGCCACTAGGTGAACATCAAATTATTGATGGACTGGGAGTAGAAGTTAGCAAACGATTCATCCACCATTACAACTTCCCACAATTTTCTGTTGGTTCAACAGGGCGTGCGGGATCACCTGGTCGTCGTGAAATCGGACATGGTGCTTTAGGTGAACGTGCGCTAGCACAAGTGATTCCTTCAGAAGAAGATTTCCCTTATACAATCCGTTTAGTGGCAGAAGTTTTAGAATCGAATGGTTCTTCTTCACAAGCAAGTATCTGTGCTGGGACATTAGCATTGATGGATGCCGGTGTGCCAATCAAAGCACCAGTTGCAGGGATTGCAATGGGACTTGTTTCAGATGGCGAAAACTATACGATTTTAACAGATATCCAAGGATTAGAAGATCATCTGGGAGATATGGACTTTAAAGTGGCTGGAACTAAAGATGGGATAACTGCTCTACAAATGGATATTAAGATCCAAGGAATTACGGAACAAATCCTAAAAGAAGCGCTAGCCCAAGCAAAACAAGCACGTATGGAAATCTTAGAAGAATTGACTTCAACGATTGCAGCACCTCGTGAAGAATTAAGCCCATATGCACCGAAAATCGAAATGATCCAAATCGACCCTGCGAAGATCAAAGATGTGATCGGTAAAGGTGGCGACACAATCAATGGTATCATTGAAGAAACTGGTGTGAAAATCGATATCGATCAAGATGGCAAAGTAAGTATTGCTTCATCTGATAAAGAAATGATCCAAAAAGCAATCAAGATCATTGAAGACTTAACTAAAGAAGTAAAAGTCGGTGAGGTTTATCTAGGAAAAGTAGTTCGTATTGAAAAATTTGGTGCTTTCGTTAACTTGATCAAAGGAAAAGACGGATTGGTTCACATCTCTCAACTTTCAAATGACCGTGTCAATAAAGTAGAAGATGTAGTCAAATTGGGTGATGAAGTCCTTGTCAAAGTAACTGAGATTGACAAACAAGGTCGCGTAAATCTTTCTAGAAAAGCGATGTTAACAGAAGATGGTTCTGAAAAAGAAACAAAATAATCGTTCAAACGATAAAATAGCAAAAAGAGTAATCTGAAGGGTGAAACGCCTACGCCAGTGAAAAATACTTGTTTTTGCTACATTGAAAAAGAAGGAGTGAGACAATGTCTTACTCCTTCTTTTTATAGCTAAAATCCCTCTGGAAAGTTTACTTGGATAAAAGCTATTCATAATCTTTGGTCTAATTTTCAAAATAACGTAAAATAAAGGTGTATTTTTTAATGAGGGAACGAGATGCTTTATTTTTTTCTGACTTTGATCGTTGGTGGCGTTTTAGGTCTGTTCGCTGGATTGATCTTAAATGAGGATGTACCTGGCGGTGTCACTGGAAATGTAGTGATCGGCTTTTTAGGAAGTTGGTTAGGAGAATTTGTTCTTGGTGAATTAGGTCCCTCGATCAAAGGATTCTACCTCATCCCTTCATTGCTAGGAGCTCTTTTTTGTCTCGGTGTGTATTCATTTTTAGCAGACTATATCCGTCGACATTACTAAATGAAATCTTGTATAATGATTTGACACTTCGTAGGGGTCTCTAGTTAAGTAAATCACATGAAATAAAAGATCAATGATTTGTGAAGAAAATACGATAGTGAACGAAAGTAGAAAAGAGGGGGACAATTGACAACAAAACACAACACTAAAAAAATTTCAATGGCTGGTCTATTAGTTGCGATGGGTGTAGTTTACGGAGATATTGGAACGAGTCCACTATATGTAATGAAGGCCATCGTAGAAGATAACGGAGGACTACGAGGTATCAATCCTGAATTTGTCCTTGGTTCGGTGTCATTGATTTTTTGGACACTAACATTACTTACCACAATCAAGTATGTGGTGATTGCGTTAAATGCCGATAACCACGGTGAGGGTGGGATTTTTTCTTTATATACACTAGTCAGGAAAGGGAGTAAATACTTGATCGTACCAGCAATGATCGGTGGAGCTGCTCTACTTGCTGATGGAGTATTGACCCCAGCGGTGACTGTCACGACAGCAATCGAGGGGTTAAGAGGTATCCCACAATTTTTTGATCGATTCGGTAACAATCAAAATATTATTGTCATTATTACATTAGTCATCATTTTCGTATTATTTATGGTTCAACGATTCGGTACCGAGATAGTAGGAAAAGCGTTTGGTCCGATCATGTTTTTATGGTTTACTTTTTTAGGTGTGATGGGTTTAATAAATTTCAGCCAAGACTGGACGGTGATCCGAGCGTTGAACCCCTACTACGCGATTCGCCTACTTTTTAGTCCAGACAATCGATTAGGTCTCTTTATTTTAGGAAACATCTTTCTGGCTACGACAGGGGCGGAAGCATTGTATTCTGACTTGGGGCATGTGGGGAAATTAAATATCCGTTTAAGTTGGCCTTACGTTAAACTTTGCTTAGTATTGAATTACTTCGGACAAGCGGCTTGGTTACTGAATATTTATCAAAATCAAGAGGTGCAACAAATCAATAATCTCAATCCATTTTTCCAAATGTTACCTAAAGGTTGGTTGATTATTGGCGTTGGGTTTGCTACGATCGCTGCGGTCATTGCTTCACAGGCTTTGATTACTGGATCATTTACATTGGTATCAGAGGCGATTAAGTTAAAACTCTTACCACGCTTGAAAATCATGTATCCAGGAAACAGTATCGGTCAGATGTATATTCCCGCGGTTAATTTGATTTTATGGTTGGCTTGTTCGTTGATCGTGGTTACTTTCCGAACATCACATCATATGGAAGCAGCCTATGGACTTTCAATTACTGTCACGATGTTGATGACGACGGTACTTCTTTATTTCTATTTGATCCAAAGCAACTATTCCAAATGGTTCGCCTGGATTGTGTCTTTCTTTTTTGGTGCGATCGAGATCATCTTTTTCATCTCAAGTATCGTGAAGTTTTTCCACGGAGGGTTTGTTGCGGTGTTGATGGCGATCATTATTTTAGCTGTCATGTTTATTTGGGAACAAGGAAATATCATCCGTGAGTCTGCTGCGGAAGATGTGGCATTAAAAGATTACATTCCACAATTAGCGGAATTAAGAGATGATCACTCATTGCCACTTTATCAAACTAATGTGGTGTTCTTAGTACCAGATATGGCCGAAGGAAAAGTTGGTAGACAATTTGTCTACTCGATTCTGGACAAACGACCAAAAAGAGCACGTGTATATTGGTTCGTACATGTGGAAGTGACGGATGAACCTTATACGAAAGAATACCAAATCGATATGATGGATACTGATTTTGTCGTACAAGTGAATCTCTTCTTAGGATTCAGAGTACAACAAGAAATCAATGTCTATGTTCGTCAAATCATTCATGATTTGATGAAACAAGGAAGATTACCAAAACAACCGCAGACTTATTCGTTAACTCCGGGAAGAGAAGTCGGTGATTTCCAATTTATCTTGATTGATGAAGTGATCTCAAATGTGACGACTCTCAGCAAATGGGAACGACAAATCATGCAAGCAAAACTTGCAATTAAAAAAATTGCGACCACGCCAGAAACTTGGTTTGGTTTAGAGTATAGTGAAGTAAAGCATGAAACAGTACCGTTACTAATTGGTGTAACAAGAAAAACGTGGTTAAAAGAAAGGAAAAATTAAACTTTAGCGAATAAAGTATTTACGTGAGGTTGTGACAGAAGTGTCTAGCTTTGAGAAATAAGCCGAAGAATCCGAAAATAGTTTCTCATATTTTTGGAATTCTTCGGCTTATTTCCGATAGAGCTACTTCTAGAACACCGTTTATTCATTTTTAGAGCGAAGAGTAAACTTTATGTCCTAGTCTCACTATTTTTAGTGATTAACGTTGTGGAGAGGTTTTATCTTTTTCCGTATTACTTAAAGGCTCGCTAGGGACACTATTTATGGCTTTTTCTGTCAAGTTTTTTATGCAAGATTTATTATGTAAGTCATTTTCCACTGTATTTGGTTTTATGTAAGTATTATAGATATAATCTTTCATATTGTTTCGTGTTTGTGGATTATTTTGGGTACTTGATAGTTTGTCTCTATTTTTGTCGGAATTCGCTATAATATTTGTTTGATTTGCTTCAATTATCTTTTTTGTTATAGTTTCTCGATCCTTTATTTCTGGCGAGTCAAGGTTAGCCATGATAAGTTTGATACTTATGGGCGTATAGCTTAATTCAGCTAAACATTCCAAGGTTTTGCTTAATTCACCTGTGTTAAGCATTTCTTTGAAATTGTCAATAGTTTTCAGTAACTCCTGGTTGGATGAAAAATCGGTTGACTTCTTTGATTTAGAAGCGTTAATTATTTTTTCTGTTTCAGCTATTCGATTGATTGATTTTGGTAACTGAAGGTTAGTCGTGATCATTTTGGTGACCGCTTTTCCATAGCCGAATGTAGCTAGAGCAGCTAAAGTTTCTGTTGGTCCATGAACTTTAAGCATCGCATTCCATATGTTGATAGTATCTAGTAACCTATCTTTGGATATGAACACCTCGGCGGTAGTGTTTTTGTTTGAAGGAAGAACTAGCTTTTTCCTAGATGTTCGATTACTTGGTTTTGGTAACCGAAGCTTATCCGCAATCAATTTGATGTCCGAATTTTTATAGTTGAATGCAGTTAAAGTCTCTAAAGTTTCGTTTTTTCCGTAAACTTTAAGCATTGCCTTCCATGCGTTAATTGTGTTTAGTAATTCCTGGTTGGATGAAAAATCGGTCGTTTCATTTGATTTATTCACATTATTTGGCATAAAAATGATCTCCCTCAAATTATTTTTTATTAAATTCATTGTAAAGTAATGATTCGGATATAGGAGATTTTTTTTTCTTTAATAAGAATTTTTTGGTTTTTTAACAAGAGTATGCAAGATGTTCCTAAAGTCTAGTAAAAGTTGCCTCTTCTTATTTAAGAATGACAAATATTGCGAAAGTAAAAGAAAAAAATGACATTTAATCACTGATTTATCAATCGTATTTATCAGATAGTTATCGCAAAAATGAAAAGAAAAATCAAAAGTAGGAGACCTTATGTGAAGAAAATCGGTCGTTTAAGAAGACGAAGGAGTTGTTTTTTAACCTATTTTCCCAAAAAAAATTCAAAAAGAGGTACAATGGACATGAAAAGAGAGGTGGGAAGTTATGGTACTTAATTTTGCCATATTATTTTTAATGATTGCGGTGACTTCTTTTTTTGTAGCTAGTGAATTTGCATTAGTTAAAATCAGACGTTCACGTTTAGAACAATTAGAAAGAGAAAATGTAAAGAATGCCAAATTAGCATTACATGTCACGCATCATTTAGATAACTACTTGTCGGCTAGTCAATTAGGAATTACCTTGACTGGGTTGATCATTGGTTGGGTTGGCGAAGGCTCAGTGGCGGCGTTACTAGAGCCTTGGATCGGTCGATTGCCGTTTAGCTCAGCATTGAGCGGAACGATTTCTGTCGCATTAGGGTTTATCTTGGTGACATATATCGATGTGGTGATCGGAGAACTTTTACCTAAAAGTTATAGTATCGTGAATACAGAGCAAGTGGTCTTATTTGTTGTACGTCCGTTGCATTATTTTTATAAAGCAATGTTTCCTTTTATTTGGGTATTGAATCATTCTGCTGCGGCTTTAGGAAAAGTATTAGGTGTGAAATTAGTTTCAGAAGGAGAAGAGACATTATCTCAAGAAGAATTGACGTTAGTGGCTATGAATTCTTATGAAAAAGGAGAGTTGACGAAAGAAGAGTACTATTATTTAGAAAATGTCTTTGAATTTGATGATACGTTGGCAAAAGATATCCAAGTGGATCGAACCTCTATGCAGGTTTTTGAAGCTGGTGAGACAGTGAAAGATGCGATTCAAGCTTCTATTCAAAGAGGTCATACCCGCTACCCCGTTATTTCTGGGTCAAAGGATCACGTCCTTGGTTATGTTACTTTACCAGATTTGATTAAGCAGTCGTTTAAAGACGATCAATTAACAGTGGATGAGTTGGTGGAAGAACCAATCGTTACTTCAGAAACGATCCCCATCAAAAAATTATTGACGATCATGCGTAAAAAAGGAAAACATATTGCTATTTTAAAAGATGAGTACGGAGGAACGAGTGGTTTAGTGACGATTGAAGATATTTTAGAAGAAATCGTGGGGGAAATTCGGGATGAAACGGATTTGGATGAAGCATTGATAGCGAAACAAGCAGATGGGAGCTATATTGTTTCAGGAAAATTGACGTTAGATGATTTTGGTCGTTATTTCCACGTTACGATCCCTGAATTTGAAGAGTCTACTTTTATCACACTATCTGGATTTATGTCGAACCATGAAAAAAACATCAAGACAGGTACAGTGATCCAAATTGATTCTTTTCAATTTACGGTGTTAGAATATAACCATACACATGTGGACTATTTTAAAATCAAAAAACAAGAAATAGCAGAAAACAGTATCGATTCGAATAAAACAGAATGAAGAATCTGGGATAAACAAAATCCTACATTTCACGATCAAAAAAAATGAGAGAAGTAAGACAAAACATTCTAACCACTACCAAAAACGAATAAACCGATGTTTATACTTTCTTTTTGTCCCTTAGTCGGAAGCTTCCTACTCATTTTGGTGGACGGATCTCTTGATCATAAGATTTTAAACGATAGAACTGATGCCAATCTATTCGACTTAGCTGAATGGATTGGCATCTTTTTTACTTTGTAAACCATATATTTGTTCTAAAAAAAATATCCGATAGAATAGATCTGTAAGCGGAATCACTAAATACAGACATACTATTAACAGGAGGGATTCACATGAATGAAAGAAATCTAACAGTTATTGGTAGTTACAGTACGAGGGAAGAAGCTTTATCAGTGATCGAACAATTGCGTGATGAAGGATACGATCGAGACGATATCATTATCTATACGACAAAAGATGCTGCTCAAAATTTTGGTTTTTCTGGTTTATCAGGAATTGATGTAGAAACGAATGTGGATGAGGTTGAAGGCACGCATGAAGAACGCTCGCTATGGGAACGGATCAAAGATACGTTCACTTCTAACACCTATGAGGAAGATTCGTATACAGAAAAAGCGGATGATTCTGTTAACGATGATCCATTGTATTCATACAAAGAGGATATTGCCGCTGGGAAAATAGTGATTACGGTTAAAGATTACAAAGCGCCAAATGAAGCAGTTGTTGAAAACGATCGGACTCAAAGTATGCCCGATCCAACGGATACATTAAATACAGATAATGAAAATATTCAACTCAAAGAAGAACAGTTAGATGTCAATACCCATGACGTGACAACTGGGGAAGTTGATATCCATAAACACGTTGTTAATGATACTAAAACAGTGGAAGTCCCTGTGAAGCGTGAAGAAATCGTTATCGAAAGAAAACCAGTAAATGCTGAAGCAAGCGATAATATTTCAGATGATTCTTTGGAAGACGAAACGATTACAATTCCTCTTAAAGAAGAACAAATTGATGTCAATAAACATACTGTAGTACGTGAAGAGGTAGGTATTCACAAAAAAGAGCATGAAGATATGAAACAAGTGACGGAAGAAGTAAGTCGTGAAGAGTTGGATATTGATACAAAAGGAGACGTTCGAGTAGAAGATACGGATGAAAATACTCGTAAAAATGATCATATATAATAATTGATCGCTAAAATCATCTAACCAGACTCCTTCGTTTTTTGAACGGAACATCATGTAAATTGCTAATAAAAAAGACATTTCTGCTTATCTGATCGATGAGAGAAATGTCTTTTTTCTTTTATTGGATACTATTGTATTGGATTTCAGGATCATCCATAGCGTATTGTTGTTCATTCTCGAAAGATTTAAGTTGTTTCATTGAACGCAAGTAAGAGTATAGTAGAACAGCGACAGATCCTGCCCAAGCAAGTGGTGAAGCAGCTGCAGCACCCGTATAACCAAGTAAACCAGTTAAAATGATTGCTGCAAATGAACGCATGACTAATTCCATCATTCCTGCGAGTGTCGGAATCTTACTTTGACCAAGTCCTTGTAGTGTGTAACGTAAGATAAATAAAATCGCTAAGATCCAATATAAGGAACCATTGATATTGAAGTAAGTTTGAGCTAATTCAAAGACACGAGTCTCTGTCGGTGAAACAAACAACTGCATAAGTGAATGACCGAAGAAAATCACGATCGCACCTGCAACAATACTAAAGCCAATACTCATCATAAGTGTTTGCTTAACACCTTTTAAAATTCGACCATATTCTTTTGCACCATAATTTTGAGCAGTAAATGTTGCAATAGCAATCCCAAAGGACATCATTGGTTGGTTAGCAAATTGGTCAATTCTGCTGGCTGCTGCTTGAGCGGCTACGACATCTGTTCCTAAACTGTTCAACGCAGCTTGAAGGACGATGGCGCCAATGGCGATGATGGATGATTGAAAAGCCATTGGAAGAGCAGCGTTCAAATGAACACGAATCTCTTCTTTATCAAAGTGAAAATCTTTTTTACGTAATTGCAACAAAGGAATTTTTTTCTTGATATAAACTAAACATAGTAGGCTTGAGCAAACTTGGGCAATAACCGTTGCAATTGCTGCGCCTTCGACACCCATTCCAAAAGAAATGATGAAAATCAAATCAAGCACAACGTTGACAACCACTGCAATAATCAAAAAGAAAAGTGGTGTCCGGCTATCTCCAAGCGCGCGAATAACATTTGAAAGCAAGTTAAAACTCATAGATGCGAAAATCCCTAGTAAGATGATTGAAATGAACGTTTGTGCTTGGTCAATAATCTCAACGGGCGTTTGCATCAATTGCAGCATCGGACGAATAAATACTAAACTAAGGACGGTTAATGCAATAGTGACAACCAAACTGATAACAACACTTGCAGCAAAACTTTTCTTAAGACCACGATAATCTTTTGCACCATAACGCTGAGCTGTGATGATCGCTAATCCAGCAGTAAGACCTTGAGCGAAGCCAAGGATTAAAAAGGTCAAGCTTCCGGTTGCACCAACAGCAGCCAGCGCATTTTTCCCTAATGTTTGACCAACGATGATCATGTCGACCATGTTGTAAAATTGCTGAAAGACATTACCAATAAGTAAAGGAACGGTGAACATTAAGATTAGTTTAGCTGGACTTCCTTTTGTTAAATCGCGCATTTTTTAAACTCCTTATTGTCTATAAAATTTAGTTAGTAGTATATAGTGTTTATCCTGAGATTACTAGGTAAAAATGAAATAATTTTGATAACTTTCAATGTATTGCAGATTCATTTTCAAAGATATTTTCAATGATGTGCATCATAAAACAAGCCAAGAATTGAATCGCTGAATAAATTCAAAGAATGAAACGCAAAGAATAAATTCAAAGGATCAACTACTTGGCCTGGGCGTACAAATCAAAAGGGACAACGAATGGTTGTGAACCTTAATACTGTCTTATCTCGCTGGGTAAAAGAATGGTTTCTCTAGTACCATCATCATAAGCATATACTTGGCTTGGGAAACTTGATGAATAGTGAAACGGTAAATCGATTCCCATCTCAACATCACTACCAGCTTGCGAAAAATGCATAGTTACTTTTCCATTATTGTCGATTAAATCAAAGGCTAACATATTATCTAAGGGGATGACTCCCTTAAGGTCTAGGTCAATAATAAACCAGATACTATCAATCAGTTCATCTGGTAAACTTGATACAACACCTACAGAGGCATACCGGTTACGACTACTGTCAAAACTTTCAAACATCTGTTTAACCTCCTTCGTTTTATCGAATAGACATGTTTTATTTCTTCATTTAGGATAAACGATTTACTGTAACGATGGTTCATTCTAATAGACTTTTTTTAAAAATGCAACAAAAATCGTGTACTTTTTTTCAAAGTATAAGTTTTTTTTAAGGAGAGAAAAAAACGTGCCAAAAGCGAAGGTTACCAACGCTTTTGACACGAACAAGTCACTTGTTATTCTTCCGTTGAACCAATAACTTCTGGTTCGCTTTCTTCATCAGTAGTTTCAGCTTCCTCAGTTGGAGCTGCTACTGCAGCAATTTGTTCTTCACCATCAGAAACGACTTTATAATCGTTGTTTTCAGGTAGATCGGCTACTGTGATTGCATCGCCTAGATTTAGGTTTGTTACATCAACTTCGATACGTTCTGGTAAGTTGCTTGGTGTAGCAGAGACGATCACGGTGTAAAGGTTTTGTGCTAAGACACCACCAGCTTTTACACCTGCAGCTTCGCCAACAAGAACGATTTCAGTTTCGACTTCAGTTTCTTCTGACATGTTCACAGATAGAAATTCCACATGTTCAAAATGGTTGGTAAAGGTATTCGTTTGGACTTTATGAACCAACGTGTTGACTTTTTTTCCATCAATCGTCATTGTGATTACTGTATTTGCGCCATTTTCACGTAATAATTTACTGAATATTTGTCCATCAATAGCAATCGGAGTACTTTCAACATTGTACCCATAAACAATAGCTGGAACTTTACCTTCATGACGCAATTTATTTCTCAATGAACGGGGACGTACTTCTCTCTTACTTACTTCTAATGATACTGACATAACCAAAATTCCTCCTTAAAATGTGACTGTCGGCAACGTAGACCAACAGATTTTATTTAAGTGAACTTTCGACGGCTATTCTCGTGCACATTATTGGCTAGGACGCTTAAAAAACGCAAAAAGGTAGATGCGCGCATCTACCTTTAGAAAGTCAGGATTCAACTTTTCTCCACCAGGTCATTACGCTGTGTATGAGAAATCCAATTCACTTTACTCTTTAACCGTAGCGCGAATCTGAATTTAAGTCAAGGAATAACAATGGCTTTCTTATTTGCATCTACTCTCTTTCGGGTTATAATGCTTGTTAGGCTAAGAAAGGAAAGCACCATGCGTTTAGATAAATTAATTGAAGAAACTTTACAAACGACTCGAAAAGAGATGAAGCGTTTATTTGCATCAAAACAAGTTAAAATTGATGGTTGTGTCGAATTTTGCCAAAACCGAAATGTGGATAGTTTGATCCATGAGATCGAAGTCTCAGGTAAGCGTTTAACGACAAACGAAGTCTATTATTTATTGAATAAACCGAGTGGTTCTGTGACTGCAGTTAAAGACCAAACAAAAATGACCGTGTTAGACTTGATTGCTTCAGCGGATCGAACGAAGCCGCTCTATCCTGTCGGACGCTTGGATCGTGATACCACAGGACTACTATTACTGACATCAAATGGTCAGTTGGGATATGAAATGTTGCTGCCTGATAAAAAAGTCTTCAAAACTTATGAGGCGCAGATCAATGAACAAGTGACAGCTTCAGATATCGAAGCTTTTCAAGCAGGAATTGTTTTTGAGGGTGGCTATCGTTGTTTACCTGCACAATTAACAATCATGGAAACATCCAAAAACAGCAGTCGAGTACGAGTAACGATACAAGAAGGAAAATTTCATCAGGTAAAAAAGATGTTCCTTGCACGTGGTAAAAAAGTGACAAAGCTAAAGCGACTAATGATGGGACCTTTGCAGTTAGATGAGCAACTTGCTGAAGGTGCCTATCGTTCACTGACATTAACCGAATTAAAGCAATTGAAAATATATTTTAAATAGGAGAGAAAAAAATGAATTATCATACTTTATTATTCGATGTAGACGATACGTTACTTGATTTTCAGATGACAGAAGCAAAAGCATTAAATGAATTATTTGCAGAGCAAGGAATTGAATTGACACCAGAAGTGAAAACAAGTTATAAGGCATTAAATCATCACTTATGGCGTGAATTTGAAAAAGGGAATATGACGAGAGAAGAGGTTACCGGGAGTCGTTTTGGACTACTATTTCAACAATTTGGTAAAACAGTTGATAGTTTAGCTATGGAGAAAAGATACAGACATTACTTGAATCAGGGGCATGATTTGATTGAGGGAAGTCATGAACTGCTTCAGACGTTATCTTCACAAGCGGATCTTTATATTGTGACAAACGGGGTATCGAAAACGCAATATCAACGTTTGACTGATGCGAAAATGTTGGGCTATTTCAAAAAAATTTTTGTTTCAGAAGATGTGGGCGCCCAAAAACCAATGAAAGAATTTTTTGATCATGTCTTTTCACAGATTCCTCAATTTGAAAAAGAAAAAACAGTTATTATTGGCGATTCATTGACCTCAGATATTAAAGGAGGGAACTTGGCAGGAATTGATACGATTTGGTTTAACAAAAATCGGTTGCCGGAAATTCCAGAAATCGTACCGACTTATCGGATTGATTCGTTAGCAGAACTTTATCCTCTTTTGGAAATCGAGAAGCATTAATTTTCAGAAAAATATAGCATTTTCGTGTATTTTCGCTATAATAGATAAGAATGTAAAAACGGATATGAAAGAGGTTTTAGTCAATGACAAAAAGCAAGCCAATTATCATTGGTGTGACGGGTGGATCAGGAAGCGGTAAAACAAGCGTAAGTCGTGCCATTTTCAATAATTTCCCAGACCATTCCATCATGATGCTTGAACAAGATTCTTATTATAAAGATCAAAGCCATTTGAGCTTTGAAGAACGATTGAATACGAATTATGATCATCCCTTTGCCTTTGATAATGATCTGCTGATTCAGCACGTGAAAGAACTACTGAACTATAACGCCATTGAAAAACCAGTTTATGATTATGTTGCACATACAAGAAGTCAAGCAACAATCATCCAAGAGCCTAAAGAAGTAATTATATTAGAAGGCATTTTGATTCTAGAAGATGAAAATCTACGTGACTTGATGGATATCAAAGTATATGTAGATACAGACGATGATATCCGTATCATCCGCAGAATCAAACGAGATATGGAAGAACGTGGCAGAACGTTGGATTCCGTGATCGAACAATATTTGACTGTGGTTAAACCGATGTATCATCAATTCATCGAACCAACTAAGCGTTACGCCGATATCATCGTGCCAGAAGGTGGCGAAAATCACGTAGCGATCGATTTGATTACGACGAAAGTTGCTAGTTTTTTGGATCATAAATAAAACAAAGAAACCAATAGGATAAGTCGAAGAATCATGAAAATAGGAGAAGCTATTTTCGATTCTTCGACTTATTTATCAAGTGAAACGTTTACTTTTGCAACGATTCTTAATGAAAAGTAGCGCTAAAAGGTGGAGAGACTGAAAATGAACAATCACAATCATTTACATAAATATATCCGAATAATCCCGATTATTGGCTTATTGTTCTTTTTGGTGTTAATCATTTATGCTTATCAACATGGGATCTTTCGATCAACCACTTCTTTGCAACGCTTCATCCAACAATTTGGGGAGTATGCAGTAGTGATTTTTATTCTCCTGCAGATTATTCAAGTGATCATCCCAATACTACCTGGAGGAATTTCTTCAGTGGCAGGCTTGTTGATGTTTGGGAATGGCTGGGGATTACTTTATAGCTGTATTGGATTGATTATCGGTGAAGCCATTGGTTTTTTATTGGTTCGTTATTATGGCGTTAGTTTTGTACAACTTATTTTATCGCCCAAAAAGTACCAAAAATTCGACCAATTACTGACACAGAAAACGAAGGATATCAAAAAAGTACTGTGTTTGACCATGTTGATTCCTTTTGCGCCTGATGACTTGGTTTGTCTGGTCGCAGGGTTAACTAAAATATCTTTTAAGGAATATATCCAAATTGTCCTATTATTGAAACCTTGGTCTGTCGGTGCGTATAGTTTGATTATGTTGTATCTGTTCCAGAAAGCACAAGGAAATTTTTAGCAGTAAGAGAGGAAAGAAAAAGAATGTTAGAAAAAGTCAAGGTAACCTCAACTGAAATTGACGAGTTGGTATCAGTGATCAAGGAAGTTTGGCCAGAAGCATTTGTTCCGATCATTGGGCAAGCACAAGTGGACTATATGCTGGCTACCTATCAATCAAAACAACAGATTGAAAAAGAAGTGGCGGAAGGTGTGCAGTATTTTCTCTTAAAAGAGCAAGGGCAAACGGTCGGATATACCGCCTATGAGGTAATAGCATCCAAAATATATTTGAGTAAGTTATACTTAATGAATCAATTCAGAGGGAAGGGATTGACGTCGGCTCTTTTTCAGTGGTACGAAACTATCGCTAGAGAACAAGGAATCAAAGAGATTTTTCTACGTGTCAATCAAGGCAATGCTCAAGCCATCGCCGTTTACCTTCATCAAGGTTTTGAAATGGCTGGTGAACTGATCTCGGATATTGGTCAAGGATTTCAAATGGTCGATTATCAAATGAAAAAAAGACTCGCATAACTTTGGGATATGTGTTAAAGTAACGACATGCGACGGGTCGAGAAGGCCTCTGGTTTACAGATGCGCCTAATTGATTTTGGAGACACAAGATCATGATGTGATCACTTGCCGGAATGCAAGGGTGTCGGGCAAGACTTTTGTGGAGAAGGGCTTGTCTGCTTGAGTTCACAAAAACTCAAGTACCAGTAAGATAGGACATTAGTCAGAAGAGATTCTGGGTAATGTCCTATTTTTTATGGGTAATCTTTCGTGGTTTGTTTGGCTTGAGCGTTACTATTACTGACAAGAAGACGTGTCGCAATAGGTTATCGCTCGTTATAAGTCGAAATTCTTAGTTGATAGTATCGGCTAAAATTGGTTTCTACTTATGATTAATGCTAGAATGAATGAAAAATAAGTTTTGTAATTACTCGCTAAGGAGTTTTTTTATGTTCGAGAAAATCAAACAATTTGGTCGTAATTTTACGCAATCAACACCTTTTATTTTAGCTAATACGGTTATATTTATTCCGTATCTTTTATTTCTGAATTTGAGCGATGGGGCTAACTGGGCTTCGATTTTACCGTTTACCTTATTTTATACTTTCCGTATGACGGGATTGTTTTTGATCCGCAGTATTCGTTTAGGTCTAGATAGTTATACATTACTGATGATTGCTCTTTTGATGGGAGGGGCGGGTTCGTTATTAGGGATCTTTGGCGTGCTCTATTTCCCCTTGTTTTATTTGTCTAGTATTTTATTGGGATTTAGTGCAGCTTGGCTACTTCCAGCAAATGTGACTGTTAATTACCATGAAAAGCGACAGGGTTTTACGAATATGACAGGCAAAAAATATATCTTTGCGCTACTATTATTGGTTTTGCTTTTTCGCTCGATCGAGTTGTCAGGTACGACCCAAATCGTTGTGACGTTAGGGCTGTATACATTGTTTTATATCATGGCTTATCACACCATCAGCCATTATCCTAGGTATGAATTGGATTTTAAAGAGATGAAAACGACGATTTTTGTCACGAAAGAATTTGTGCTGTTTATTGTGTTTTTTGTCTTATTGTTTTTGCTTCGAAATGCACGCTTGCTCGTTGAGCCAGAACTGTTTGATCTTACAATTTATGTTTTTCTCTTTTTATTTGTTTTAGCCGCTTTTTATTTAGGGCGAGGCAAAAAAAATTGGCAGTTTCCAAGTTGGCTCAATCTCATGAATTTTTTGAGTGGAATGGTGGGGAACTTTCTCTTTTTGTTTAGTACATTTTATGTAGGAGTTTTGTATGGATTTGATCATTTAGCCACTTATATGTATCTACCTTATATAGCTGGAATGGTCGTCGCTAAGCTGATTGGTAATCGTATCTTACGTAGTTTCCCCTCTCCTCCAGTGATCGTCCAGTTGATCGGACTATCTCTCTCTTTATTGATTTTATTGATCCCGACTGCGTTTGTGATTGGATTGTTTTTCTTAAGTTTTTGTCATGCTGTGATCAGCGGTTGGTTAAATCGTGTGTGTTATGACACTGATACGGATATTCCCATGGATCAACGAGTCATCATTAAATTTACGACACAAAACAAAGGGAGTGTGGTCCATCAATTTCTCTTGATGGGGCTGTTACTAGTTCTTACCCGTTGGCTAGAACTACCTGTTGCAGTGTTGTTGCAGTTAACTGACAAGTTAAGAATTCCTACGATCAGTGTGCAATTAATGGAATACGCTAAGTGGGGGAACATCAGCTGGTTACTCCTTGGTGTGCTGGGTGTTTATCTATTATGGAAACGAGAGGTGCGGCATCATGCGAATAATGATTGATGGAGATGGTTCGCCGGTTAAGGAGGATGTAATTGAAATTGCTGGTTTGTATCAAGTGGAAGTCATGATCGTGACGAGCGTGGCTCATTACACCCATAAAGAATATCCAGCGTATGTTCATTTTGTGTACGTTGACCAAGGCGCAGATAGCGCAGATTACCGCATTGTGGGCTTGATTCGCAAAGGAGATATTCTAATCACACAAGATTATGGGTTAGCTTCTTTAGTTTTACCAAAGAGGGTACGAGTGTTTCATCAAACGGGTAAAGAATTTAGTGCAACAACGATTGACTCCTTGTTAGAACAACGTTACCAAAGTGGAAGGTTGCGCAAAGCAGGTCTGCGGACTAGAGGACCTAAACCTTTTACCACTCAAGATCATCAAAACTTTAGACAGGCATTAATTCAAGCACTTGAACAAGTCAAGTTATCTTCAAACAATGAGTAGCGACAATAGGTTTGTTCTCCCCTCAATTAGTACGATATCTTTGCTTGTATTGTTTTTAAAATGATAAAATAATTAAAGATATTTTATTATCTAATTTTTTTCTAATCTGAGGGGAGAGAGTAGAAAATGAAACATGTAAAAGCATTAATTGTAAAAGCAATCATGATTTGGGCGATTTTATGGATCGTATTACCAGGATTATACGGAGTTAGCTTCATGGATTCGACAATTGTTGGGGTCATTATCGTCGTGATGATTTATGTATTAGGTGATTTACTCATTTTGCGAAAGGTGGGGAATATTGCGGCGACGATCGCAGATGCCGGTTCTTCCGCAGTCATTTTGTGGGTATATCTTTATTTTATGAATGATATGACGAACATCTGGATGAGAGTTTTGATTCCTGCTTTATTAATTGGCATAGGAGAATGGTTCTTCCATAAATGGTTATTAAATCAAGGGATTGTCCCTGATGAACGAAAGATGGAATAGATGAAAAACAACAATCGAAAAAGAGGCGCAGGCAGCGATGCCGTGCCTTTTTTCTTGATTTAACAAATAAGTTTATCGACTTTTTGAAAAATAAGCTGTTTGATTCTTTTGATTTTGTGCTAAAATATGAAGTAAAAGTGAAAGATATTGGATACGGGAGGACAATCTTTTGAAGATTACTTTACTATATGGTGGACGCAGTGCAGAACATGATGTTTCAGTTCTTTCAGCGTTTTCAGTCTTAAATGCTATTTATTATACGTACTATCAAGTTCAACTGATATTTATCAGCAAAGAAGGTCAATGGGTGAAAGGCCCTTTGTTAACAGAGAAACCAACGAGCAAAGAAGACTTACATTTGACATGGGACCCAAGCGGAAAAGTGACAGATGGCTTTACGGGAAGAGTGATCAATCCTGGAGAAATCAAAGAAGAAGGAACGATTGTTTTCCCTGTCTTACACGGACCTAATGGTGAAGATGGAACGATTCAAGGATTTTTGGAAACATTGAACTTGCCATATGTCGGCGCTGGCGTTTTAACAAGTGCTTGTGCAATGGATAAGATCATGACCAAATACATTTTGCAAGCGGCAGGGGTGCCACAAGTTCCTTATGTCCCTGTTTTGAAAAATCAATGGAAAGAAAATCCTAAAAAAATCTTTGATCAATGTGAAGGGTCTTTGCTTTACCCAATGTTTGTCAAACCAGCAAATATGGGTTCAAGTGTAGGGATCTCTAAAGCGGAGAACCGTGAAGAACTGCAAAATGCGCTTGCATTAGCTTATCAATATGATTCTCGTGCGATCGTTGAGCAAGGGATCGAAGCACGTGAAATTGAAGTAGCTGTTTTAGGGAATGAAGACGTGCGTACCACATTACCTGGTGAAGTAGTCAAAGATGTTGCATTCTATGATTATGATGCGAAATACATCAACAATAAGATTGAAATGCAAATCCCAGCTGAAGTACCGGAAGAGGTCTATCAAAAAGCGCAGGAATATGCAAAAATTGCGTATACAATGCTAGGTGGGAGTGGCTTGAGCCGTTGTGATTTCTTCTTGACGAATAAAAATGAACTATTCCTAAATGAGTTAAATACAATGCCTGGATTCACGCAATTTAGCATGTATCCATTATTGTGGGAAAACATGGGCTTGAAGTATGGCGATTTGATCGAAGAATTGATTCAATTAGGAATCAATCGTTTTAATCAACGACAAGGTTTTTTTGAAGCAAACGAATAGACAATTAAAAATAGAAGCTGGAGCGAATGTCATTCACATTTGTTCCGGCTTCTAAATGCGAAAAGGCGGGTTTTTTATGAAACTAACAGTACAAGAAATCGCTCAAGCTGTAGGAAGCGTAATGAATGATTTAACGGAAATCACAGGTGTGGAGTTCGATAGTCGCAAGATTGAAAAAGGTGGGTTGTTCGTGCCGCTAAAAGGAGCAAGAGATGGACACGAATTTATTCAACAAGCCATGGATAATGGAGCGGTTGCTACTTTTTGGAGTCTGGAAGCGACCAAAGCACCTAGTGGGATTCGAGTGATTCTTGTGGATGATCCACTAAAAGCAATGCAAGATCTGGCGAAGTACTACCTAGCGAAAGTTGGGGCTGAAGTGGTGGCAATTACGGGAAGTAATGGGAAAACAACGACAAAAGATTTGACTGCTTCAGTTTTAGCTCAAAAGTACAAAACCTATAAAACACAAGGAAATTACAACAATAATATTGGCTTGCCTTATACGATTTTGCACATGCCGATGGATACCGAAAAAATCGTTTTAGAAATGGGGATGGATCATGCCAGAGAGATCACTGAGCTTTCTTTGATTGCCCGACCTAAAGTAGCGGCTATTACGATGATTGGTGAAGCACATATTGAAAACCTTGGCTCACGAGCAGGAATCGCGCAAGCAAAAATGGAGATTGTTGATGGTTTGAGAGAAGATGGGCTGTTGATTATCCCAGAAGAAGAACCATTATTGAAACCTTTGACTGAAAGTTTGACTCAAAAAATTGAAACGTTTGGATTAAATACAGGGGAGCTACAGGCGGAGGTAACGAGTGAAGAGAAAACAGCCACACATTTTATCGTCAATGATGAATCGTTCATGATTCCTCTTCCTGGAAGTTATAATGTCACCAATGCGTTGATTGCTTATGCTGTTGGGCAATTTTTTGGTCTGCCAACGGAAGCCATCCGTCTAGGTTTAGCAAGTGTCACAGTGACGCAAAATCGTACGGAGTGGCTAAGTGCTGGAAATGGTGCGGGGATTCTAAGTGATGTCTATAATGCGAATCCTACAGCAATGGGATTGGTCTTAGATACTTTTGCCAACTTACCAACAAAAGGGAGAAGACTTGCTGTACTTGCGGACATGCTGGAATTAGGACCAGATGCTTTGAAGATGCACGCAAGTATGGCTGAACATCTTGATCCAGCTGATTTTGCGGGAGTCTATTTATATGGGCCCCAAATGAAAGCATTATATGAAAAGTTGAACGAAAAGTATCCAGATTTATACGTACAATATTTTGAAACAGATAAAGAACAACTCATTGCAACGGTGAAAGAAGAAATACGTCCGGAAGATAGCATCGTTTTAAAAGGAAGCAATGGAATGGGATTGATTGATGTCGTTAAACAATTGCAAGGAATGAAATAATAAACTGCAAACTTGCAGAAAATAAGAAATTATGCTAGAATAACCTATTGCCGAAAGATGAAGAGAAATTGGACTGGTTCTTTCGTTTATGTAAATTGCTAGAGCCAGATGTCATAACAATGATAAAGCTGAACGCGACCCGTTTGGCTTTTCTAATGCCTAAACTTCGCAAAGTGATTTTTCGGTGGTGCCACAGGGGCTAAGAATGAGTAAAAACGTACGTGGCCACTGTCAAAAAGAACCAAACACTTTGACCGAACAATCGACGGGGTAGCAAAAATTAAGCTACATCCTCAGTTAACAACCATATAGGAGGATTCATTTGAAATTTAAAGAATTAGAATTATCACCAGAATTATTGAAATCAGTAGAGCGTGCTGGTTTTGAAGAAGCAACACCGATCCAGTCAGAAACAATCCCTTTAGCATTGTCTGGAAAAGATGTGATTGGACAAGCACAAACAGGGACTGGTAAGACGGCTGCTTTTGGTTTGCCGATGTTAGAAAAAATCGACACTAATCGCCACGAATTGCAAGGGTTAGTCATTGCACCGACACGTGAATTAGCGATCCAAACACAAGAAGAGCTTTATCGTCTTGGTCGTGATAAAAGAGTACGTGTACAAGCTGTTTACGGAGGCGCTGATATCGGTCGCCAAATCCGTGGATTGAAAGATCGTCCACATATTGTCGTAGGAACACCTGGACGTATGCTGGATCACATCAACCGCCACACATTGAAATTAGGAACAGTGGAAACATTAGTTCTAGATGAAGCAGATGAAATGTTGAACATGGGCTTTTTGGAAGATATTGAAAATATTATTTCAAAAGTACCTGAAGAACGCCAAACATTATTATTCTCAGCAACAATGCCACCTGCAATCAAAAATATCGGCGTGAAATTCATGAAATCACCAACACACGTGAAGATCAAAGCGAAAGAAATGACAGCTGACTTAATCGATCAATATTATGTTCGAGCAAAAGAATACGAAAAATTCGATATCATGACACGTTTGTTCGATGTCCAAACACCAGAACTTACGATTGTTTTTGGTCGTACAAAACGACGTGTTGATGAATTGGCACGTGGATTAGAAGCTCGCGGTTATCGTGCAGAAGGAATCCATGGGGACCTTTCACAACAAAAACGAATGAGTGTTTTACGTTCATTTAAAAATGGTCATTTAGATATTTTAGTTGCTACGGATGTAGCTGCACGTGGTTTGGATATTTCAGGCGTGACTCACGTCTACAACTATGACATTCCACAAGATCCAGAAAGTTATGTTCACCGTATCGGACGTACAGGTCGTGCGGGTAAAGGCGGGATGTCAGTGACATTCGTTACGCCAAACGAAATGAGCTACCTACATGTTATTGAGAACTTAACGAAAAAACGGATGGCTACTCTACGTCCGCCAACTGAAAAAGAAGCATTCAAGGGACAACTAGGTGCTGCAGTGGAACAAATTGAAGCTAAGCTTGAAGAAAACGGCTTAGACAAGTATTTGCAAACAGCAGATAAATTGCTTGAAGAGTATTCTGCACAAGATTTAGTAGCTTTGTTACTAAAAACGACTGCAAAGGATCCTTCTGATGCAATACCAGTTAAAATCACTCCAGAACGTCCATTGCCAATGCAGAAAAAAGGCTATAATAAAAATGGCAAACGTGGCGGCGGAAATAACCGTAATCGACGCGATAATAACAACTACCGTGGCAACAAATCAAAAGGTGGCTACAGTAAAAATAATAACCATCAAAAAGATGGCGGTAAGCGTCAAAACGATAAAAAACGTGGATTTGTGATCCGTACAAATAACGATTGATCCGTACAAATAACGATTAATAATAAATGATAAGCTTCTCTTTTTTAAGAGGAGCTTTCTTTTTAGTTATTTATGGACATATTGGTGGTAAAATACCGAGAATTTGGTAGAATGAGAGTGTTCTAAAATTTTTGAAAAGAGTAGAGTCTATGATTAAAGGAATTGGGATTGATGCAGTTGAGTTACCAAGGATTGCAAAGATCATCAAAGAAAAACAAAATTTTATCGACCGAGTGTTGACGCCAAATGAAATCGAGCAATTTCAAATCCTGCCTTTTCACCGACAAGTAGAATTTCTCGGAGGGCGTTACGCTTGCAAAGAAGCTTTTTCAAAAGCGTGGGGAACTGGTATTGGTAAGGTGACGTTTCAAGAAATTGAAATTTTAAAAAATGATGCAGGACAACCTGTAGTCACAAAATCACCTCATTCAGGTACTTGTTTTGTTAGTATCACGCATACGGATGAATTAGCGTTTGCACAAATTATTTTAGAAGATTAGAAAGAAGGAAAAATCATGGTTGTCGCTTGGCACCGACCTACAAGAGTCATTATACATACAAAAGCTATTACTGAAAATGTCAAAAAAGAATTAGCTAGATTACCAAAAGGAAAAGAGCTATTTGCTGTAGTCAAAGCAAATGGTTACGGGCACGGAGCAGTCCAGACAGCAGAAGCTGCACTGGCTGGAGGTGCTACTGGATTTTGTGTGTCTAATCTAGACGAAGGGATTGAATTGCGGGAAGCGGGATTCACACAACCTATTTTAGTGTTGAATATGATTCCCATTGACGCATTGACTTTAGCGGTTGTCCATGATTTATCGATCACTGTAGGAAACAAAGAATGGTTAGAACAGGCTGTTGAATATCTGCAAGAAAGAAAGCTGAAACATGCGTTAGCACTTCATTTGAAAGTTGATACCGGCATGGGACGGATTGGTTTTTTGACACCTGAAGAAGTCGTAGAGGCAGTTTCATTTATTCAAGAAAGTGCTGTATTGGAATGGGAAGGGATTTTCACCCATTTCTCAACGGCTGATCAAGCGGATGAAACGTATTGGCAACAGCAACATCAACGTTTTATAGAGACAATCGATGCATTGCCTGCTTTACCTAAGTATGTTCATGTAAGTAATAGTGCTACTGCTTTATGGCATGATGAAAAAATTGGTAACATGATTCGTTTTGGTGTAGCAATGTATGGGTTAAATCCTTCAGGGCATGCACTGCCAGAACCGTATCCATTGGAACCCGCACTAGAGTTAGTTTCCGAGTTGATCCAAGTGAAACGTTTGGCTAAAGGTGAAGGCATCGGCTACGGGGAAACCTATATTACCGATCAACCAGAGTGGATCGGGACGATCCCGATTGGCTATGCGGATGGCTGGTTACGAAACATGCAAGGCTTTTCCGTCCTAGTGGATGGAAATTTATGTGAAATTGTCGGACGTGTGTGTATGGATCAAATTATGATCCGTTTACCTCAGGAAGTTCCACTGGGAACAAAGGTTACTTTGATTGGTAAAAATCAGGAAAAAGAGATATCGATGCAAGCAGTAGCGGATCAATTAGGTACGATCCACTATGAGGTAGCCTGTGTACTAGGAACGCGCATTCCTAGAGAATATGAAGAGTAAGGAGAATCCTATGGTAAAAAGAGGAGACATTTATTTTGCTGACCTTTCTCCAGTCGTGGGTTCAGAACAAGGCGGGACACGACCTGTCTTAGTTATTCAAAATAATTTAGGGAATCATTTTAGTCCAACGATTATTGTGGCGGCCATTACTGCCAAAATGGCCAAACCTAAATTGCCTACGCATATTGGAATAAAAGCAACTGGTACTGGAATCGAACGTGACTCTGTCATTTTACTTGAACAGATCAGAACAATTGATAAATCAAGATTAAAAGAAAAAGTTTGTCATTTAGATCGAGGAATTATGTCAGAAGTCGATCATGCACTTAAAATCAGTGTAGGTATCGAAGCATTGACCCCTGTCGCTAAATAAGCACATTATGCCTTTACATATAAAAGGAACAAGCTAATTATCTTGAATGTCAATCAACAAAGGTTATAAGAGAAATCGTTGGATCTGAGCGTTAATGATGTCAATCGCTATACGGTCGTTTCTGACTCTTAATAAAAAATGCTGGATAATGATAAGAAAAAAGTTGAGTCAGCATTGTTCAACTTATAAAAAAGCCGTAAGGACCAAAAATAGTTTTCCTATCTTTAGTCCTTACGGCTTTTTTTATATGTGTTTGATTAGTTTATCTTATTCAGAGAGTGACTGCTATTTTGCCAGAATATCTTTCGTCTGTCTAATACTAATTACCAACTAGCTTTTTTGACACCAGGGATCAGTCCTTGATGAGCTAGTTCGCGAAATTTCACACGAGACATGCCGAATTTTCGCATATATCCGCGAGGACGTCCATCGATCAAGTCACGGTTTTTCAAACGCTCAGGGCGTGCATCTAAAGGTAATTGACGTAAGGCTTCATAATCTTTATTCGCTTTTAACTCTTGTCGTAAATCAGCATAGCGGGCAATCATTTCTTGTTGTTTTCTAGCTTTTGCAATTTTTGATTTTTTTGCCATATTTTCCTCCAATAATCTCTTTAATTTTTCAAATCGTAAAAATTACGTTTTAGTGCAGATACCTTAACATAGTGTGAGAAATAAAACAATTATTTTGTTTCTAAAAATGTTTAGTCCTTCTCTTATTCTCTATGAAAGAGAAAGGCCACCGATGCGATTAAAACAGTTTTTTTGTCAAATAGTGGTGTTACACGTAAACTAGAAGAAAAGGAGGGGGTAGAGATGCGTAGGTTTGCTATTAGTGGTTATGGACCAGCTGAAAAGGTGTTTCAAGAAATAGTAGACACACCAAGGGAGGTCACGCCAAATCATCTTCGTGTGGAATTGAAAGCGTTTAGTATCAATCCTTATGATGTCGCTTTGCGTTCAGGAAAGATGAAGGAAGTTCGAACCTTAACATTCCCTTACGTATTAGGGAATGATGGTGCTGGAATCGTGACGGAAGTAGCAAGTGACGTCGATTCATTTGCTGTGGGGGACCGTGTAGTCGTTCATCCTGTGTCAGGTGCTTACGGTGAAGAAATCGTCTTACCAGCAAGTAAAGTGGCTAAAATACCAGATGAAATGAGTTGGGTAGAAGCGGCTGCAATGGTAACGACGGGGATCACTGCTTACAATGTGATTAATCATCTGCTAACGATCCAACCAACTGACACGGTAATGGTGACCGGAGCTTCAGGAGGCGTAGGAACTAGTTTGATCCAATTACTTCATCAAAAAGGGATTCGGACGTTAGCTAGTGCATCAAAGACAAATGAAGAATTAGTCCGAAGTTTAGGCGTTACTCATTTTTCTTCTTATGATCAAGAAAATCCTGAAGAAGTATTCAGTAATCAAGCAGATATTGTGATCGATGCGACGAAAGGAAGCATCGCGGGAGACATGGCTATCAAAATTATGAAAGAAGAAGGTCATTATGTTGCGTTGAACGAATTGCCTTCCCTTGCATCTCGTCAGAAAAAAAATGGGTTTTATGAGACTTTTGTTCCTAGAAAAGAATACTCAGATCAAGAAGCTTTGACTCATTTAATTGCCGCATATAAAACAGGAAATTACCATATTTTTGTAGCAGAAGAATTAGCTGCAACTCTTGATCATTTAATCTGGGCGCACCATCAACTTGAAGGACACCCCTCTGCAGGTAAAATCGTATTAACTTATGATTAGAGCTGGGCTGGTAAAAGGAGCAAACTTTTTCTGGATGCGTTTTCTTCTTCTGATTTTTAGCATGAAAATTTCTTTCTGCTTTATTTAATGGTAAAGTGGTACATGTAAAATTTAACTATTTCTTCAATTCTATGGTCAGACAATCGGACAGTTTGACTATTATGTCTAAATTATCGAGCTTTTTGAAAAAAGGGAATTGAAAATTACATGATTTACATGGTAAAGTAATGCAGCTGAAAAAAGAAGAAGGGGATATTTATGCGGTCAATCAAAAACACATTAAAATTATATCTACTTGACTGGAAAAGAATTTTTAAAAATCCAATTGCTACACTTTTGATCATTGCAATTATGATTATCCCTTCATTGTATGCGTGGTTCAACATCAAAGCGTTATGGGATCCTTACGGAAATACCGGTGAATTGCCTATTGCGGTTTACAGTGCAGATCAACCGGCAGAATTTCGAGGGAAAGAAGTCGCAATTGGGAAAGAAGTGATCAAATCACTTCATGACAATAAACAACTCGGATGGCAATTCGTTGACTCAAAAGCAGAACTGGAACAAGGGGTTCGTTCTGGGAAATATTATGCAGGAATCTACTTACCGAAGGATTTCTCAGAAGACTTGTTAAGTTTTACGAGTGGAGAGATCAGAAAGCCAAAAATCGAATACACGGTGAATGAGAAAATCAATGCGATCGCTCCTAAGATCACCGATAAAGGAGCTTCTGCGATCCAAACACAGATTACGGATGAATTTATTAAGACAGCTAGTTCAACGTTATTGAAGGTCTTTAACGAGATCGGTTATGACATTGATTCGAATCTAGTAAGTATCAATAAGGTCAAATCAATGATACTTTCAACGGATGAGAACCTTGATACGATCGATGGCTATACGCAACAAGTACTCGATTTACAAAAACAACTACCTTCTATTAAAGAAAAGTTAAACAAAGCCAATGAATTTGTGGACTATCTCCCACAAGTCGATGAAATGGGACAAAAAGTGGTTGCACTGAATGATAAAATGCCACAGCTCCAAGAGCAAGCGAAAATCATTTTAGATTTACAACAAAAAATACCGGAAATCCAAAATGCAGGTCGACAAATTGCTGAGATCGATCAGGATTTTTCATCGATCCAAGAAACGATGGATCAAGGAATCACTGAAGCGAAACAAGGGTTGTCGATCATTCAACAAGTCCAAGAAATCTTACCTGACGTGAAGAAATTAGAAACACAAGCAAAAGATCTAGCTACTCAAACAAAATCAGGTGCAGAGCAATTAAAAGACGCATTACCAGGTATCACAACAAGTGTGAATACAACGATACAATCGATTAGTCAGGTAGCAACGTCTATTGATTCATTCACAGCGAGTGTCGATCAGGCAATTGCAGATAATCAATTGACGGAAGAAGAGAAGGGAAACTTACTCAAATTATTGGATAATCTCTACAATAGTTTACCAGCACAGCAACAAGCGATTGATCAGTTGATTACCTTTTTGACACAGTTACAGAATCAAACGGGTAATACCAAACTTCAAAAAATAATTGATACATTAAATAGTATCAAACCAGTTTTAAGCGGCTTACAAAATCGCCTACCAGCGTTGAAACAAGCCATTCAAGAAGGAAATATCGATAACGTAAGAAATATCTTAGGGCAAATTCAAACTGCTGCTAAAAATGTCAATAACTTGATTTCTGGAATCGATGTGAACCAAGTCAGTTCAACCGTTGATTCACTATTAAATCAAGTCATCAGTACGATTGAAACAGCTCAAGGTGCGTTAAGCAAGGCTGACCAAATCGATTTTGATTCGCTGTTAAATTCAACAAAAGCAACAGTGACCAATGCAGTGGCGATATTAGAGAAGTACCAAAAAGAAATGCCAGCGATCGGACAAGAGATCCATGATGCAAACACCATGTTGAATGGTAATATGGAAACGATCGTCAATGGGATCAATAAAGGAGCCGATCTGTATAATAATGATTTGCCAGTGTTAGCCAACAAATTGAGTACAGCTGCTAACTTTATCCAAAATGACTGGCCAACGATCAAAAATGAAATCACAAGTACGATGACGACAGCAAATGAAAAAATGCCACAAGTCGAAACGGCAGTAAATGCAGCAGCTGATTTGATCAATAACGATTGGCCAAACATCAAGACAGGTATCCAAAAAGCAGCAGATGCTATTCGTAAAGGAGAAAAAGAAGTTGATCTAGGAGAAGTGATCAAATTATTGAAACTAGATGCCACGAAAGAGAGTGACTTCTTTACGCAACCAGTAGAATTAAAAACCAATACGATGTATCCAATTGCAAACAACGGATCGGCAAGTACGCCATTTTATACAGCACTTTGCTTGTGGGTGGGAGCTGTCTTACTCTCAAGTGTAGCGACAACCGATTATTATCTCGGTAAAAAAGAAAGAAACAATTTTACAAAACGAGAACAATTTGTTGCTCGAATGCTCACGTTCTTAACGATGGCTATCGCACAAAGTTTGATCGTTACTTTAGGAAATATCTTTTTATTAGGTGTAGATGTCCATAATTCAGTTTACAGCGTGTCCTTTGCCGTTTTGATCTCGCTAGCCTTTATGATGATCGTGTATGTTTTAGCGGCGCTATTTGATAATGTTGGAAAGGGACTTGCGATCATTATCCTCGTGCTATCGATTTCTGGTGGAGGTGGAAACTATCCTATCCAAGTATCAGGGAAGTTCTTCCAAATGATCAATCCATTCTTGCCATTCACTCATGCGGTTAATCTATTACGAGAATCAGCAGGAGGAATCTATTGGCCAAATGCTGCAAATGCGATTTGGATCATGATTGGTCTATTCGTTAGCTTTGGTGTTATTGGAACGGCTGTTGCGCCTTATGTCCAAGAAAAAATGGTCAAATTCAAAGAAGCAGCACATCAGAGTCATATTTTCCACTAGTAGTTAAAGCAATAACCAGTTTGAAAAAAGAAGACCTTGTTAGACAGAAATAGTCATGTATTTTCGTCTGACAAGGCCTTTATTTTATTAACAGAGCTTAGGTGATCAGAGGAGCTATTTTTTTCTTTTTGTAGAAACAACGAGTTTAATTGAAAAAATTGAAAATAGAAAAGTAAAGTTTGTTATGGCTGATTCCACAATGATTGATTATTGCTAGAAAAAATCACAGTCCGTTTACTTATTTTTTGGAAAGTGCTGGTTGTTCAAGTTCTACGAAAAGTAAAAGTTTTTATTGAATAGGAAAGAAAAATCTCGATGAGTGAGATGTTACATTTTTTGACAGAAAAGGAAAAAAGTCGTTGAAATGTAAGGCATTTGCTAATTTAACGTACGATTGAAAAAAATACTGTTTTTTTCTAATTTTTTTCAATTAATTTTATGAAAGTTTATTGACTTTTATATTATGGGAGCGTACTATAACATCTTGTTTAAGATAAATTTTTTTAATTTTGACAATAATAATTTTGAAGTAAATATGTGTGTAAAGGAGTAAAAAAATTGGACTACTTAAAAAGGTTGTTAGTAGGTAAGCCGTTGAAATCTGCTGAAAACGACGAGCATAAATTAACTCGTTTTGCCGCGTTAGCATTGCTGTCATCGGATGCCCTATCATCCATTGCTTACGGTACAGAGCAGATTGTGGTTGTTTTAGTTGCCTTGTCAACTGCAGCCATTTGGTATTCACTGCCAATTGCAGCATTTGTTATTATTCTATTGATTTCATTAACTCTCTCTTACCGTCAAATCATTCACGCGTATCCTCAAGGCGGAGGGGCTTACGTCGTCAGCAGTGAAAACCTTGGGAAAAATGCCGGGTTGATCGCTGGAGGTTCCTTGTTGATCGACTATATGTTGACGGTAGCTGTTTCCGTGTCAGCTGGTGCCGAAGCGATTACCTCGGCAATTCCCGCATTGTATGGTCACCAAGTAGCAATCTCAGTTGCAATCGTATTGCTCTTGATGATGCTGAATTTACGCGGGTTAAGGGAATCGGCTTCTTTCTTGCTATTCCCTGTTTACACGTTCATCATTGTGATTACGTTGCTAATTGCGGTCGGACTGTTTAATATCATTACTGGTGCCGTACCATTACATGCAACAGCCTTACCTGGAGCTGCAATCCCAGGGGTGTCGATCGCATTGATTTTGCGAGCATTCTCTTCTGGTTCTTCTTCTTTAACAGGGGTTGAAGCAATTAGTAATGCCGTACCATTTTTCAAGAAACCTCGAGCAAAAAATGCAGCAGCAACTTTAACAATGATGGCTTTGATCTTAGGCTTCTTCTTTGTCGGTATCACGTTCATCAACTATTGGTATGGGATCGTGCCTGAAAAAGAAGTTACTGTATTGTCTCAGATTGGGAAAGCTGTCTTTGGCCATGGCGCATTGTATTATGTATTACAATTTGCTACCGCTTTGATCTTGGCGGTTGCTGCCAATACTGGATTCTCTGCATTCCCAGTATTAGCATACAATTTGGCAAAAGATAAGTTCATGCCACATATGTATCAAGATCGTGGCGATCGTTTAGGATACTCAAATGGGATCATGACATTAGCTTTTGGTTCGATCATTCTCTTATTTATTTTCCATGGTTCAACGGAACGTTTGATTCCGTTATACTCGATCGGTGTATTTATTCCTTTTGCGCTATCACAAACAGGAATGGTCGTTAAATGGAAAAAAGAAGGAAAGAACTGGTTAGGAAAATCTATTGCAAATATCACAGGTGCGTTTATCTCTTATGCGATCATTGCGATTTTGTTCGTTTACCGCTTAGGTGATATTTGGCCATTCTTTATCATCATGCCAATTGTGATGTATATTTTCTATCGCATTCATGATCACTACAAAAAGGTAGCAGAACAGTTGCGACTTGAAACGGACGCCAAGTTACATGACTATGATGGAAATACCGTGCTGGTTTTAGTAGGAAATGTCACACGTGTTAACATCGGTGCGATCAATTATGCTCGTTCGATCGGGGATTATGTGGTGGCCATGCACGTGTCATTGGATGAAGATATAGCAAAAGAAAAAGAAATTGAAGCAGACTTCAAGAAACATTTTCCTGATGTCCGTTTTTCAGTTGTTCATTCTTCTTATCGTTCCATTGAAAATCCAATTATCCGCTACGTTGATCTGGTAAGTAAAAATGCCGCAAAACAAAACTATACGACGACAGTATTGATTCCACAGTTTGTACCAAACCGTCGTTGGCAAAATATCTTACACAATCAAACAAGTTTACGATTAAGACTTCGTTTATCTTGGCGAGAAAATATCGTGATAAGTACGTATAGTTATCATTTGAAGAAATAAATGTTAAAGACCAAAAAATGCTTGAGTGAGAAACTCAGGCATTTTTTTATTTATTTATTTTATAATTACAAAAAAAATAAATAAAAAAGTGTCACTTAATTGATGTATTTTTTTAGTAGAACATGTTTATCCAATTTATTTGAAGGAGCTGAAAAGACAATGGCACAATATTATAGAAATACTGAAAATGGAAAAGTCTTGACGGAAGATCAATATAAAGAAATCAAGGATCAAATGGGCAACTTTCAAAAAGTATCTGACGATCAACTCAATAAGTCAGAAATGTTGATGGCTAAAATTGCTTCAGGTGATCTAAATGATTATTCTTCTTTTTATGAAATGGAAGATCTAGCTCTAGATCCAAACATCGAAGTAGAGCCGGAAAATACACTAATAGTGATCAACATGGCGGAAGATGTTCACTGCTTAGAAGTGTTCAATAAACTTAAAAGAAATGATCTAAAGCCAGATGTTGAGGTTCAACAAGTGATGTTAGCTCAACGCGCGTTTGACGAAAGAGGATTTACAGTGATGGATTTTGAGAATCTTTCAGGCGAAAAGAATGAGTGGCGTGATAGTATTTTAGGTATTATCATTGGCTTTCTCGGTGGTCCATTAGGGGCGATCTTTGGCTGGGCGATTGGCGATGTCATTGGTTTTGGGCAAGCGCATCATGCAGAGAAAAAATCTAAAAATGTTTTTCATTATATTGCTAACTGTATCCCAGAAGGACAAGAAGGGGTCTTAGCGATTGTCAAAGAAATGGATGCAAAGAAATTGAATGACTTAATCACTACGGAATTTGGAGGCACAATTGAACGTTTTGAACTCAATCATATCAATGATGCAATCAAATCTATAAAAAAATAAAACGATTATTTGCAAGAAATCGGTTTGTTCGTTCGTTTCTCTTTCTTCTTTTTTCGAGTGCGGGTTTTGCCAAGGTAACAGTAAAAATGTTAGAATGACAAGGCAGAAGATAGAAAGTGAGTGACGATATGTTAACAACAGAAGATTTTGACTTTGATTTACCAGAAGAGTTGATCGCTCAAACACCACTAAAAGACCGTGACCATTCTCGGTTACTAGTTTTAGATCGTACAACTGGGGAAATGTCGGATAAACATTTCCATGACATCTTAGAAGAATTGCATCCAGGAGATGCGTTAGTGATGAATAATACACGTGTGTTGCCAGCTCGTTTATATGGTGAAAAAACTGAAACAGGTGCACACCTGGAAGTATTACTTTTGACAAATACAGAAGGAGATACTTGGGAAACGTTGATCAAACCGGCAAAACGAGCGAAAGTAGGTACACGAATTACATTTGGTGATGGTCGCTTACAAGCAGTTGTCAAAGAAGAATTAGAACATGGCGGAAGAATCATTGAATTTGAATACGAAGGTATTTTTCTTGAAACGTTGGAATCATTGGGCGAAATGCCTTTACCTCCTTATATCAAAGAACGTTTAGAGGATCCAGATCGTTACCAAACTGTTTATGCAAAAGAAAACGGGTCAGCAGCAGCTCCTACAGCTGGATTACATTTTACCAAAGAATTGTTAGCAGAAATCGAAGCAAAAGGGGTAGAACTCGTCTATTTGACACTTCACGTAGGCTTAGGAACATTCCGGCCGGTCAGTGTGGACAAGATTGAAGAACACCATATGCACAGTGAATTTTATCGTCTAACAGAAGAAGCAGCAAGTCGCTTAAATCAAGTCCGTCAAAATGGTGGCAAGATCATCGCCGTAGGAACGACTTCGATCCGTACACTTGAAACGATTGGAACCAAATTTGATGGTGAAATCAAAGCAGATAGTGGTTGGACAGATATTTTCATCACACCAGGTTATCAGTTTAAAGTGGTAGAGGCATTTTCAACAAATTTCCATTTACCAAAATCAACATTAGTCATGTTAGTGAGTGCCTTTGCTGGACGAGAATTAACATTAGCAGCTTACCAACATGCTATTGATGAACGTTATCGCTTCTTTAGTTTCGGCGATGCAATGTTTGTCAAATAAAGATAAAAAAGCTGTTTCAATACGATTAAACAAAATGGCAGTAATTGCCCATTATAAATTATCAGTCAAAGAATCCTCAACTAGAAAAATGGGTTCTTTGACTGATTTTTTTCTATTCTTTGTTTTAGTTGGAATTAAAAAGTGTAGGAGACATGGATTCGTTTCTTGCAGAAGATAAATAAACTCAGGCGACAAAAAAAGCTGGGCTCTCGATAAGCCCAGCTCTTCGTATGCGGAAGGAATCAAATAAACAAAATAAGTGTAACTTTCCATGACCCATGCAAAGTACCGTGTTGAATTTCTTCTTGATAAACAAAAAATCTTGTTTTTGTTACATCTTCAACAGTTGAAACATCTCTTGATTCTATTCAGTTTTCAGATATTCATGTTCTTCTTTTTTACGTATCATGTTACTTCTGGTTTAGATACTGCATGATCTAACGCCTCATACGCATTCACTATTTGTAAAAGATTATACTTCACATGACCTCATTGGTGAAACCTGTACCTTTTAACAACTTTGTTTGCTTATACTAATCTATCGAGAAATTCTTTTGTTTATTTGATGGTATCCTCCTTCCTTACACTTATAATATAGCACACTTTGTTAGCGGTTGCAAAAAAGAAGCTCACGAGATATGCTTATTTTAGAGAAGCAACAAGCGGTATAGTTGAATAAGGCAATTTAACAGTGGTATAGTAAAATAAGTACCTTTTTTGTGTGCTTAAAATAAAGGAGGAATAGGATGGATGATTTTAAGAAAACAGTGAAAGAATTGGAGAGTGAAACAAAAACAACAATTGAACAGGGGTTAACGACCCAAGAAGCAGAAAAAAGAAGTCAAGAACAAGGGAAAAACAAATTTGAGGAAGCGCCTAAAGAGTCATTGGCAAAAAAGTTTTTACGAAGTTTATCTGATTTTACTACGATTATTTTACTTGTAGCAGCAGTCATTTCTTTTTATACTGCCTTTGCCACCGAACATGGGGATTTATTTGAAGGACTGTTGATCATTGCGATCGTAATCATTAATTCAGTATTAGCTATCGTACAAGAAGGAAATGCCGAAAAAGCGTTGGAATCTCTTCAGGATATGAACAAGCAAACTGCCACAGTCATCCGAGATGGCAAAGTTGAAAAAGTGGATGCTGAACACCTAGTTGTGGGAGATGTTCTGGTCTTGGAATCTGGCTCAGCCATTGCGGCGGATGCTCGATTAGTTGAAACCTCGCAATTAAGAGTAGAGGAATCGGCACTGACTGGTGAAAGTGAAGCGGTCGAAAAAGATGCAGATTATGTGAGTCAAGAAGATGATGCCTTAGGTGATCAAATCAATATGGTGTTTAAAGGGTGTACAGTCGCAGCTGGTCGTGGGAAAGCGATTGTGACCGCTATCGGGATGAAAACCGAAATGGGTAAGATTGCTGGACTTTTAAATGACAACACTGCTCAAAAAACACCATTACAAATTCGATTGAATCAACTAGGCAAACGCATCAGTTTTATCGCATTAGCTGCTGCAGCGTTAGTGTTTATTATTGGTGAACTCCAAGGAGAACCCTTACTGGAAATGTTTATGACATCCATTTCTTTAGCCGTCGCTGCGGTGCCAGAAACATTGACAGTTATCGTTACATTGACTTTAGCATATGGTGTCCAAAAAATGGCGAAGAAACATGCCATTATTCGTCAGCTCCCCGCAGTTGAGACTTTAGGAACAGCCAATGTGATTTGTTCAGATAAAACGGGAACGCTGACACAAAATAAAATGCGTGTCCGCCGAGTTTGGAGCAAAGAAGATGAAGTGACTGATGTAGAGGACTCAATGACCAACAGTGCGATGGAAATCTTGAAGATGGCTGCTCTTTGTACCGATGTGACGGTCGAAAAAGAAAATGATGAATTGATTGTCAAAGGAAACCCTACAGAAGCCGCGATCGTACGAGCGGTTGAAGAAAATTATCACACAAAAGAGGAATTAGAAGAAAAGTACCCGAGAGTGGCAGAACTATCCTTTGATTCAGACCGTAAGATGATGACAACGGTTCATCAAATGGGTGAAAAATACATTTCAATTACGAAAGGCGCTTTTGACGTCCTAGCTTCGCGTTTTACTTCAGGAGACATTGAACAGGCCACGATCGTCAATGATAGCTTTGGGAAAAAAGCTTTAAGGGTCATTGCGGTAGGTTATGCTACCTATAAAGAAGAACCGCAAGAAATCACTTCAGAAGCATTAGAAAAAGATTTACGTTTGATTGGTTTGATCGGTATGATTGATCCGCCTCGTCCTGAAAGTAAAGGAGCAATCAAACGAGCAAAAAAAGCAGGAATCAAAACAGTGATGATCACAGGAGATCATGTTGTTACGGCTAGTGCCATAGCCAAAGAATTAGGGATTTTATCAAATCCAGCCGAAGCACTGTCGGGCTCAGAACTACAAGCACTATCTGATGATGAATTAGACGAGCGTGTCAAAGACCTTTCTGTTTATGCTCGTGTTACGCCGGAAGACAAGATCCGGATCGTTAAATCATGGCAACGAACTGGTGCCGTGGTGGCTATGACTGGAGATGGCGTCAACGATGCTCCCGCCTTGAAGGCAAGTGACGTAGGGTGTGCAATGGGAATCACTGGAACTGACGTGGCACAGAGTGCATCAGATATGATCTTGACCGATGACAACTTTGCAACGATCGTCGATGCGGTTAGTCAAGGACGTTCCGTCTATCAAAACATTCGTAAAGCGATCAACTTTTTGTTGAGTTGTAATGTCTCAGAAATTTTTATTGTGTTGATTGCGATGCTAGTGGGCTGGGGAGCACCGTTTACAGCAGTTCAATTGTTGTTTGTCAACGTGGTTGCTGATGGGTTGCCTGGATTTGCTTTGGGGCGTGAACCAGCAGAAAAAGGGATCATGGACGAAGCACCGATTCCTAAGAATGAAGGGATTTTTGCTCGAGGATTACTACAAAAAATTGCGATCAATGCGACTATATTTACGATCGTGACTTTGTTTGGTTATTATTTGGGAAGCTATGTCGATACTATTAGCCCTTGGGTCGATGCAGGACAAGAAGTTGGACAGACAGTTGCCTTTTTAGTGTTAGCATACTCGTCAATCCTCCATGTATTCAATGTGCGTAGCAGTCAGTCAATTTTCAAAGTGAACTTAGCAACGAATAAATCGTTATTGGAAATGGCGGTACTTTCATTGGTCATCACTACGGTCATTGCACTTTTACCGTTTACCCAAGAACTCTTTGGCTTAGTGCATGTTAGCTTAAACCATTGGTTGTTAGTAGGCTTTTTATCAGTCGTACCTGTGGCTGTGAATGAGTTGATCAAATTTCATCAATTGCCTGAAGCAGAAGAAGAATAAATCAAAAGAGCTTGGGACAAAAACGAACAGCCCAAGCTCTTTCGCATGTAAAAAATGGCTAAAAGACGTTTAAACAGCTGACTTTCAGTAGGGAAAGTTGATGCGAGAGATTTTTCTTTCCTGCTTCTGCGGTTACTCGTCACATTCTACTTGGCGTGTTTTGTTCTTAATTTGTTTTACTTTCTTTTTGCCTTGATTGATCAAAAACAACGTAAGTAATGACATAGAAAGTAAATAGATAAAATTAAAGAACCAATTGTTTAACAGACTTCCTTCCTTTGGTAAATAAA
This sequence comes from Enterococcus hirae ATCC 9790, assembly GCF_000271405.2. NCBI lineage: Bacteria > Bacillati > Bacillota > Bacilli > Lactobacillales > Enterococcaceae > Enterococcus > Enterococcus hirae. Next base: position 722,213 of record NC_018081.1, on the reverse strand, counting down.
ACTCATAAATATAAATATAGAAAATATGAATAAAATAAAGTTCTTGTGAATGAAGAGAAAGATAATTACTGATAGGGGCGAAGAAATTCCCTTCATATTTAGCTAACATATACCATAAGAAACAGCCACAGAAACAGCCATATAAAATAAAAGGCAACTGTGGTGGGTATTTAAAGTAAGTTAATCCATGGAGTCCGTAGAGATAGAAACTAATGCTTAAGTAACATAAGATAACAATTGATAAGTGTAATAGTTTTTTTCGGTCTAATTGAAAAACAAGTAATCCTAGTAAAGCAATCGGACAATAGCCAAAAGCTAAAGGAACGAGTTGAGTATAAAGGATTTGCCATGAGCTTGGAACATAAGGAATCAAATAAACTAAAAAGATTTGGAGGATTAATAATAAAGTGAAAATACCAAGTATTTCCACAAAGTGCTGATATTTTTTGCTCAATTTATACAGGAAGGGCATGAGTAAAGATACAAGAAAAAACGTTCGCATAATCCAAGCATAACCATAACCTGTATCCATGAAAAAAGCGTGCAAAATATAAAAAATATTAAATTGATAAGGAGTATCGGTAATCTGAGCAATGAAAAAAAGTGATGTAAATAATAACGCCAGAAATATATAAGTTGGAACCATTAAACGAGTGAATCTTTTTTTGACATAGGAAATATAGGAGAGATTCTTGCTGCTATAGTAATAAGAAATAGCTAAACAAAAGGCCATTAATGGCACATCAAAACAACGCAAATTGAACAGGATTCCTTGTAATCCTGTATGAGCAAGAATGATACACAAAATTGCTAATGCTCTCAAGTGATCAATTTTTTGATTGCGTGATCGTTTCATAAAATAATCATCCTTAATAAAGTGGCTGGGGCAATAGTGACTCTATAATTTGAGGTTGAGACAAAATTATTCAGTATCAAGAAATAAGAAAGAATTTCCGAAAATTGACAAGAAATACAAACACTAGTTTTTGATGTTGATTGTTACCTGCTTGGTGCTCCTCAAATTTTCCGAAGATACTAGTTTTATCTCACCGTTTATTCGTATTTAGAAATACTAGAAGAGACTGAGACAAGTTTTGTCCCAGTCTCTTCATGATTGACAAAGAGCCGCAATCGTTGCTCCAGCTTCAGTTAAATAGTTAGTATAGAATTTTTAATAACATTTTTTACTTTCTTAGAACTAATTGTCCGTTACGTACATCGTAATGGTATGTTCCTCTTGTATTGTGTTTCAAGTTCTCATGATTGATGGCTAAACGAGTTGCATTTGCTTCTCGGTGTGTCACAGTAACTGTGTCGCCCTCCTTCAAATTGATCGTATCCGTTTTAGCATCATAATGACGATCTCCAATGTATTCTTTTTGATAGAGCGTTTCATTATTACGTGAAATAGTGATACTTGCATAGCGATCATTGAAGTAACTATGCGGAGTACCAGCTATTGTACGTACGGTTGCTACGCCATTTGCTACGTCAAAGGAAGCAAAATGGAAGTTTCCTAATCCTTTGAAAGTAAACTCTTGCAATTGATCAAAAGCATTATTTAATCGTGTCAATAAGTTATCTTTTTGGCTACTGTTTGGTAAAGCCGTTACTTTTTTCTTGGCTTGATCAATATCTTTTTGCATCAGATTTGTCTTGATTTTCGAATGATCATTGTCTTGGAATAAGTGGTCAACAGCTTCTGTGGCTTCTTTGAGATAGTTATTTAATGAAATAGTTACTGTACCATTGTCTTTCACAAAAAGATATGGTTTTTGGATATAACCAGTGTCTGTTCCCAATTCAAGAGAGTATACACCATTTGGCATGTTGTTGATCGTAACTGGATCGCTACCTAAAGTAATTTCTTTATAAAGTTTATTTCCATCTAAAATACGCAATTTCATACCTTCGAACAAGTTGCCGTCTTTAAACTTCAATGTAACGTTGCTTGTTAGATTCAATGGTTTTAATTCTTCATTTGTAACTAAAGATAAAACGGAACTTAGACGATTATTTTGTGTCAATTGTTGAATCGCTGCATCTAATCGATTATCAGGAACCACTTGTGCCAAATGAGCCACTTGTTGGTAGCCATTATCTGCGGCTGCTTTTTTCGCTTTTTCTGATACTGATAAGCCCCAAGCGTTTAAGACAGCAGAAAAGTCCACTTTCTTCGGTGCACCCATTTCAGTTGTGATCAAATCTGGTAATGGATAGTTATTGGCATTGAATCCTGACTGACTAGCAAATTTTCGGTAGTTTGTATAGAAATTTGTAAAGCCTTCATTTCCTGCTTTATCAACGATGTTTGAAAGAATGACTAATTTTTTACGTAAATCTTGACTATTGAATTTTGGATCAGCACTATTGATTGTATTCTTTAATGCATTTTCAATGGATTGTTTGTGTCCATAATCATAAAGCCAAGAATTTTTATCGGCAGCAGTTTTACCCATGTGTTTGTAATTATAAATTACACCATATAGATTATTCCAAACTTCACCGACATCCATTCCTTTGTTCATAAAGCTTCCTTGATAGCCGTGACCAGTTTCATGAAGCACTCCCCAACCATCGCCTAACCAAGCGTCGCCAGACGTACTAGTTTGTGCTGCCCAAAGGCCACCATAATAAAGAGCACCCGCACCTGAAGCATCTGCTTTATAGAAATATCTACGTTCTGAAGAACGGTTCAATGGATTTGGGTCATTGTCAGATAAACCTAATAATTCATTATAGGATCCGATAATATCATTATCATATTTATCAATTAGACGGTTGAGGTCCACTTTTAAAGCTTGATTGCGATTTTGTTCAGGTAAGAAAGTTTGAAATCTCTTTCCTTTGATCAATCCATAACCTTTTGTTTGATTCCAAGTATCTTTAAATGCTTCGATATCCCCATTTTTACTAAAGACAGGTAATAGGATTTTTTGTCCTTCTACAGTAAATTCTAATTGTGGTTTTTCCCCATTTTCTTGATTATATGGCGTATAAACAAATGGTACTGCTAAAGCTTTAGCAGTTAGTGTGACATTGTTTGTTGTGAAATCAATAGCAGATTCAGTACTTGAATTATTGGTTAATAAACGCAACGTCATTTTTGAAGTGAATTTTGGATTCGTTTGTCTAATGGTAATTTTTGCACCTTTTGTTAATTGGATACCTAAATCTTGACGATCATGATCTTTCCCCATTAAAATTCCTGCAGCAGCAGTATTTCCTGGATATGCTGTGGTGAACATCGTTTTTTTATAGGTTTTTAATGCAAGATAAGCTTGGTCATATTTTTTTGTAAAGCTGTTCGTTCAGCTAATCCGTTAGGTAAAGCATTGATTTTTTCTAAAGCTGTGTTTAATTGTTCTTGTGTATTTTCAGCTTTAGGTGTTTCGCCATCGAATAAATCATTGACGGCTTTCGTCGCTTCTGCCAGTTGCGAAGTGAGGTTTTCTAATTTGCCATTTTTAACAAGATAGGTGTAATTGCCGGCAGTATTGCCCTTTAAAGAAGGATCTGTAGCAACAAAACGAGTATCATTCGCTTCACGATGTGTGATCGTTACGATATCCCCATTTTGTAAAGGAATATCTTTTTGTTCGGCTGTCAATTTTTGGTTGCCGACAAAGTTTTTTTGATAAACCACTTGTGTCCCACGTTTAATTTGTAAACTTGCGTAAGTATCTCCATAGAAGCCCCAATGTGGTTGGACAGCGAGGGTTTGTAAGTGGAGGTTACTTCTAGCAACACTGATTTGAGCAAAGGTTGTATTATCATAACCTTTTAAGGTAAATCCTTGTGTTTCAGCTTGAACACTGATGGCATTGTAGGCCTTTTCCAGCTTATTCCATAACTGATCGCGTTGAGTTAGATAATCTGGTAGTGCATTAAGTTTAGCTGCTGCTGCATCTGCTTGCTCTTGGGTAATGCCCAGTTTAGGTGTGTCGCCATTGAACAACTCGTTGACAGCTTTCGTTGCTTCTGCCAGTTGCAAAGTGATGTTTTCTAATTTGCCATTTTTAACAAAATAGGTGTAATTGCCGGCAGTATTGCCCTTTAAAGAAGGATCTGTAGCAACAAAACGAGTATCATTCGCTTCACGATGAGTGATCGTTACGATATCTCCATCCTGCAAAGGAATATCTTTTTGTTCAGCTGTCAATTTTTGATTGCCGACAAAGTCCTTTTGATAAACCACTTGTGTTCTACGTTTAACTTGTAAACTTGCGTAAATATCACTATAAAATCTTGAGTGTGGTTCAACGGCCATTGTTTGTAAGTGAAGAGTACTATTCACTACACTAATTTGAGCAAATGTTCGATCATAGTAACCTTTTAGGGTGAAACCTTGTGTCTCAGCATGGACACTGATAGCATTGTAAGCTTTTTCTAGCTTATTCCATAATTGCCCAAGTTGGGGCAGATAATTTGGTAGTGCGTTAAGTTTAGCCGCTGCTGCATCTGCTTGTTCTTGGGTGATGCCCAGTTTAGGTGTGTCGCCATTGAATAAATCATTGACTGCTTTTGTCGCTTCTGCTAGTTGTAAAGTAATATTGCTTAATTTGCCATTTTTAACGACATAAGTGTAATCGCCAGAAGTATTACCTTTTAATGATGGGTCATTGACAGCAAAACGAGTATCATTCGCTTCACGATGAGTGATTGTTACGATATCTCCATCCTGCAAAGGAATATCTTTTTGTTCAGCTGTCAATTTTTGGTTGCCGACAAAGCTTTTTTTGTAGACGTCTTGTGTTCCACGCTTAATTTGTAAACTTGCGTAAGTATCTCCATAGAAGCCCCAATGTGGTTGAACAGCGAAGGTTTGCAAGTGAAGGTTACTGTTAGCAACACTGATTTGAGCAAAAGTTGTATTATCGTAGCCTTTTAATGTAAAACTTTGCGTTGAGGCTTTAGGAATAACTTGAGTATTAGTTGATGAGAGATTTTCTTGGGTAGCTAGTACTTGGGCACTTGGTAAAAGTAAATTTGAAAATAGCATGATACCAGTAGCTGAAGTAACAATTATTTTCTTTTTCATTGTATTTCATCCTTTCTCCTATCCAAATAAAGATTTCTGTTTAGGACCTAAGCATATTATTAGTGGCTCAGATATTTTTTTTTATATTTCAAAAAAGATAGAAGAAATTTATTTTGCTAGGAATGAGTTAAGACATTGATGTAACAATATTTGATGTGGATAACTTTAGGAGAGCAATCATTTTTTATAGGAAAAAGGATAGACGTTTATTCGATTGGAGATTTTTATTTTTTAACATAAGTATTCTTGAAATTGAAAAAACGTGAAAAAAATTTTTTTGGAGGTCGCCTATAATTTGTCTATCAATAAAAATTTATTGACAATTTAATAGGAGGTTTTAATGTAAAATGGGAAAGAAAAATCTATCAAAAAGCAAAAAACTTAGAAAACAACTACTTGCTGCGTCAGCTGCAGGCTTAGTGCTTGTTTCAAGTGCAGCTAGTGCAGGAACCTCATTGGTTTATGCAGCAGAAAAAAATCAAACAGCAACTACTGCTGAAAAAAATACAAAAAATTCGGAGGCTATTTCAAACGAGAACACGTTGACTCAAAAACAAAATCAAACAGCTACAGAAAGAAAAACAGTGAATCCTTCCAATTTTGATTGGAATATTGGAGAAGTATTACCATCAACACCGACGAATAATTATTCTGGGACACTACCAAATACTGTGCGAGGAGCTACTTTTCAAATTACTTTTTCAATCTTCAAACAACCTAGTTCCACATTAACAGCGAATGACATAAAGGTTAATGTTCAAGGGAAAAATGTGAAGTTTTCTACTTCGCAATATTCAAATACAATAAATGTTCAAGTGACATTCCAAGCTGAAGGAACATCAACTAATTTTTCTATTAATGTGGCTACTGGTAAGGGAGATATTGCTCGTTGGAATACAAGTAACTATCGTAAATTCACCGATGTCCCACAAAGTGCAATCACAAGTAGAAACAGAATCAGTACATTGCTTGACTCAATTTATTCAACGAGTGGTGTCTTAGCTCCAGGTGTTACTCAAAGTAGAATTGATAATGTTCGTCAAGAAATGAATAATTATATTCCAAGAGATATTAGTAGTAGCTATATCTCAGCATACTGGGCTAATTTCCTTACACCGTTTCTAGATAAAGCATCCGCTGAAGTAGATCAAATAAATAAAGCTACGGTAGCAGTGAATAACTTATTCAATGATAATCAAGTACCTAAACCTAATAATACAAGTGAACAGGTTAACGCTGCCAAAGCATTAGTAAATGCTCTGCCATATAGTCAAGCAAAAGAAGACTTGCTTGCAAAGGTTGCAAAAGCTCAGAATGCTTTAGACGAAATACAAGTAAATGCAGCCACAGAAGCAGTAAATGCGTTATTCAATGGAGATACACCAAAACCAGAAAATACACAAGAACAAATTGATGCAGCTAAAGCTAAAGTGGATGCATTAGCAAATAGTGATGCAAAAACAGCTTTATTAGCAAAAATTACGACAGCTCAAAATGCTTTAAATGCAGAAGTAGAAAAAGAAAATGCAGCCACAGAAGCAGTAAATGCGTTATTTAATGGTGATACACCAAAACCAGAAAATACACAAGAACAAATTAACGCAGCCAAAGCAAAAGTAGATGCATTAACAAATGAGACAGTAAAAACAGCTTTACTAGCAAAAATCACTGCTGCACAACAAGCATTGGATGAAGCAACTGAAGAAGCTGCGAAAGTACAAGCAGCCACAGAAGCAGTAAATGCGTTATTCAATGGAGATACACCAAAACCAGAAAATACGCAAGAGCAAATCAATGCAGCCAAAGCAAAAGTGGATGCTTTAAAAGCAAGCGAAACAAAAACAGAATTATTAGCCAAAATCCAAAAAGCACAAGAAGCACTTGAAGAAAAATCGAAACAAACATTAACACTTAATCCATATACATTAGGAGATCAATATGTAACGGGTACAATTACTGGGAACATCAAAAAATTCCAATTGATTGTCAATGGACAAACCTATGAACCTGGTTTTAAATTAAAAAATGGAAAACTTGAAGTATATGTAGGAAATCGTGTCCCAGAAGGAACAACTGAGTTTACATTAAAAGCATTTAACCCAGCAGGCACACAAGTTGCTTCTCAAACAGTACAAGTTCAAGCACCATCATTGTCTGTCGATAAATTTGTTTTAGGTAGTGAATACATGACAGGCTCTTACCAAGGCAACAGCATTAATAAATTCCGACTAACTGTTGATGGTAAAGTATATGAACCAGGCTTTAAATTAGAAAATGGTAAATTTGAAGTTTATATCGGAAGTAAAATTACTGGAAGTTCAAAAGTTATTAAGCTTGAAGCATTAGATAAAGCCGGCAAAACAATTGTCGAACAAAATGTAACAGTAGAAGCACCGCAATTGACAATTAATGAGTACATTCGTGGTAATGAATACTTAACAGGTACTGTTGCAGGGGAAGGCGTTAAAAAATTCAAATTGATTATTAATGGACAAGAAAGCTTCCCAGGATTCAAATTAACTGACGGTAAATTTGAGATTTACGTTGGTAATAAAGTACCAGCAAATGTTAATTCTATTAAAGTAGTGGGAATAGATAAAACAGGTCAAGAAATTGTTTCTCAAGATGTGAATGTACAAAATCCTGAGTTACAACCAAATGAATACCTAGCTGGCAATGAGTATTTAACAGGGACGTTCACAGGTCAAGCAATTAAAAAATTCAAATTAGTAGTTAATGGACAAGAAAATTACCCAGGATTTAAAATCACTGAAGGTAATAAATTTGAAGTATATATTGGTAACAAAGTACCAGTAGGAACAACGACATTTACGCTGATTGGATTAGATAAATCAGGACAACAATTGACTTCAAAAGAAATCACTGTGCAATCCCCAACTTTAAGTATCAATGAATATGTCCGTGGCGATGAATATATGAGAGGTACATTCAACGGTGACGGCATTAAGAAATTCAAATTAGTAGTAGATGGACAAGAAAGCAATCCTGGTTTTAAAATCACTGGTGAAAACCAATTTGAAGTTTATATTGGTAATAAAATCACGGCTGATTCAAAATCTATAAAATTAGAAGGTCTAGATAAATCTGGAAATGTCTTAGTAAGTCAAGAAGTTTCAGTTTCCCAACCAGAATTAGTTCCAAATGAATATACACGTAATTCAGAGTATCTAACAGGGACTTACAAAGGAGATATCCGTTCTATCAAATTAACTGTTGATAATAAGGAATACAAACCAGGCTTTAAATTAAAAGAAGGCAACCAATTTGAAGTTTATATTGGTAATAAGATTCCAGCTTCAGCAAATAGTTTTACAATTGAAAGTCTAAGTTTCGATGGAAAACAACTTGTTTCTGTAAATGTACCTGTTAAATAAAAGGTATGAAAGACGCTCAAAGCATAGAGAACGCTTTGAGCGTTTTTTTGTTAAAGTTCGTCTTTTTGATATAAAAGTAAAAAATTCCAACTGACTTTGATTTTTTTTCAATTATTGAGGCTGTTCTAAAAAAAGGAAGAAATAGTTAAAATTAATACTTTGTGCAACTAAATAGAGTCATTGACCGAAGGAAGCTAAAGAAATGTATTATTTCTATCCTATCTTTCAACTAGATTCATTTAAGTTTTTAGTATGAATATAGCAGTATGTTTAAAAATGAAAAAGAATGGATAGTTAATTTTATTGATAAAAAAATAGGCTGAGGTGAAATAGATAAAAAAATGTTATCTGTATGTTTTGCTAAAATATAAATTAAGAAAAGAGGAAAGCGGCTCTCTTTTTCTGCTAGTTCATTGCAAAAAGTATTCTTTAAGGTCTTTGAACGAATGTTTTTCATTTTTAGTAACTTAGAAGAAATTTTTACCAAAATAATTGTAAAATGAGCAGAAGTAAATTTTTATAATGATAACAGTAAGTAATTTTAGGAAGTTAGGAGAAATGATCATGAAATTAGAACGTGGAATCACTGTTTCGGCCTGTGCTGTCTCTGGGGAATTAGCTACAGGGAAGATTAGTAATATTTTAACGAATGTCGTTATTGTAGAAGCAGGTGTCAAACACTATGTTGTTACTAAGAAAGTGCTGAAGGAACAAGGATATATCATCGAAGAGCCAGAAGAAGAATTAGCAAAAGATTATAAAGATTATATAGTAGCGATTTGAAGAGAAATAATCTTTGTCCCATCCTTGCTCTTAGTTTGTTCAAACTAGTTTACTGAGTGGAAAAAAGAAATATTGCTTATTCGAACAAACAGAGTGAAATCATTGGTACTGAACTAGCTTTTTTATTAGTGATAGAAAAGAAAAAAGAATTAGCAAGCAAATTGGATCTTGCTTGCTAATTCTTTTCAGTATCAAGTGAAGATCAATCAAAGTTCATGATACGTGTCGCAATCTTATTGATATCCTTAGAGATGGAATTCAATGAGATTGGGAAAATATTCTCGGTGTTAAAGGTTTCCTTATTCAAAAGCGTTCGCTCACAAATAATTAGATGACCGGTTTTTTTGATATATTTAGGCACATCGTCCATGGAATAATAAAGGGTAGTGTCAATCAATAAATCACTTGTAGACATTTTCTTTTCTAATGAATTCCGAAATACGATATGCGAAGTTTCACTTTCTGCTACGATGACCACACCTATTTTTGATTGGTTCCCATGGGTCAAGATGAAAAAGGTCAACTGACAAAATTCTTGCAGATGAAAATAAGGAATATGATGAATAGGAGTATCAAGTTCTTCAATCCATTTATTTAAAATAAACTTGACTTTATTTAATAAATCTAGTTGCTCTGCACTTAAGAAAATATGTTTGGTAACTAAGAAATTACCAACGTTCAAAGCACACGTGTATAGCAGGTTAAAGAGGGGGACTTCAAACAAAATATTGCCAAATAAATTCACACCAAATTCTTTTTCAAACATTTCGATCAATAAATCGATTTCTTTAAACTTGGTGATCAAGCGATTTCTTACATAATGATAATCGATCTCGATCATGAAATAATTTGGTGAATTGTAAGGAAGTGTACGGTAAATAAGGGCTAGATAGGCTATCTCTTCATCTGTTAAAGGTTCCTCGATTTGTATGAAAATCTCTCTAAACATATTGAAAATGATACCATCTTTAAAAATGTTCATAGTGTCGTTTGGAAAGACAATTGGATTGCTTTTTCGCCGTTCCAATGAAAGATAGATGGCGGATTTGAAGAAAGTATATTGAGTTTTATTTAAACGATTAGACAGGATATGAAGTAGTTTGTCTGCATATTTTTCAGCTTTTTCCATTGTTATGGGATCAATTTGTGTATCTAAATAGTCACACCGCATCCAAACTGAAAGGATCAAAAAGCGATACTGTAACTCATGCGATTCTTCGGGTTCCTTCGTAAGTGGGGTGAGTGCTTCTGCAAAATAGTTCTCTACATCTTTTTTTATTTTGAATACTTTTGTCACAGATAAAAACTCTTCATCCACAAGTGTTAAATAATCATTTTCTCCCATGATATATCGGGAACAAACTCTTAAAAAATTAGAATCTTGGTAAATTTGTTTGATGAGATCATAGCGCCTAATAGATGGTTTGAAAAATATCAGTAGATGACTACTAGTCATTTTATAATAGTCGATATCATCTTCGAGTCGAATGACTAATTTTTGGAAATCCGCTTTGATTGTGTTGAATGTCACACCCAATCTTTCTGCAGTTTCGCTTACGTTCAGTTCTTTTAATTCAAATAAAAATTCAACTAACTTTACTTTTCTAATAATGTCTTTTTCTATATAATCTTCAATCATTTTAAATTCTCCTAAACAGATTTGATTCTCTTCCATTTGAAGTTTCCTTCGCTTGGTAAATATCACTTTATAACGCAAAATATCCATTTTTTGTTCGTTAAATTTTGGGGGAACCAATATAAATAAAGGTAACTATAGTTATTCTATAAGCAATTTTAAAAGGGATTTTTTTTATTATTAATTTTTTTGTGGGGTTCTATAAAAAAATTAGGAAAGTATTATGAACGAAAATACTATACTAATATAGCAACTAAATTTTTTTGTACTAATTTAGGAAGAATGAGATAAATGATTTTAAGGAGAGATGAACAAATGAAAAAAATAATTTTAGCAAGTATGGTTGTCTTCGCATTGGCAGGCTGCTCGGCAGGTAAATCAACTAAAACTACTAATACAACTAGCACTGATAGTACAGCTTCTTCCAGTCAACCAACGCAGACAAGTAGTGAAATGACATGGGCCGATAAGCAAGATATAGAAGTAAAGCAATTAACAAAAATTGCTGAAAAAACGATTACCCAAAATAATAAATTGGACCCAAAAAAATTGAAGTTTATTAAAGAAACATTATCAACAGCTGATTTAAAGACAGTTAAAGGAAAAGGCCAAGAATATAAAAATGTCAAAGAAATTTATGGGAAATATAGTTATGAAGGTAAAGAGTCTGATTTTGATCTAGTGATTTCATTTGAAAAACCAGATTCATTCAATCAATATACAGTCATCAAATATGTAACGGATAATGAAAAAACTAATTTCAGTAAGATTGATTAAGTCAATAGTTGACTGTAGTATCCCTTAGATAATTGATAGCAACTAAGAAAGATAAAAAAAGTATTATTTTCTTTCAAAGTGAACATCGTCAATTAACGAGCAAAAATAGTTTATAAATAATTTTATTTAGGAGAATCAGAGATAAGGATGGAGCAAACAGTAAACATAGAGAAATTTTGGCGTATCATAAAAAAAAGAAAATTTGCGATTGTGATTTCTGCTTTATTAGGTTTAATTATGTCCATGCTTTTGATTGCATTTGTCTTAGTCCCAAAGTATGAATCACAAGCCCAATTAATCGTTACTTTACCTAAAAACGAAACGGCAGACATTAATGATGTCAACAGCAACTTGCAAATGATTACCACCTATAAAGACATTATTACTGGAGACTTGATAATGGATGAGGTGTCTCAAGACTTAGCGAAAAATTTTGGTGTCCATTTAACAATTGAGCAATTACGAAACCTTATAAGTATCAAACAAAAGGAAAATTCTCAAATGTTTTCGATTGTCGCAACGGATCCTGATCCAAAACTTGCCCAATACATTGCTAACGTTACAGCCGAAAAATTTCAGAAGAATGCAAAAAAATTACTCAATGTAGATCGCATTTCGATTATTTCAAAAGCTACGCTTAGTGCAACACCAACAGAGCCACATAAAAAAATAGTTTTGGCCAAAGGATTGCTTATTGGTTTATTTATTGGTTTGATGATCATTATGATATTAGAATTCATGGATCGAACAATCAGTGATAGTGAGACGATTCAAAATGAATTTAATATGGTGGTACTGGGAAGTATCCCTTATATGGATGACAATGAGAAAAAAAATCGAAAAAAGAAGTAAGGGTGTAATCAATGAGAAAGACAAGAAGAGGAAGAAATGCCACAGTCAGAAAAAATTTAATTACAATCATGGATAAAACTTCACCGATTACAGAACGCTATCGAACGATTCGGACCAATATCCAATATAGTTTTCCTTATGGTAAAAAAGTGCAAACATTAGTGGTTACTTCGCCAGGTGTAGGTGAAGGTAAATCAACTACAGCAGCTAATTTAGCAGTGGTTTACGCAAATCTAGGGCAAAAAGTATTGATCATAGATGCAGATATGCGGAAGCCAACCCTAGACAAAATTTTTTCTTTAGAGAAACATGTAGGTCTTAGCACATTATTAGGTACAAACATCAAGGCTAAAGAATGTATACAAGAAAGTTTTGAAAAAAATCTTTCTGTTATGACAAGTGGACCGAAACCTCCTAATCCGGCTGAATTGTTAGGTTCTTCTCGCTTAGAAGAAGTGATTGAGGAGTTGGAAGCAACCTATGACATGATCATATTCGATACCCCTCCCTTGACTGCCGTGACAGATGCACAAATATTGTCTTCAAAAGTGGATGGAACGATTATGGTAGTCAGTGAAAAGTTAACAAAAAAAGCGAATTTTCGAATAGCTAAACATCTACTGGAATTAGTAAATGCCAATATTTTAGGAGTAGTTTACAATGCTTCTAAAGAGGATGAAAATCAAGGCTATTACTACTATGGATCGTGATCTGCTATCATGTTCCAAATGAAACTCTTTGCTAAAGAGAAAAGCATCAAAGTACACGAATGACAAAACAAAAGAACTTTTTCAAAGAAGACCCTAAGTTTTGAAAAAAAATCATTTGTCGTAAGAGGCTGTCACTGAGGTCTCTCATTTATTTCCTTTTATAATTATGAAAGAGTTTGAGACAAAAATTTTTTGTCTCAAACTCTTTTTATGTATACAAATCATTTTTTATTTTTTAAGTAATTCGTTTGAAGGCTAAAAAACAAAAAAAATCAAGTGAGGGTTCTCAGTAGAATAAAAGACATAGTTAATCCTAAATTTACAGGATTTATTAATGAAAGGCGGAGAGATCATGAAAAATTTTAAAGGGATATTGTTTACATTGGTGTCAGTTATCTGCTTATTGTTGCCGACAGCAGTTCATGCTGAAACACAAGGGGCAATCACCAACGCAGAAAGAGATATTTTAAATGAGCTTTATACCGGTGTAACGGTGAAAGGGAAAAAATATGATTTTGATATTACAGATATCACAAAAGCAGAAAATTATCTGAAGGTCCATCAGGTGTCAGATGAAAATGCGTTAAAGGTAGCAAATTACTTAAGAGAAGCACGTCAATTGATCTTAGATAATTCACAAAATGTCGATGTTCGTTCGATCCATTCACTAAAAAATCTGATCAAAGCTTTACCACGTCCAGTGATTGAGCAATTAAAAACGATTGTCTTAAAAATTGGAGAAATTTTAAATCTGAGAGTGACTTTTTATCGAGATGGCGTTTCGGTTGTCGATCCTTCAGGTACTCCTATTTATTCTACAGAAGATGAAATCAAACAAACCGGTGCAGATTATACCACGAGCTATGTGGCTTTAGGTGCTGTATTGATGTTGGCTGGAGGCGCATATTGGGTGGCACGTAGAAGTGAGTAAGAGAGGAATCAAGGGAGGGCTAAATCGAATAGTTAACGGATGTCTGTTGGCGTTTCTTTTTTTGGTCATCAATTATTCTTTGATTTATGTGATTGGCAAACCAGTCATTCACTTTGTCACCTCCTCTATCCAGACATTGTTACTTGCAGAGGCACCCACATTTAAAGAGAACAATCATAAAGAAGCTATCAAACAACTTTCTACGAATGGAGAAAGCGAGATTTCTTCTAGTAAAATTCAATTTCCTCATTATGGTCAATTGTATGGAGAGATATCTGTCCCTTCGATCCAATTAAAAACACCATTATATTTTGGCGATTCAGCAACTATTTTAAGAAAAGGCGCGGGACAATATATGGGTTCCACTTTTCCAGGAGAAATAGGAACTACATTGATTGCTGGGCATAATAGTGATTCATTTGGCAAGTTAATTAACATCAAAGCGCAAGAGATTATAACAATCCAAACGAATTACGGTAGCTATCAATATGAGGTAGAAGAAGTAAGAGTAGCCAATAAACATGATACTCAGATAAAGCAGGAGATTCGTCAAAGAAATAATGCCAAATTAATACTATATACCTGTTATCCGATCGACAGCATTGGCTTAACGGATCAACGATTATTTGTAACTGCAAAATTACATGCAGGACCGATGATCAATGAAAATAAATAAACAAAGGATAGTCGGCATGAAGAAAGGTTTAAGAAAGAAAACAGCACGCTTATTTTTGACCTATATTTGCTCGGTTGCATGTCTTTGCTTTTTGTCTTTGCTTTGTATCAGAGTAACCTTAGCAAATCCTAATTTCATGAGCAAGCAAATGGAAAATTCTCGATATACAAAATTAGTTCAACAAGAAATTAACGAGAAAATTCAAGATATTGGAAGAGGTAGCAATGTCCCGGCGAATCAGTTAAAAGAGATTGTCTCGTTATCATTTGTCCAAACTAATGTCAAAAAGTATGTAACTAGCCTTTATATGAGGAAAACATACGATTTATCTGGAGAAGAAGAAATCAAAGAGAAAATCCAACAACATTTAAATCACTATATTCAAACAAAAAACATACAAGTAACGAAAGACAAAGAACAAGTAATCAATAGGCTAGTGGATTCTTCGATCGAAGCAACCGAAAAATCGTTAGAAATTCCATTTTTAGCTAACTATGTGAATAAAGTGAAGCAATTTAAGCCGTTGCTGAATCAATTGATTATTGGAAATGGTGTGATCTTGGTTTGCCTACTTCTGCTATTACTCCATACCATTCATTGGTCACATCAAAAATTCCGATTTGTCGCCTTGATGTTTTTAGGCGCTGGCGGAACACTCCTATTATTACCCACATGGATCTATTTTAGTGGTGTGATTGATCGTATCGGTATTTTAACGGAAAGTGTTTATTACTTTGTACGGGGGTACTTATTGTCTTTCGTCCAAACATTTATATATGCAGGGATACTTGCTGTGGTTATGGCTATTGGAATGTATGTAATCAGTGAGATAAAAAGAAAGGTCGTTATCAATAAAGGTAGGGCTCAAAAATGATCGATTTACATTGTCATATTTTACCAGGAGTTGACGATGGGCCGAAAACCATCGATGAAAGTCTCAAAATGGCGTTGAAAGCCAGAGAACAAGGAATCACACATTTGATGTGTACCCCCCATCATAAGAATGGGCGATTTTTGAATCCCGCTACGAATGTAGCCAATGAAGTAGCAAAATTACAAACTGAATTTGATCGTAACAATATTGAGCTGAAATTGCTCGTAGGTCAAGAAAATCGTATTACTGGTACGTTGATAGAAGATTTAGAAAAAAGAGAAATTATTGGTTTTGGGCAGCAAAAACAGTTTCTACTAATAGAGTTCCCGACGAATGACGTTCCCCTTTATGCAACAAAGCTCTTTTTTGAATTAATTGCTAAAGGCTATATACCAATCATCGTCCACCCAGAAAGAAATAGGATATTCATTAATGATCCGAATAAACTGTTGCCTTTCTTAGATATGGGGGCGCTAGCTCAAGGAACGGCACCAAGTATCGTCGGTTTGTTTGGACGAAAAATCCAAAAGACTGCCAAAACAATGATTCAATTAAATATGGTTCAAATGATTGCTTCCGATGCCCATAGTTTAGAAAAAAGGAATTTTTATTTAAAAGAAGCATATCACATTATTCAAAAAGATTATGGTAATGAAAAAGTTAAATCATTAAAGAAAATGCCGATGGATATCCTATACGAAAACAAAATTGAGCCGTTTACTTATCAAAGAGTGAAACATCGTCGATTTAGTTTCTTTCGTTGATTTGATCCATTCGATAAAGAAAGGTGGCAATGGGATGAGTGAAAATATCGAGGTTACGAAAAAATTTCAAGAGGGCTTTGGCTCGAGAGTCCAATTTTATCGTGTGAAGCTGAAACGCAAAAAATTATATGAACTTTCTAAAAGAATCATTGATATTGTTTTTAGCTTTATTGGCCTTGTGGTTTTATCACCTCTCTTACTTTGGATTGCTCTTAGGATATATCTGGAAGAGCCGGGAAAACCAATCATTTTTTCCCAATACCGAGTAGGCAAAAATAAGCAGTTATTCAAAATGTATAAATTTCGTTCGATGTGTGTCGATGCAGAAAAAAAGCTCCCAACGCTACTGAGCAAGAATGAAGTAGAAGGGGCGATGTTCAAGATGAAAGATGACCCACGTGTAACAAAATTTGGACGATTCATTCGTAAAACAAGCTTAGATGAATTACCACAACTATGGAATGTTTTGAAAGGTGAAATGAGTTTAGTTGGTCCTCGTCCATCTTTACAAAGAGAGGTTTCGCAATATACGAAATATGATGAGCAAAGACTATTGGTCAAACCAGGTTGTACCGGTTTATGGCAAATTAACGGGCGTAGCAATATCGGTTTTTCTGAAATGGTGATGCTAGATTTAGAATATATCGAAAAGCGAAGTATTTATATTGATTTCAAAATCATCTATCGTACATTTTTTGTTATTTTGCGTCCTGAAGGAGCGTGTTGATAGGGAAATGAAAAAAAAAGTTTTGCTCTTGAGTGAATCAATGGAAGGCGGCTTAAGAAAACATATCGTTCAATTGATTGAACAATTAGACCAAGAAGAATTTGATCTTTACTTTATTCATGGAACAAAAAAAATGGATCACTGTTTTTCTGATCAATATATGCAGTTAAAAGATCGAGCTACCTTTATTCCCTGTCCTACCTTTACTAGAAATGTCGATGTGAAAAATGATTATGTTACTTACCGCTTCTTGAAACAACAAATGAAAGAAATTCAACCGGATATTGTGCATTGTCATAGTTCGAAAGCCGGTGCGCTAGGGCGAATAGCTGCTAAAAGAAATCGTATTGAGCAAGTTTTTTATACACCACATGCGTATTCTTTCTTATCTTCGGAATTTAAGCAATCTAAGAAGACACTATTTATTTGGATAGAGAAGATGCTAAGTAGGTATGCAACGAAGAAGACGTTTAATGTATCTGAAGAAGAACGAATGGCAGGTATAAAATTACACCTTGATAACCCATCCAAATTTATAGTCATCCGCAATGGATTGCCTGCAATCGACTTTCCTTCTAAAAAAACGATCAAAGAATCTCTAGGGTTGAAGGAATCGAATATTGTTATTGGTAACAACGCACGTCTTTCTTTTCAAAAAGACCCTTTTTTATTTATGGAAGTAGCAAAAGAAGTCATTCAACAAGACCCTAATTATCATTTTGTCTGGGCAGGGGATGGACCACTATTCAAAGAAGTCAAAGCATTTTTAATCAAGCACGATTTGACGGGAAATGTCCATTTATTAGGAGAAAGAACGGATAGTGAACGAATCGTTGCAGGGTATGATCATTATTTGATCACTTCGAGATATGAAGGGTTGCCTTATTCTTTGATCGAAGCGATTCGCGCTGGTGTTCCGATTATTGGCAAAAAGGTGACAGGAGTAGAAGAAATTATTGAACAAACAGGTGGTTGCTTATTAAATACAGATAGTCCTCACTCATTTGCACGAGCAATCCTAAATGCAGAGCATAGCTGTGACAAACAACAAATAATAGCGATCTATCAAAAAAATTATTCATTAAATCAAATGATTCGAGAGATTACAAAACAGTACAACGGAGAAAATTGAGAGAAGGCATAGTATGGACAAACGCTTAAAGGATAAAAAATATTGTTTATTGCATGGAAATTTTACGATTATCCACAGCTGATCATCGAAGAATTAGAAAGAAAAGGCGCAAAAGTGACGTATTATAATGCGATCCCTTCGGACTCACACCTAAAAATGAAACTTTCTACAAAGTTCAATACCTTAAGAGAGAGTTATCTGAAGCAAATTTTATTAGCGATAGGACAAGAAAATTATGATTACTTTTTCGTTATCAATCCAGTACTGTTTCCTGAAAAGTTCATCAAAGAGGTGACCGATATTGTTGGACCGATCCCTAAATTAGCCTATTTGTGGGATTCAATTGCTACATTTTCACAAGTGACTAGATACTTTGATTATTTTAATTATTTATATAGTTTTGATGCGAAAGACTGCAAGAAATACGCAGAATTAAATTTTTTGCCATTATTCTACATAAATTCCGATGAGAAAAACAAAAAAGAGCCAACCTATCTTTTTTCTTTTGTGGGATTCGGTCATAGCATGCGTTACTCATTTATCAATCAAGTAAAAGAACTTTGTGAGAAAAAACAATATAGCTACTATTTCAAACTATATCTTCCTTCTATCTGGCATTTTTATTATTACAAATATGGAACTAAGACACTCGCAACAGCCAAAAAAGAAGAATTCATCTATCAACCACTTCCGCAAACAATCGTTAATGAAGTGGTTAAAGAGAGCAAAATTATTTTGGATCTAGAGCTAGCAAATCAATCAGGTCTCACGATGCGTACGATTGAGACACATGGAATGAGAAGAAAACTGATTACAACAAATCCAGAAGTGAAAAATTATGATTTTTACCATCCTGATAACATTTGCGTAGTTGACCGAAAAAAGCCAGTTATTCCACAACGTTTTATTGAGACAGACTACCATTTACTAAATGATCAACTTTACAAAAACTATCAATTATCCACTTGGCTCGATCGGATCTTCAGTGGAAAGGAGTAAGAAAATTGAAGAGAATTAGCGTGATTGTTCCAATCTATAACGGAAGCTTGTATTTAGAAAATACACTCCAAGCGTTATTGAATCAGCCCTACAAAAACATCGAGTTGATTTTGATTGATGATGGTTCACAAGATGATAGTTATCAAATTTGCCAAAAATTTGCACAACAAGATGAACGTATATTATTGATTCATCAAACAAACGCGGGGATCTGTGCAGCCCGTAATACAGGTTTAGCTTATGCGACAGGCGAATTTGTTAGTTTTATCGATCAAGACGATGCAATTGATCCCAATATCTATGTCTATTTGTCTAACAAAATCGGAGATGCAGATATGATCGTAGGTGGCAAATCGATGCAGTTGATTGATAAGAAACAACTGCTTTTGTCTGAAATAGATTACTCCTATGAAGAAAAGCAATTAAAGGATCAAAAAGAGATTGCTTATGCTTTGTTTAATTTAGATCATCGAATGACGTTTCTCCATTTATGGAATTGTTTGTACCGAAAAAAATAATAGATGAGTATGATTTGAAATTCGATGAAAGATTTCGTTATGGGCAAGAAGATACTTTATTCAATTTTAACTATGTTTCTAAATGTCAAACGATTCAGCTGGTCCCCGAAGTAGTTTATCAATATAGTCAACGTGAATTGACGAGTACTTCTTTAAAAAATAATCCCTCAGCTGTGAAAGATTTTCAAATATTTATAGAAACAATTGGAGAAATTGAATGGAATGAACGCGTTTATCCCTACTATCAAAAATATCGCTATACTTATTTTTTACGACATGGGTTGAATATCTATACCCAATTCGGCATGAATACAGCGAATCAAAAAAAGATGCTACAAGATATCCAACAACTATTGTCCAAAGAGAAAATACAGAAACCTTTAATCATAGAATCATCACGGTATTATAGAAACTATTTATGTCTGGTGAGTCGTTTAATGGAAAAACGGAGATATCGAACCTTGAATCAGTTGATTTATGGAACCAGTTTTATAAAAAAATGTTGAATAGGGTGTCTGCTGGATGATCATCGTTGCTTATTTTGCTGTACTGATACTTAATTTTATTGAAGTTTTCAGAAATAAACGCAATAAATATTTACTCTTATTAAGTGTTTTGATCCTCGGATTGATTTTTGCAGGTGGTACTGAAAATACAGACATGGTCTACTATAAAGCAACTTATTTTGATGATGCACGTATCAAATATAAAGCGACAGAATTCGGCTTTTACTATTTTGCACAGTTTTGCCGACAATTAAATTTAGGACTCTTTGGTATGCGTGGGTTGGTCTTTTTATTTGCAACCCTATTAATCGGTGCGACAGTTAAAAAATATTGCGTAAATACTCATCTATTTATAATTATTTATACGTTATTTTTATTTTTTATTGATGCTATTCAACTAAGGAATTTAGTGGCGATATCTCTTGTGATTTATTCATTTCCATATTTAGTAGAAAATAAAAAATAAAATATTTTTTTGGCATAATTAGCGCTAGCTTATTTCATACGATCAGTTTATTTTATCTACCGTTTTTATTTTTATCTTCAAAAAACAAAAAGTTTTTTATTCAACTAATGGTTGGTGGTGCAATTTTTCTGGAGTTGATCTATGTAATCTATAGTGGAACTCCTCCCTATTTGAATTATTTAATCGAAGAGTTCTCAACAAATTCCGGAAGAATCCAACAATATACTGAAAAAATAACAAATGGTTCGATACAAGTTATTTTTCTTTTCTTGCTGAATGTGGGGTTAGCATACTGGGCACATTTAGGATTTCCTAAAAGTACAATCAGTCAAAAAAATAAACTATTCTCACAATATGTGTTTTATGCTTCGGTGATTTTATTGATGTTTATTCCTTTGCTTTGGTATTCTGTGGAATTTTACCGTTTAGCCAGAGGTATATTGCCTTTGATTTATATTTCTGTGATCAATGCTAGTTATAAATACAAAAAAGTCACCTATTATCAACTCGTTTTGTGGGGGATGTTAGTTATTCACCTTCTGGCTTGGTTTTATGTTTCTTATTTTTCGATCTCTATACCTGAAAGGATTTTTAATCCGCTATTTTATCAGAATGAATGGCTATAAGAAAGGACAAAATACAATGAGCATCTTATTTTTGAGTGGGATTTCTGCAGAAGAAAATAAAGGTATTTTTAAAAAGAACTGTTCCCAAGCAAAGTATATGAGCAATCATAAAAAGCAATGTTGGTTACTTTATTTTAAAAAACAAGAAATAAGAGTACGTGAGTTTTATGACAAGCAGATGATTCACGACAGTCTATTAACAAAGAGTGATGCAACGAATCACCGTCAAAAAATAAAAGATATCCAAATAGCAACAAAAAAATTATTGTTGTCGAGAGAATGGACTCATTTCTATTTTCGGGATCAATATTATACAAAAATAATGAGTGAACTGTTAAGTATCTCTCAGCAAAAAACAATTCAAACGATTATGGAAATTCCTACTTATCCTTATTATAAAGAACAATTGAATGTAGCACCCAATAAGTTAAAGGGTGGATTGAGTCTAGTATGGAATTACTTAGGTGATCGATTGTATGAAAAAAAATGCAATAAGATTGCAGTAATTGAGGCGAAGACAAGTAATAAAAAAAAGGCGAAGATGGTTTCTTTTTACAATGGTGTAGATCCGGATAATTTGCCAGTCAATTTATATCAGAAAAATGAAGAACAGCCTACACATCGGGTAGTTGCTGTTGGAAATTTTTATCCTTATCATGGGCTGGATCGTTTAATTGAAGGACTTGAATATTATTATCGGACAAAAGATGAGATAGCACCAGAGGTCTTCTTTGACATTGTTGGTGGGGGACCAGCAATTGAAGAGTTAAAACAACTGGTAGCATCTTACCGATTACAAGGATACGTTATATTTCATGGGTATAAAGATCGTCAAGAATTAGAACAGCTTTATGGTGAAGCTTCAATGGCTATCGGTACATTAAAGTTACATCTACGAGGTGCCAATATTGAGACAGCTATCAAAGTATCCGAAGCACTTTATCAAGGAATTCCAGTGATTACATCAGGCGAAACACCATTTTTTAGTGCAGTAAAACAAAATATTTATCAAGTAAAGGATGATGATTCACCGATCTCAATCAACGAAATGCTTCAATTTTTGGGAAAAAAACGTATCCCTGTTGGGGATCAGGTGTTACTCGACCTCTTCTCATGGGAAAAAATAATAGAAAAAATAGTAAATTTGGGGAGTGAGAATTGATGAAAATATTAGTAACTGGAGCAAACGGTTATTTAGGAACTGGAATTGTAGACCAACTGATCAATGATGGAAATGAAGTTATTGCGACAGATGTCAGAACGAATCGAATAAATAAAGAAGCCACTATCTATCAAGAAAATCTTTTTGATATTTCTGATCCGTATCATTATTTTGGTGAACCGAACGTATTAGTCCATCTTGCATGGCAAGATGGGTTTATCCATAATGCAGAAAGTCATATTAGAAACTTATCCGATCATGCACTATTTTTAAAAAAATTTTTCTTATCAGGAATCGATAAAATCGTAGTGATGGGATCGATGCATGAAGTTGGATTTTATGAAGGCTGCATTAACGAATTCACTAGTACACACCCAATGAGTTACTATGGCATTGCAAAAGATTCATTGAGAAATTTCAGTTCGTTTATGGCTAAAGAAACCAATAAAAAATTTCAATGGTTGCGTGCTTATTACATTGTATCGAATCAACCGGGTGGTAGTTCGGTTTTTTCAAAAATCATTGAGAAAGCCAAGGAAGAAGAGGTAAACTTTCCTTTTACAATGGGGGAAAACCAATACGATTTTTTAGACTATGATGATTTTTGTTTTCAAGTAGCAGCAGCTGTTGAACAAGACGAAATCTCAGGAATCATTAATATTTGCTCAGGTTATCCTGTTAAATTAAAAGAACGTGTCGAACAATTCATTGCAGATAATCACTTGAATATTCATTTGGATTATGGTGCCTATCCCGATAGAAAATATGATTCTAAGGCTGTATGGGGGGATAATAAAAAAATACAAAAAATTTTAAAACAAGCAAAAAATAAAAAAATAAGTAAGGTGTAAGAAATGAGACTATCTGTTTTCGGTATGGGCTATGTAGGGCTAGCAAATGCATTGTTGCTTGCCCAAAATAATGATGTGGTTGCTTATGACATCGATCAGAAAAAAATCGAGAAACTAATAAAAGGTTGTTCCCCAATCGAAGATAAAGAGATCCAAGAATTTTTGAATAATAGAGAATTGGGAATAACTTTTACACAAGACTTCAAAAGTGCAGCATCATGGGGAGAATTTATTTTGATTGCTACTCCAACCGATTATGATGAAGAAAAAAACCTATTCGATACTTCCTCCATAGAAGAAGTAATCGAAAAGGTAAAGGCAGTACGTACGGATGCTGTATTTATCATTAAGTCAACGATTCCTTTAGGTTATATTAAGTATTTAAAAAAGAAATATCAATCAGA
Organism: Enterococcus hirae ATCC 9790; assembly: GCF_000271405.2. Classification (NCBI taxonomy): domain Bacteria; kingdom Bacillati; phylum Bacillota; class Bacilli; order Lactobacillales; family Enterococcaceae; genus Enterococcus; species Enterococcus hirae. Next base: position 698,383 of record NC_018081.1, on the reverse strand, counting down.
GGATTTTATTTTTTCACCAGAATTTTTGCGGGAAGGAAAAGCATTGTATGATAATCTCTATCCTTCTCGTATCGTTGTAGGCGAAAACACGAAAAGAGGACAAAAAATTGCTTCGATGTTTAAAAAAAATACTCGAATAAAAAATGTTCCTGTTATTTTAACTGATTCAACAGAAGCAGAAGCGATCAAACTGTTTTCTAATACCTATTTAGCATTAAGGATTGCTTATTTCAATGAGCTTGATACTTATGCTGAAATGAATGGATTAGATACAGCTCAAATTATCTCGGGGGTTTCAATGGACCCAAGAATAGGGGACTATTATAATAATCCTTCTTTTGGTTATGGCGGATATTGTTTACCGAAAGATACGAAACAATTACTAGCGAATTACCAGCACGTGCCAAATGATCTGATCCAAGCCATCGTTCAGTCAAATGATACAAGAAAAACATTTATTGCAGATCGTATCATGGAAAAAAATCCAGATGTAGTAGGGATTTATCGTTTAACAATGAAGGCGGGCTCTGATAATTTCAGATATTCATCTATTTTAAGTATCATGCGTCTTTTGAAAGATCAAGGCATTAACGTAGTCATTTATGAACCGACAGTGAAGAAGGAGCATTTTTCGACATTTAAAGTAATAAAGGACATTGATGAGTTCAAGAAGCATTCAGATGTGATATTAGCCAATCGATTTGATCCGTTACTCAAAGATGTAGAAATGAAAGTCTATACGCGAGATATATTTGGAAGGGATAATAGAATTGAAACATGTGCTTAAAAATTTTGGGTATCAGTCATTATTTCAACTGACAAAGATTATCATGCCAATCATTACAGTCCCAATTGTTTCAAAAGCATTAGGTCCTGGAGGATTAGGGATTTTTAATTACACCAATTCGATTACTCAATATTTTGTGTTAGTCGCTAGTTTAGGGATCTCGATGTATGGGAATCGAGAAATCGCATTAGTTTATAATCGTAAAGAAAATATTTCAAAAACGTTTTGGGAAATCTGTTTATTAAAAGCAGTTTTAACATGTATTACACTTTTAGTTTTTTTGTTATTTACTACTTTTTTAGGTAATAAGATCTATTTCTATATACAAAGTCTCACTATTATAGCTGTTATGTTTGACATTTCGTGGTTTTTTATGGGAATCGAGGATTTCAGAAAAACGAGCATGATCAATCTGGGAATTCAATTTGTTACTTTCATTTTAATTATCTTTTTGATTAAAGATTCTTCTGATACGATTTTATATGTTTTACTACAGTCAGTAGGAACCTTATTATCTCAACTATTGACATGGCTATTTATTCATAAACATATAAATTTTAAAAAGGTAGCATTCTTAGATAGCTTTAGACATATCCGATCATCTTTTGAATTTTTTATCCCACAGGTTGCTATTTTACTTTATACGAATCTAAACAAGACTTTATTGGGTGTTTTTATTGGTAGTACAGCTGTTGGTTATTACACTAATTCATTAACAATCAATACGGTATTTATCACGGTTATTACAACGCTTGATATGGTGCTATTACCGCACATGAGTGGGTTATATGCCAAAGGAAACATTAATAAGATGGTGGACATCATTGATAAGACGATTCATTTACAATTATATTTTAGTGTTCCAGCGATGTTCGGGATGCTTACGGTTTACGATAAATTAGTTCCCTGGTTTTTTGGGAAAGAATTCTTATTCATCAATAAAGTTATTCCACTTTTTTCTATTTTGATCGTTGTGATGCCCTTAGGTATGTCCATTTCTAGACAATATTTGATACCGATTGGCAAAGTAAAAATCTACAATAAATCTGTATTAATTGGTGCGGTTATCAATATTTTATCTAATTTAATCTTGTTACCGTGGATCGGTTTTTTTGGAGTGGTTTTTTCAAACCTTTTAGCAGAAATTTTTGTAACAGTGGTACGTACAAAATCATTCTTGAATCAAACAAATTTTAGCTTTAAGAAAAAAAACTTACTGGTTATTTTTTGTTCATCCATTATTATGTGGTTCGTTACAAGAATAATTACAAATGGCATGTCACCTACCTTTTTGACTAATCTAATCCAAGTTTCTATAGCCGTCCCTATCTATTTTTTACTAACGTCTTTGTTTGGCTATAACCCTATTTTGAGTGGTTTAGGGAAATGGAAAAAAGAAAATTGAACACGAGTAGTTTCCTTGCTCAAAATTTTTAATAATTTCAATAAAGAGTAGATTCGTATTTTTTTTAAGAAAAAATGACGTTGAATAATCCTTTAGAGTAAAGAAGTAAATAGACGCAGTTTGGTTTCAGGTAAAATTTACTATTCTTGTAAACAACCCAATCATTCCTATACACTAACCTTTTATGTGATACCCAATTACCTAGATGCCAACTACTATATTTACAATCAACTTTGGAGGGCGAAATTTATGAGCAAAATTTATGAGGTAGCTACTATTAATACAGGTGGTCGTAGTGGTAAAATTTATTCACAAGAGAAAAAATTTTTGTATGATGTCGCAGCACCTGGAACCCAAAACACGGATGCAACAAATCCCGAAGAGCTCTTTGCAGCAGCTTATAGTGCCTGTTTTAACGGTGCCTTAGAATTAGTTTTATCTAGAAAGAACATCAATCAACCTAGTTCAGTAAAAGCAAACGTTGCCTTGCTGAATCATGGAGAGGCAGATTTTACAATAGAAGTTCTTTTGACAGTCTTTATCAAAGATATGCCGAAAGATGAAGCAATACGTTTTGTTGAAGAAGCAGATCAAGTTTGCCCTTACTCAAAAGCTTTGCGTGGAAATGTAACAGTAAATTTAGAAATCAGTGACACTGACTTCTAAAATCGTTCCTTTCCATCAAAAGTAATGATGAAACATATTAGAAAAGCCATGGGGGAGCTTTTCTAATATGTTTTTTTTTATTTGTTCATGACTAGATGGTAAAAAATAAAAAAAATAAGATGAAAGATTTAAGTAGAATAAAGACATAGGGATATATTATTTGCTTTATCTCTTATATTCTCTCAATGAGGCTGGAGGATTCAATTCATCCAGCCTCAAACTCCTAAAAAAAGAACGATTAATCGTTCATTTCAAGAATCTAACAATTGATTGTGAAGGAGCGGAAAAGATGAAGTTGTTTGTATGGTGTTTAACGGTATTAACTAGTTTTAGTTTGGTGATGTTGGTGATGTTTGTTTTTAATTATCCTTATGAAAATTATGGGAATGAAACGAAAGAAATCAAGGTTGCCAATGTTTCTAGTTCGTCCACATCTGCGGAGGAAATTGAGGAGCCGGAAAAATTCAATGTATCATTAAAAGAAGCACTTGAAACTTATCAGACTTGTTATCCTAATCAAGCGATTACTTCTGTGAAAGTTAGTCAGACTGTTGGTCCTTACTATTACGAAATTACTGGTAGAGATGCAACTAAAGAATGCAGCGTAAGAATTTCAACTAAAACAGCGAACATCAAAAAAAAAGTATATCGCATACGAAACAAACACGAACAAGCCACTACCGAGCAATCCGCAGATCTGTTCAATATCAAAAACTTAAAAAGTTTATCGGAAGTTACTGAAGTAGCTGAAAAAGTAGCTGAAAAAACGACTGGGACAGGAAAAGCAGTAATGTGGTATCTCGAAAGACAATCAGGAAAATCGTATTGGACAATTACTATTAAAAAAAAATAAAAAAGTAGACAGTCAAAGTTGATGCGTATACTGGCGAAGTTCTAAAAGCTGAGCAGAAGTGAGCGAAATGAAAAAAGCGACTGCGGCTGAAGCATGTGAAACGACCCTCAAAAGTTAGATTTTTGGTCTAACTTTTGAGGGTCGTTTCATTGGACATTGATTTTTATACGTTTTTTGGCAATTGTTCATAAAAAGCTGCTTTAGTTGCTGTAATATAAGGATTTAACCATAAATAACCAATTCCAGCAGTTAGCATGGCCAAGATATGCCAGCCAATAAAGGATAGATCAAGCCAGAACAATTTACCTTTGTAGCCATCCATTAATTTACGACTAGCAGTGATCGTATTTAGCACTCCTGGTTTTCCCCCTGTTTCAGTGATAACATCATAGTAAATGAAGTAACTTTGGGAATAAGAATAACTTTTGATGATACCAGGAATAACGAATAATAACGCCCATAAAGTAGTAAAGATCGAAATCAAAATAGCTAGTAAAATCACACCACCAAGAAATAATCCTGTAAAACCACGAAAGGCATCTTTAAATGGTTCGATGGTCGATTTGGTTCCACGCAGGATATCTAGATAGGTCCATGAGATCCCACTCATAAATAGTGCGCTGATAATACCAGACACAATACCACCACCGCTAGAAGCAGCACCTCCGTTGGTATTGTTTGCCATATCTTGGACAGCTGCAGGATCATTATAGGTATGAGCCAATAATAAAGCGGTCGGAATAGCTATGATCATAATGAGTGCAATTGTGATTAACGTTGGGACTAAATTCAATAATACAGCTTGTCCCCAGCGTCCTTTTAAACTGTCTTTTGCTTGTTGTTTCAGTTCTTTTGAAGATAGCATGAGTTTCACTCCTTTTTATTTATGCCATAAGTATAACAAAGAAGAAACAATTTGGCTTTCTTTATCTTTTATCTGTTATTATAATTTCTTTAAAAAATGAAGGTTAAATAAACACCTGTTACCCAATGAACCCTTGCAAAAAAGAGTTAGAACGATTATGATGATGGGAGTTGTCAATGCGATTATTATAGAGAAAGTAGGGAATTGAATGACACAACCTGCCATTCGTTATCGTTTAATCAAAAAAGAAAAACATACCGGTGCCCGTCTTGGTGAATTGATCACTCCTCATGGGACATTTCCCACACCAATGTTTATGCCTGTGGGAACACTAGCAACTGTCAAAACCATGTCACCTGAAGAATTAAAAGCAATGGGTGCGGGAGTCATTTTAAGTAATACGTACCATTTATGGTTAAGACCTGGAGAAGACTTGGTAGAAGAAGCAGGCGGCTTACACAAGTTCATGAATTGGGATCAACCGATTTTGACAGATTCAGGTGGTTTTCAAGTGTTCTCGCTAAGCGATATGCGTAACATCGAAGAAGAGGGTGTCCATTTTAAAAATCATTTAAATGGTTCTCGGATGTTTTTATCACCAGAAAAAGCAATTAATATCCAAAATAAATTAGGATCAGACATCATGATGAGCTTCGATGAATGTCCTCCTTTTGATGAAAGCTATGATTATGTCAAAAAATCAGTGGAAAGAACCTCACGTTGGGCTGAGCGAGGCTTAAAAGCCCATCTGAATCCTGATCGTCAAGGATTATTTGGTATCATTCAAGGAGCTGGGTTTGAAGATTTACGTCGCCAAAGTGCAAAAGATTTGATTTCAATGGATTTCCCTGGCTATTCAATCGGTGGTTTGTCTGTTGGCGAACCTAAATCAGAAATGAACCGTGTGTTAGAGTTTACAACACCATTGATCCCTGAGGATAAACCGCGTTATTTAATGGGTGTTGGTGCAGCAGATTCATTGATTGATGGCGTGATTAGAGGAGTCGATATGTTTGACTGTGTCTTGCCTACACGTATCGCAAGAAATGGTACTTGTATGACTTCGCAGGGACGCTTAGTTGTGAAAAATGCACAATACGCACATGACTTCCGCCCAATCGATGAGAAATGTGACTGCTACACATGTAAAAATTATACACGTGCGTATATTCGTCATTTGATCAAATGTGATGAAACATTTGGGATACGGTTAACGTCTTACCATAACTTGTACTTCTTATTAAACTTGATGAAACAAGTGCGTCAAGCGATCATGGATGACAATTTATTAGAATTTCGAGCAGCCTTTTTTGAGGAATATGGGTTTAATAAAGAGAATGCCAAAAGTTTCTAATCTTTTTCACTAAATTTATGTAAAAAACTAGTGTCTCACGCCTTTTTCTGCTAAAGTTGAGTGTGTAGATACATGTTAGTGAGGTGAAAAAAATGGGATCATTACCAATGTTAGTCATGTTCGTTGCTCTTTTAGCAATGTGGTATTTTATGTCACGTTCACAAAAGAAACAACAACAAGAACGACAAAATTTACTAGACAGTATGAAATCAGGCGATGAAGTAGTTACAATCGGCGGATTACATGGTGTTGTTTCAGAGATCGACAATGAAAAACGCACAGTTGTTATAGATTGTGAAGGGATTTTTCTAGAATACGATCGAGCAGCCATCAAAACGGTTAAACCTGGAACTGTCGTAACCAATGATTCGACAGTAAATACGGTAGAAAAAACAGAACCAAAAGTTGCTGAAACAGTAGAAGTGAAAGAAGAAGCTACTGAAACTGTTGAAACACCTGAAGATAGTAAAGAAAACAAATAGGTAAAGCTTAGTAGTTGAGTCTGAGACGGTGTCTCGGGCTCTTTTTTTATCCTAAATCTCTGACTTTGTTAAGCTTTGAATAATCTGTTTTTTTGATAAAATACTTTGGATAATTAGGATAATAAATAAAAACACTGATAAATAAAGGATTTAATCGAAATTTAAAAAACTGTGAAAAAAATCACAATAAAGGTTTACATCTGAAAAGGTTTGTTGTATGATGAGAATGTGAATTAATTAACAAACAACCATGACCCATTAGGAGGAAGACAATGGCTAAAGTAATGGAGAAAGAACAACCAAAAACTATTGATGTTCAAGGAATGATTGATGAATTAGCAACGAAAGCAAATGTCGCATTAAAAGAGATGGAAAACTTTGATCAAGAAAAAGTAGATCATATTGTGCATGAAATGGCAATGGCAGCATTAGATCAACATATGCCGTTAGCTAAAATGGCAGTTGAAGAAACTGGTCGTGGAATCTATGAAGATAAAGCGATCAAAAATATGTATGCTTCTGAATATATTTGGAATAACATCAAGCACGATAAAACAGTTGGTGTCATCAATGAAGATGTTCAAAAAGGCTTGATTGAAATTGCTGAACCAGTTGGTGTGGTTTGTGGGGTAACTCCAACAACTAACCCAACATCAACGACAATTTTTAAATCAATGATCGCGTTGAAAACAAGAAACCCAATCGTTTTTGCATTCCATCCAAGTGCTCAAAAATCTTCTGCTGAAGCAGCGCGTGTCGTTCGTGATGCAGCGATCGCAGCTGGCGCACCTGAAAATTGTATTCAATGGATTGAACATCCATCGATTGAAGCGACTTCAATGTTGATGAATCATCCAGGGATCGCAATTGTTTTAGCTACTGGTGGGGCGGGAATGGTAAAATCTGCTTATTCAACAGGAAAGCCAGCTTTAGGTGTTGGACCAGGTAATGTACCAGCATATATTGAAAAAACAGCAAAAATCAAACGAGCAGTGAATGACTTGATCGTTTCTAAAACGTTCGATAACGGAATGATTTGTGCTTCTGAGCAAGCAGTAATCGTTGACAAAGAAGTCTATGCTGCAGTTAAAGCAGAATTCCAAGCACATCAAGTCTATTTTGTGAAACCAGCTGAACTTTCAAAATTAGAAGATGCAGTGATGAATGAAGGTAAATACGCAGTAAATCCAGCAATCGTTGGACATTCTGCAATGGACATTGCAAAACTAGCTGGCATCAAAGTTCCAGAAGGGACAAAAATGTTAGTAGCTGAATTAGAAGGTGTCGGAGCGGATTACCCTCTTTCACGTGAAAAACTTTCTCCAGTACTTGCAATGGTTAAAGCAAACAATACAGAACATGCCTTTGAATTATGCGAAGGAATGTTGAACTTAGGCGGGTTAGGCCATACTGCAGTGATTCACTCAGAGGATGAAGAGCTGCATGTGAAGTTTGGTCTACGGATGAAAGCTTGCCGTATCTTAGTAAATACTCCTTCAGCAGAAGGTGGAATCGGAAATATCTATAACGAAATGATCCCTTCACTAACTTTAGGTTGTGGTTCATATGGTAAAAATTCTGTTTCTAGAAATGTAAGTGCCATCAACTTGATCAATGTCAAAACTGTAGCGAAACGGAGAAATAATATGCAATGGTTCAAATTACCACCAAAAATCTTCTTTGAAAAGAACTCTTTGCTTTATTTAGAAAAAATGGAAAACGTAGAGCGTGTCATGATCGTTTGTGATCCTGGTATGGTGCAGTTTGGTTACTGTGATACGGTTCGTGAAGTACTATCAAGACGTAAAAATGATGTGAAAATCGAAGTCTTCTCAGAAGTTGAGCCAAATCCTTCAACAAACACAGTCTATGCAGGAACGAAATTGATGGCTGATTTCAAACCAGACACAGTGATTGCATTAGGTGGCGGTTCTGCAATGGATGCTGCTAAAGGAATGTGGATGTTCTATGAACACCCAGATACTTCATTCTTTGGAGCAAAACAAAAATTCTTAGATATCCGTAAACGGACATATAAGATCGATAAACCAGAAAAAACACAATTTGTGTGTATTCCGACAACTTCAGGAACGGGTTCTGAAGTAACACCTTTTGCCGTTATCACAGATAGTGATACACATGTGAAATATCCATTGGCAGATTATGCATTAACACCAGATGTAGCAATCGTCGACCCACAATTTGTCATGTCAGTACCAGCTTCTGTCACGGCAGATACAGGGATGGACGTATTAACTCATGCGATTGAGTCTTATGTTTCTGTTATGGCTTCTGATTATACAAGAGGATTGAGCTTACAAGCAATCAAATTAGTCTTCGATTACCTAGAAAAATCAGTGAAAACTCCTGATATGGAATCACGAGAAAAAATGCACAACGCTTCTACAATGGCAGGGATGGCATTTGCGAACGCCTTCTTAGGAATTTGTCACTCAGTTGCGCATAAAATTGGTGGAGAATATGGTATCCCACATGGTCGTACAAATGCCATTTTATTACCACATATCATCCGCTATAATGCAAAAGATCCACAAAAACATGCAATGTTCCCTAAATATGATTACTTCCGTGCAGATACAGACTATGCAGATATTGCTAAGTTCTTAGGGTTAAAAGGACAAACAACAGCGGAATTAGTTGAAGCTTTAGCAACAGCAGTTTATGAATTAGGACAATCAGTTGGAATCAATATGAGCTTGAAGGCTCAAGGTGTGACACAAGAAACCTTAGATTCAACGGTTGACCGTATGGCAGAACTTGCTTATGAAGATCAATGTACAACAGCAAATCCAAAAGAGCCATTGATCAGTGAGCTAAAACAAATCATTATTGATGCTTATAATGGTTAATTCAATACAAGTATAGTTAATCAAGCCCCTTTTCCAGATAAAGATGATCTGGAAAGAGGGGCTTTTTTTGTCGGAAAGAAGAACAATCTCGTTAGAACTAGCGTAGGAATTTCTTTTGTTAGAAAAAAACGATTAATTCGCTTTTTTAGAAAAAGTAGTTTTATCAAGACTAGTAAACCGTGTTACTTTAGATAAGTAAAAATGAAAAAAGAAAGGAAGTTGTTAGGATGACAAAACCAGTATTTGAGAAAACAAAAAATCAAGAAAATATGGGAAAAGAACAATTGATGTCAACCGTTGATTCATTAGAAGTCAAATTGCGGGAAAACTTAGAACCACTTGAAAACTTACACAAATACACTGAGCTATACATAGAGTTGAAACATGAACTAAAGAGAGAAATTGAAGAACGGGCTAAGAAAAGAGAGGATTGGTATAAGAAAAAGCATACTCAAATAAAAAAAAGGAAGACTGTGAGCAGGAACTTCAAAACGCAGTGAAAGCAAAAAAAATGCATTATATAAAAGCACCAAGCAAGTACATGGTGAAACGATCAAGAGCAAAAAAAACGAGCTTAACAAAATAGCAAAAGAAATCAAAAATTGCAAGTCTGAGATAAAAAAACTGACGAAGGAAATGCAGTATTTAACTGGTAGGAGAGGTGAAAAATGGATCGATCATTCTTTATTAAAGTACGTGGTGAACACTAAAGTTGTCGCAGATGAAAAAAATACACCGGGGGATGACAAACTAAAAGAGGAAGCAGCAACAAAAAATAATATAGTAACAGAAGAGGAAGCAGCAACCGAAAAAAATATAGCAGCAAAAGAAAAAGTAACAACAAAAGAACTAAAACTGGTTACTAAAGAATTGACTGAAAAACAACGAAAGCAACAATTAAAAAATAATCTCCACAATCTTAAGGAGCTAGATCAAACGTTAAAAAAATTAGGGAATGTAAAGAATTCTTGTTTTAATCAAAATAAAATAGACTATTACGTCATAATACGTTTATATCTTAAAAGATCTATGCAGCTAGAAAAAATTATACGATTCAGGATTAACCCTGGCGGAAAAACGCTCAATCTATTTAGTGGTGGTAAAGTGGATAAAAAACGAAAAAAATAGAACGAGATCTTCAGATGAGTTGGAGAGATATTTATAGTTATCTACTAACCAATCCAGATAACTTTAAGCGTGAAACAGCAGTTCAGGAAAAACAGCAGGGGAAAAAACAATTGACTGATCTAATAAGCAAAGAACTAGGGAAAGTATGTGAAACGAGTAGTCCTGAGATAGGGAAGGGGATGGGTATAATAAAACCTAGCGCTCCGCCAATGATGCCAGGAATGGAATTATAGCCGTTTGTCAAAGATACATAGGTTTTATTTTTGTTTATCAGATGAAAAAGAATTGGTATCCTATTATTTATCGCATGAAAACTTGAACAAAAGTATGAAGTGATTGGTGAAGGATAAAATAGAGTCAACGCCATAAGAAAATCTCATTCTAAGAAAACTTTGTATTTTTGTAGACAAAAAAGGTCGTCATTCATCTTTTCGATGATTGGACAACCTTTTTGAGTTGAATCGATTTGTTTATTTCTTTCGTGTGCCATATTTGGTCAGAGGGATTCCTCGGGCTTCGCACCAATCTTTAGTAGTTCCAGATAAGATCAAGGGTTGGTGATGAAGTTCTTGGATAGTTTTAGCTCCTACCATGGTCAATAGCCGTTGAAGTTCTGCTTGCCATTGTTGGACTAGTTGGATCGTTTCTGCCACGCCGTGTGTCATGAGATGCGTTAAGATCGTTCCAGAAACGCCTACTGCATTGGCACCAAGACAAAGTGCTTTGAAGAGGTCGAAGGCATTGCGAATACCACCAGAAGCAAGAATCTCTACTTGATGTTGGGCTTCGTTTGCCTCTAGCAGAGAAGTAACCGTTGATTGTCCCCAATCGACTAAATAATCTAACTCTCTTTTTTTTCGACGAGCATTTTCGATTTGAGTGAAGCTGGTTCCGCTTCGGCCACTGATATCGATTGTCTGAACTCCCAACTCGGCTAGTTCATCAATCGTTTCTCTGGTCATACCAAAACCGACTTCTTTCACGATCAAAGGAACCGAAATGCCTTCGATGATTTCTTTGATCAATTCTTTCCAATTGGAAAAATCACGATCCCCTTCAGGCATCACCAATTCTTGTGGTGCATTGAGATGGAGTTGTAAAGCATCGGCTTGAAATAGTTCAATCGCCTCTTTTGCTCGTGCTAAAGAGGTGCCGGCTCCTACGTTGGCAAGGATCTTTCCTTCTGGATAAACGTCACGCATGATCGTGTAAGAATCGCTTAAAGCAGGATCTTTTAAAGCTGCACTGACTGAACCCGTGGCAATCATTAAATTTGTTTCTTTTGCGATCATCGCTAAATCATGGTTGATTTTTTTAGTTTTTTCACTTCCACCAGTCATAGCATTGATATATAAAGGATAGTCTAAAGTTAAGCCAGCAACAGTCGTATGTAGATCAATCTCTGACATGGAAACTTCAGGTAAGGGGTTATGAACGATTCGAACCGTATCAAATTCATTTTTTTGTTTACTATGAAAAGCTTTAGCTAATGAGACATGTTCATCTTTTCGATTCATCCTTTTTCCTTTCGTTGGTTACTATAGACGTGTAATGGCAAGGGTGTAATTTCTGCTAATTCCCAAGCGCTCATCAAAGGCAAGATACCGGATTTTTGATCCACGATTACGATACCACAATCGCCACCACCTGCTCCAGATGATTTTGCTGCTCCCTCGTATTCTTCTGCTAAGCTACATAATTTATTTAAAGCAGGCGTTTCGATCAATACGCCCGTAATTGAAGATAGCTCATGGAGTAGTTGTCGGTTTTTTCTAATCATAGCTTGGATCAAATCAATGTTATTTTCTTTGAATCCTTTAATCATTTCATGAACGCATAAGGTACTATCTTGTAAAAATTTTTGATAGGCTACCATTTTTTCCTTACGTGAGCGATGGACTTGATCGACTAAATCAGAAGTTGATGCAGGACTGCCAGTCCAACCAATCAGTAAACGCAGATCTTTCGGTGTCGGAAGAGACTCAATGGATAAACCAGGCCAATCCATTTCGATGAGTTCAACGATTGTATGTTGTTTTTCTTGTTCTTGGAGCCACTGGTGATCAAAGGTTGAAAAAGCAATCCAACCACCATAACAACTAGCTGCAATATCTCCACAAGAGCCATTATCTTGAACCGTTAAATTTGCTAGTGCAGCAATTTTGAAAATTTCAATCTGTGTAAGATTTAACGCATAAAACATATTCAATGCCTTGACTGTTGCGACAGTTACGGCGCCACTTGAGCCTAGACCGTATTTGCGTCCGTTAGAACTATCCAATTCACTTGTCACTTTTAGGTCATAAAAAGAAAGTAAAATATTTTTTTCTCGTGCGTATTTTTCAGTCAAACGAATGGCAGCAAGGATATAATGAAATGGATTTTCACGAATATCCAAGACAAGTTCACCATCACGCCGAGTCCAACGAATCGGCATGCCACTATATTGCTCAGATTGGATGCTGCCGACTTTTCGTGCGGTTTCAACGGTTACAGTAACAAACTGATCAATGGCTACGATGATAGCCGGATGTCCGGTTTCAACAACTGCGTATTCTCCAGCAATATAAAGTTTTCCTGGTGCAGATACTTCAATCATAAAAATCTCCCTTTATTCAATAATCGTCATTCCTGGACCTGCAAAAGCCGAAATGACTTGTTGGCTACTAAATAAGTCACTAAATGTTGTTTTGACCTTATCTAGATGGTCTTTTTGAACTAGCACTTTCACATTTGGGCCAGCATCCATAGTAAAGTAACAAGGAATCCCCTGATTTCTTAAATCCCGTACCGCTTGCATGGCTTTTAAACTATCAGGAGACCAGTAGGTAAATGGCGGACGAGCAGCTAATGTCGTTCCGTGCATTTTTAACCCATTTTGTTCCATAGTTTCACCTAGAAGTTGAAAGTTCTTAGTTTTGATTGCTTGTTTTAGTTGATAAAGATCGGCTTCGACAGAATCTAACCATCCTTGATAAAAACTTGAAGTTTCAACCGTTCGGCGCATACCATCACGACTTGAGACATCCTTTTTTTGTTCATTCAACAATAGAAAGACCATCGCTAAGTGATCTTCAAAACCGTCTGAGGAAATTGGATGAGCATACGAACTTTGATCATCGTGTCCTTTTTCCCATTCAACAAATCCACCAAAAATACTCCGACAAGCGGAACCTGATCCTCTACGAGCCAGTCTTGATAAAGCTTGGTCATCTAACCCTAATTTCAATGCCTCGTTGCATGCTCCGGCTAAAGCCGCTAAGCCGCTGGCAGAAGAAGCTAAACCCGCAGCAGTCGGAACGAAATTCTGGCTGATCACTTTTGCTTTTTTCGTGGTACCCGCTTTTTCTCTCACAATATCCAAAAAAGTACTGATTTTTTTGGTTGCTTTTTCATCTTGCAATTGATTATCTAAATAAAATTGGTCTTCCGTGTAAGCTTCTGAAAAGCTGACTTCAGTTTCCGTATAAAATGCATCTAATGTGAGTGATAAGCTGTTATTCATCGGGAGAATTAACGATTCATTTTTTTTACCCCAGTACTTGATAAGGGCGATATTCGTATATGCTCGTGCTTTGCCTTTAAACATAGGTATGTACTCCTAATCCTTGAATCCAAGTTGCAGCTGCTCCCGCTTGTAAGAGGGCTTCGCTGATTTCTTGGGCTTTTGTTTTTGTTTGAGCTAGCGCAATCATGCAGCCACCTCGACCACCACCAGTTAGTTTTGCTCCCAAAGCGCCTGAATCTCTAGCGGTTTCGATCAATACATCAAGAAAATCGTTGCTGATCGTTAAATTTTTTAAAATTAGTTGGGCTTCATTCATCGCTTGGGCTAAATGCTCGGGGTTATTTTTAACAATGGCTTTTTTGGCTTGCCTTGTTAAGTATCCTAGTTGTTGGATTTTTTGTCCAACTTTCTGCTGATCTTTTTCAAATAAATGAGCAACGTCTTTGACCACTGCTCGCGTCTGACCTTTGATTCCGGTATCAGCGACAATCAAAAAAGCGTCGATATTTAAAGAGAAATAATCAAACGGGTGTCCTTTCACAAAGTAGATTGGTTCTAAACTGCTTGTTGCCGCAGCATCGATACCACTAGGATTACCATGGGCAATTTTTTCTGAAATTTGGACATTTGTCAAGAGCTGTTCGCGAGAAAGTGGTTGTTCGAGATAATCGTAAAAGGCACGAGTAACTGCCGTAGCTACTGCAGCGCTTGAGCCCATTCCACGTTCGGCAGGGATAGTGCTGTGAATAGTTAACTCTAATGATTGCTCAATTTGCAGTTCCTTTTTTAAGTTGAATACTAACTGCTTGATGTTTTTTAACGAATGTGGGGCATCACGCAGTATTCCTGTATAGTAGGAAGAAACAAGCTGATCTCCTGACGAAGTGATGTGTTCATTCAAGGAAGCAACTACTTTTGCTGCCTGAAAAGGAAAAGCGATTGCCGGTTCGCCGTAGACAACTGCATGTTCGCCCATCAGAATAATTTTACCATTTGATTCCCCTTGGCCATAATTTGCCATAATCTAACTCCTTCTTTTATTCCCATAACTTTTTTGAGCAAAAAATAAAGCGCCTTGGATCCTTTGCGCTAACGAACAGATTGTATAACATAGAAGTTCAAAAAACAATTCATCTTTATTTTACTAAAACCTTCCCAGAAGTAAAATAAAGAATACGTTTTCTGTTGAAAAACCTCTTTTTTCTTAAGATTTTATTGAATTTTATGAATGGAAATATCCTGTTATTCCTAATTGACACCACCAGATATTGGGGGTATATTTAAAAAGAATTGGAAAAAGACACAACATTTAGTGATAAAGTGAGTTGGAGGTTAATGAGTGTGATTGTTTTAGCAGGTACCATTGGCGCTGGAAAATCAAGTTTAACAGAAATGATGGCTGAACACTTTGGAAGTCGAGCTTTTTATGAGTCAATCGAGGATAATGAGGTATTGCCTTTATTTTATGCCAATCCTGAGCAGTATGCGTTTTTGTTACAAATCTATTTTTTGAATAAACGTTTTGAAAGTATCAAGCAGGCAATGAAAGAAGACAACAATGTTTTAGATCGTTCGATCTATGAAGATTCTTTGCTTTTTCATTTGAATGCTGATTTGGGTCGGGCAACTGAAACAGAAGTTCGAGTATATGACGAGCTATTAGCAAATATGATGGAAGAGTTGCCGTATGCCGCACATAAAAAACATCCGGATTTATTGGTTCATATTCGTGTTTCATTTGATACGATGCTTGAACGGATCGAAAAAAGAGGACGATCATATGAACAACTTTCCTTCGATCCAAGCTTATATGATTATTACAAAGAATTGAATCGTCGCTATGATCAATGGTATGACGAGTACAATGAAAGTCCCAAAATCCAAATTGATGGCGATCGATTCAATTTTGTGGAAGATCCCCAAGCAAAAGTAGAAGTGCTGAACATGATTGAAGAAAAGTTGGCAGAAATTCGTCAAGAAGTCTTTGTTTCTTGAGTCCAATAAAAAATGATAGTATAAAGAAGACAGGATCTAACTTCGATAGCTAAGCCGAAGAAATTGAAAATAGGAGAGCTATTTTCGCTTTTCATCGGCTTATTTATTTTTAAGAGCGAGACAGCGGTCGGAAGGGCTAATGATTTGTAAATTCGCCAAGAATACTTAGAAGAATCGTCGTGAGATACCTAATGAATCTATCAGCACAGGAAGAAGGGGACTGTATGAGAGAAAAACATTTTTTTAATTTTGATCAAAATTTTTGGCTGAATGTGCCTAGAGATGATGTAATGGGAATCAAAAATCTTAAGGAAGAGTATGGCATTAGTGATGAGATGCTTACCTATTCTTTAGACAAAAATGAACGTGCTCGTGTGGAATATGATACTCTTGATGATATTTTACTTTTAGTCACCAATGTTCCTCATCAACAAAAAATCGAAAACCACTATGAAACAAGTCCAGTAGCATTTATTCTAAAAGAAAATGGTCTATTTACATTTACGACTCAAAATACAGAATATGTGATTCGCCTGATTCGTTCAATCTTAGATCGAGATTCCGAGATAAATGTATATAGTTTACTTTTTCGTACGCTCTTTCTGATTTCAGATTCCTTCTTCCCGTTGATTGAAGAAGTGAATAGTGAACGACAACGCTTAAACCAAAAGTTGCGAGAAAAAACTACGAACCGCAATTTACTAGCTTTATCTGACCTCGAAGTTGGTTTAGTTTATCTAGTGACTGGTACAAAACAAAATGTCGTGTTATTAGAACAAATCAAAGCATTAGCGATTTATCGAAAGCTCACTGAAAAAGAGAAGGAACAATTGGATGATGCATTGATCGAAGCAAAGCAGGCAGTGGAAATGACCAATTTGGCCTCCCAGATCCTTGATCAACTTTCGGGAACGTATAATAATTTGTTGAACAACAACTTAAATGACACAATGAAATTTTTGACAGTCTGGTCGTTGATTCTGACTGTTCCTACCATTGTGACAGGCTTTTTCGGTATGAATCTACAATTGCCTTTTACACATTCTGTCTTTGGTTGGGGGATCGCCTTATTCATCAGTCTGATATTGTCAGTTTGGATGCTGATCGCATTGTGGCGTAGGATTCGGTAGTTTCAAGGAAGACGGTCACCAAAAAAGTTGAGTGTCTGATGAAGGGTGTGTTTCGATAGCTAAAAGTTTTTTATTTGGACAAGTATATAACTAAAGTAATTAACTGATTAGGGAATGTTTCGAGAGTCTCTAGTGAAAAAGATTGACAAAAAAATATAGATTTGCTATACTGTTGAAGTTGAGAAATAAAAGCAGAAGCACCCGCTTCTCGCCTTAGTTGATTCAGTCACTGGGCTAGATAGTTTTCATCTATTGAATTAGGTGAAGTACGTGCGGGTTCTGGAAGAGAACTCGTTTTTTTATTGCCGAATATTCGGTACGCTTTTCTTTCTCTCATAATATTTGGAGGTGAATGACCATAGCAAAGGATATGATGGTTAACGACGGCATTCGTGCACGTGAGTTACGATTGATCGGTTCAGATGGTGAGCAATTAGGAGTTAAGACAAAAGCAGAAGCATTGAAAATTGCAGAACAAGCAAATTTAGATCTTGTGTTAGTTGCCCCAAGTGCGAAGCCACCAGTTGCGCGAATCATGGACTACGGAAAATACCGTTTCGAGCAACAAAAGAAAGACCGCGAGGCGCGTAAAAAACAAAAAGTGATCAATGTTAAAGAAGTTCGTTTAAGTCCAACAATTGACGTGAATGACTTCAATACAAAACTTCGTAATGCACGTAAGTTCTTAGAGAAGGGCGATAAAGTGAAAGCTTCTATCCGCTTCAAAGGCCGTGCCATTACCCACAAAGAAATTGGTCAAAAAGTCTTGGATCGCTTAGCTGAAGAAACTGCTGATATTGCGACAGTTGAGCAAAAAGCGAAAATGGACGGACGCAGCATGTTCTTGACGCTGGCACCGAAAAACGACAGTAAGTAATTTGAATGACTCACTGACTGTTGGACAGTCGATAGTCGGATAACGAAAGATTTTGAGGAGGAAATATAGTCATGCCAAAACAAAAAACACACCGCGGATCAGCAAAACGTTTCAAACGTACTGGTAAAGGCGGATTAAAACGTTTCCGCGCGTTTACAAGTCACCGTTTCCACGGTAAAACTAAAAAACAACGCCGTCAATTGCGTAAAGCAAGCATGGTTTCTAGTGGCGACTTCAAACGTATTCGCCAACAACTAGCAAAAATGAAATAAAAAAACAAAAAGATCGAAATTTGAAGATTTATTTTTATTAGGAGGAATTAAACATGGCACGTGTTAAAGGTGGAACAGTCACTCGTAAACGTCGTAAAAGAATGCTAAAATTAGCAAAAGGTTACTACGGTTCAAAACACACTTTATTTAAAACAGCAAAAGAACAAGTAATGAATTCATACAACTACGCATATCGCGATCGTCGTCAAAAGAAACGCGACTTCCGTAAATTGTGGATTGCTCGTATCAACGCAGCAGCACGTATGAATGGCTTGAGCTACTCAAAATTGATGCACGGTTTGAAATTAGCTGAAATCGACATCAACCGTAAAATGTTAGCCGACTTAGCTGTCCACGATGCAGCAGCATTTACTGCATTAGCTGACCAAGCCTCAAAAGCCCTAGAAAACAAGTAATAGGCAACTTTTGAATACCCCGAACCCACTATAATCAGTGGGTTTTTTATTTTGCATTTTGTTATATTTCATTCATAAACTCAGCAAAACGATTAGCTGTTTTATCTCTTTGGTCTTTGGATAAGTGAGTGTAAATGTTCAGTGTCGTTTTCACATTTGAATGTCCAAGTCTTTCTTGAGCTTCTTTAATTGGGATATTTGCTTTGTATAATAGACTTGCATGTGTGTGTCTAAAACCGTGCATTGTGATTGTTTTGATTTCTTTACCAGTCTTTTTCCTATACAATCTCTGAATTGTTAAAAACCACTCTTTAGTTATACCTGATTCGAGATAAGTATTTTTATAATTAGAAAAAATAATCTGATTAGGATTTATCTTAGGTAAACCAAATTTTATTGCTTGTTTTTCACGCCATGTCTTTAGAGATTCTAATGTGGCATTGTCCAAACTTATTCTTCTAAAACCAGCCTTTGTTTTCGGTGGGTGAATTAGGATTTTGTTTCTGTCTCCTTTAGCAACAGTTTTAGTTACTTCTAAATACTTCTCGTCAAAATTAACATCCTCCCAAGTTAAAGCAAATGCTTCTCCTTTGCGTAATCCAGTAAATGCCAGTGTTCTAAAAAAGGCATATCTTTCAGAATCAAAATTTTCTTTTGTAAATCTCAGAAACTCGATTAATTCTTCTTTAGTAAAAAAATTTGAAAACTCTTCATAATGATTTAAATTAAGATTGGTTACTGTTTTTTTAACATTAGCCATTGGGTTTTGATAGATTAATTCTAAGAACATAGCATGTTCCATTACTCTATTAAAATAGTAAATAAACCTACTAGCTCTTTTTGGTTTATCTTTATACCATTCATTTACTATTTGCTGACAATAAATTGGAGTAATGTCTTGGATTCTCATTTCTTGAAATTTTGGCAATATTGCATACTTGAATTCACATTTAGCTGTAACTGCAGTGCTTTCCTTTACTAGGTTGCAATACTGCTTATACCATAGTGTGAAAATTTCATTAAAGGTATGGTGTTTCTTAGGTACATACTGTTCAGTTGCAACCAAAAGACTTAATTCCGCTAATGCTAAACTAGCTTCTTCCTCTGTTTTAAACCCCCTTCTAGTTGTTTTCTGTTTCTTCCCAGTTTTAGGATTGATGCCTACATAAAAATCAAACATATAATTGATAGTGCCATCTTGTTTTTTGTATGGTTTAATTTGTGCCATAAAAATTCTCCTTTTTATGGCATAGGATAAAGTTGAGACTATTATATGATATCGAGTAGTAGAATTCTATAAGAAGTATAAGTGGATTTTTATACTTTTTCCCAGAGAAATAGGAATTTTCTGTTTACTAATGAAGATTTATTGTATAATAAATATTGAATATACCATCAAAATTTAGGAGATGTTTTTATGGAATTTGCTAAAATTTTTAAAAAAGTAGACCGTAATTCATGTGAATTTTTGCTGATTCCATATGATTCTTCTGAGATTAATTATTCTGATTTTATCAAGTCGCAAAGAAAAAGAGGATTTAGACAAGTTTTATTTAATACAGAACTGATGCTTTTTTTAGTAAAAGCTACTTCTGAAAATTCAGATATTGTTTTAACCAAGATAAAAATGTCTGAAGATGCAGAGGATGGTATTCAAGAAGAGCTTAATCATTGGTTACTGCAATTGAGGACGCAACCAAATAATATATATAAAATCGTTTCAGAATTAGAATGGATTTCAGACAAAGAATCTATAGATATTATGGAACTTAGATTTTTAAATAAAAATACTAGTTCTGAAATTACTATTAAATCAAATGGTATTTGTTTAGGACGAAAAATTGAGAAAGTTTTTGATAGCTTCGTTTCTAAATGTCTTCTGAGGTACTTTTATGAAGAATGAAATATTTAAACAAATAAAGCAGTTAATAATTGTTATTATTTCAGGAGTTTGTTCTTATTTTATACCGATTGCTCATTTTTTTGTTAATATCCCAGACACAAAAATCCTTACAGGATTTGATATTGCTATATTTAGTTTTATTGGAAATAGTTTATTCTCCGCTATAGACTATTTTTATAAAAAAAATAAGTTAATAATTAGAATTTATATAGAAGCAATAGAACAAGAATCTGACAAACTAATTCTTTATGATAAGGATATAGATAAACAATTGGAAATAAAAGCTAACATTAAAATAGAGGGTAAAAAGAGGAAATGCCCATTGATTTCATTAAAAGCTCCTGATTGTTACTTATTACAAGTGCAGAACAATAAGAGTTCTTCTTTTGTAAAAGAAATTTCTACTTCTGAAGAATATGAAATTGATATAAATAAAATTTTACAGAAAAGCCCCAAAGAAGGAATATCGATTACAAGAGAAATTAAATTTATTTTATTATTAGAAGAGCATAATAAAGGAAATAATGATTATCTTGTTTGCGAAAAAGAAAGCGGTTGGAAATGTCTTGGTATGACGAATATAGATAGTAAAAGACTTCAATTGTTGCAAAAGTAGGAGGAGAGTTTTAAGTTATGATTTATTCTAAATGGATTGATAATTCAAATATTTCTTTGGATGATTTAATTAATAATATAAAAGTAAATAAACAAAATCATATAAGAGAGATTGATGCTTTTGATAATACTCCTCTGAATTATGAAGTTGACTTTGTATATGAAGAAAACCAATTTACGATAATAAATGGTAAAGATATTTACTATAATTACTTGCAATTTAACTATGAATACGTTAAAAATCATGAAGCTGTGAATCCACGTCGAGAAAAGCGTGTTTCTACATATGCGATGAATGTGATTATTTTTAACTATGAGGGTAAAAATCATTACATATGTAATAAAAGATACAATAATAGTACCCTAAAAAATTTAAGAAAGTTAGCCGGTTATAAAAAAGATTTAACTATAACAGAACAACGAGTTTTGGGGATAAAAACAGATTTGTTTATTTGGATGACACATTATTTAATAGATAATCCAGATGATTTTTTGGAAAAGGACAGTGAAACTAAATTACTAAAGTTGACTAGTTTTAAGGGACAAACTAAAGATAAATTAGCAGAAATTTCGGGTTCTGGAGAGAAAATTTTAAACATGCTAACAACTCTCTTATTTTTATTTGAAAATAAGGAAATCTCAAGTGTTAAAGTAGAGTTAACAAGATTTCAAGAGTATTTTTCTTTAACCCTAGGTGAGAAAAGTTATGTGGATATAGACGTTAATGAATATAGAGGAGCAGAATACTTTGAAATGGCAGAAACAATAGAATCTATTGTTGTTTTGAAATGCTTTATAGACGTAATTCCTTCACTAATAATAATGTTTTCTGATGAATTAGATAGCAAGAAATGGACACCTAAAAAAGAAAATAAATTCTTTACAGGTATAGGGAGAACTCTGTCAAAAAAAATAAATGAGAGTTTGAGAAATAAATAATAACTGGAAAATATCACTAATATTTATTGGTGATATTTTTTGTTCTATAAATTTGCAACCCTTATAAGATGATGCTATAAAGGTCCTTGCAAGGGATACTTTTGTAATTTCTATCCATCATGAATCCTATTATATCAATGTTTCATTCTTGGTTTATAGAGAGATGGATAATTTTATATTATAAGAGATAGAAAGTATCCATAATTCATTCATTATGGAGGGAGGAATATGCCACAAGGAAATATTAATGTCAAACCAATTAAATCTAGGGAAGTATTAATAAATTTCTCAAACGAACTGTTGAGAAACAAACATGGACAAAGGGACTATACAATATTTATGTTTGGGGTTTTTACTGGACTAAGAATTTCAGATATATTGAATCTAAAAGTGGAAGATGTAAAAGGGAAATTAAAAGCGAATATTATTGAGAAAAAGACAGGAAAGAAAAGAACACTTAATCTGATGCAATTAACGAATCAAATAATTAAATACCTAGACGAAGAACATGATGGGGAAAGTGAGTGGTTATTTCCATCACCTAGGGATAATACGAAACATTTAGCTACACATCAGTTCTATAAGATTATGCAGAAAACGGCTAATTTCCTTGATTTAGACTATATAGGAACTCATACATTAAGAAAAACCTTTGGTTATACCTATTATCAGAAAACAAAGGATTTAACGGCATTGATGAAAATTTTAAACCATAGTAGCCAGAGTGTAACTCTAAGATACATAGGAATTGAAGAAGAAGAGCTTCAATCAAGCTTGGATGAGTTTAATCCGTTTCAATAATGAATATAAAAGCACAATCAACTAAGACTGTGCTTCTTTTTTTGCATTCTTTTTACCTATCGTATTGTATTGTTTTCTATTTTCACTGCTTTTTGCATATAAAGTTTCTAACTTGGTATATTTTTCTACATCATTTGAAAAAGTAATTTTCTCATTGGATTTAAAATAATTAGACAAATAATAAATGAATGCAAATAGTCTTTCAATTCTATATAATATCCATTGTCGTTGTTCGTTTTTCGCATAGAAAAAGAAGCAGTCTTCGCTTTGAATAGAGATTAGGATGTCATCACGAATAAATTCTGTATTATTCTGCACTTTATACATATTAAAATCTCTGAGTTTACTTCTAATAGCAGGTAATTGTTCTTTAGTAGGGATTGCAATAATATCTAAAGTATCTAAAGAATGAGTGTGGGGTAATTGATTCTCATCAATAGCACTAGAAAATTGAATCGGTATTTGAACGTGTTGATATTCTGTGAATTTCATATAAAATTCTTTATTCTCATTGGATAAGCATTGATTAAACAATTGGGAAGCTTGTGGCTTCTGACTGAAATTTTTATGATTATAGATATTTCTTACAGAACTATAAAAAGAAGCAGTCACTTGTTTTTGTTGATTCGTAGCTATTGAAAGATTAGCTGTTCTAAATCCTAGTGCTAACATTTTTTGTAAGGCATTGGCTTGTAAGTCCAAGTGCTTTAAATTGTCTAAATCAAACTTCTTAGAATAATAGAAGTGCTTGGACAACTTTTCCTTAGAAATCCATTTATGCTTCTCTAACGTGCTTAAACGAGCTTCTAAGCTGATTCTGTTACATTGTAGCAGTTTTTCTAAGGTGGATTCATAAATCCCATTAGATCTATAGCTAGTTGTAATAATTCATCACTATCAATCGCTCTTTTGTTGACAATATATTTTTTCAAATTCACTCCCTCCAATAATTTTTATACATTTTTTTCAGTAATTTTCATTCTTAAAAGTATCCATTTTTATATAGTTGGTAAAGGTCGAAATAATCCAATTTTGTGACCCCTACATGGTAAGGAATCTCTTGTTCAAATTTTAGAAATTTTTTTAGGTAGTTGCTGTTTCGAAAAATTCACGGAGGTTTCCATTCAAAATTTGTAAAATTTCATCAAAAATCACCGAGTTTTCAAAAAGTTATCACGAAAGTTATCTTAAAGTTATCATCCATAAAATCCAAAAAGCACTTTATGTAGGGTCGATGTAGGGATAATGTAAGGTATGAAAATTCACAATGTAGGGATAATGTAGGGGCAGAAAATTGAGAGAAAAAATCGAGAAATTTCTCTCAAGTATCCATCTCGTAATTATCCATTTTCAATTTACTATATATCTATATTATACCATCGTAAAAACGATGATGGAAATTTTAATGACATAGTTAGAATTGTTGACAAAGAAAAAAACCAACAGATTAATTCTGATGGTTTACTGTTAGTAATAGTTTACTTTTTTAAATCTACTTTCATAGCTTTTTAGTTGTTCTTCTAATTCTTTAGGGGCATTTAAAGTTATTTGATTTCTTGGAAGATTAAAGAATCCATTAGATAAATCTGTTATTGGCGTCTTATTTGTTAAGGTTAATTCTTCTAACACGGAATTTTGAAATGGAGCATACCCAAAAGATGTAAAATGTTCCCCTAATGTCAATTTCTTTATTGATGTATTATCTCTTAAAAAGTCTTGAACCCCTAAGTTTGTTACCTTTGTTTTGCTGAAATCTAATTCAAGTATAGTGTTACTTCTCATATTTGCTGTAGAAGTCACTCTATTTAGATTAGAATTTCCAACTATTTTTTCGACCCCTTGAAATTTAGTGCCAGAATTAGTAAAATCAATAGTTTGTAAATCTCTCCCACGAATAGTATTTGGTAATGCCAGTGTCTTTAAATTTTTCTTAATACTTCCATCTTCGTTATAAGCACTTGAAGTTAAACCATTGATTCCATTACCGTTAGTAGTAGAAAAATTTAAGTATTCTTGGTTTGCGACTCCTGTTAAATAATCTGCTGATTGTTCTAAGCTATCATTAAATATCCTAGATAAACTAGGTTTTAAATTATCCTTGAAAAGTAAATAGCTAATCAAAACAAAAATACCGAATATTACGATTGCTACAACTACAAATAGTCCTTGTGAGCTTCCATTTGTCATTAAAAATACCTCCTTTTTGTTATTTTAATCACTTCTTTATTATATCAAATCTGAGTTTTTTTACAAATTTCCAGTGTATAGAAATGCTGTGTATAAGTTGATAAATAAGCAATTAGTGCTTTGTTTAAGGGGATATAAGAGAAAAGTAAAGGCATGATTCATTTTATAGACAAACGTTATATTTGATGAGATAATATAGTTACCTTGACGAAAAACCATTTATAATGACCTCTAAATCTTTAAATGTTTTTCAATTGCCCTAACTTTCCCTGAAGTTAGGGTATTTTCGTATATAAAGTAGCTAATTTGAACTAAACTAAGAACAAAAAAGGAGGGATATATATGAATAATAGAATTATCGGCTATATTCGAACGTCAACAAATAGACAAGAACTTGGATTGGAAGTCCAAAAGAAAGCGATAGAAAAGTTTTCACCGTCCATTATTTATGCAGAACAAATATCTGGAAGAAAAGAGAATCGAAGTGAATTTCAAAAAGCTCTAGATAGTTTGGATGAAGGAGATACGTTACTTGTCTATAATTTATCGAGATTGAGCAGGTCATCAAGACAATTAGTTAATTTAATGTCGGAACTGAACGAAAGGGGTGTTTACTTAAAAAGTATTCAGGAAAATGTAGATACTAAAACTGCTCAAGGTAGATTATTTTATACGATGCTTGCAGCGATAGCAGAATTTGAAGCTGAAAATATTAGCATTCGAACAAAAGAAGCACTAGCGAATACAGATAAACGATTGGGCAGACCACCTATTAAAAATAACGTAAAAAAGAGAATTATTAAATTGTATGATAAAAAAGAGCTATCACTAAATGAAATTGCTATGAAATGTAATGTTAGCGTGAAAACAGTTTATAATGTAGCTAAAAATGAGGGTTTATCCAGAAAATAACCCTTGATTAATTTTTCTACTGAAGGTAACATAGAAAAGGGAAGCAAGATTATGACCGGTAATAAATCAAGGTTTTTTACCGATGAACAAATAAAAAATAACAAACAGGCAAAGGCTGTCTTATCAATGATTTGAAGTTGATAAAGCAGGCTTTTTTTGTCTTGGCAAAAACCTTGATTTTTTGCATCAAGAAAGTTTAAGAAAGGATTGAAATAATGGCGTTAAAGGGCGGAAGGATTTTTCAAGAAATGATAGAAGTACCTGACGAAAAAGAAAAAGGGTGTGGCTGCATTGGTTGGATAGTATTATTAGTAATTGTCATAACCATTTTGATACATGTATTGGATTTTGTTTTCCAACATCTGTTTATTTCCTTTTTGTTTGTTGCTGGAATAGTGTTTGTGATTAATTTATTTAATAAAAGATAACAGAAGAGGTGAATAAAATGAAAAAATGGTTAAAGATGGGTGTAGCTTTAGTTGGAATTGCTATAATAAGCGGGGGAACAGGAGCTTATTTATATTCACAAATAAAAGAACCAGTGGTAGCAAAAGCAGTTAATAGCAATTCTTCGACAATTAAAGAAGAATCTATTGAAAATGAAAGTAGTTCTAACAGTAATATACCTACAGCTTCAACTGAAAAAGTTGAAGAATTAAGTGTGATAGACCAATTTATACAAATGAAAAATGATGAAAGCACCTTTCAAGTATCTTTAGAAGATAAAATAAAAACTGAGGATGATAGGTTCAATACGAATATTGTTGTAAATCAACAAGATATTTATGAAGCTTTTGAGATGGATGGATTAAATGTAGGCACTTTATTTTATAATGGGAATCCTAGTGCTTCAAACCCATTTTTTTATATAGGTAACTCTAAAGCCGAAGTAGTAGAGGCAACAGAAATTGGTTCAAATCTACAAATTGATAGTAGTAAATATGATAAATTTGTGACTCTGCTTTTAAATCAAGGTTCTGGAGAAACAAATTATTATTTAGTAACTCAAAAAGCTGATGAAATAATAATAAGTTTACACACTGTAAAAGACTTGGTAACAGAAGAAAATCGTGTAGAAAAAGCATTACTGGTAGTAAAACCTATCCATTCAAAGCAAGCAACGGACACAAGAGATATAAGTAAAATGTTAAGTAGTCTAGAAAATGAGGAAGCTCCATCACTTGCGGTTTTAAACAACCAAATGAGTATAAATGGAAAAAATACTTCTCATTTGGATAACGTATATGTCTCACTAACCGATAATAATGAACCTATTTATTTATATAAACAAGCGTTCGATGGAGTGTTAGCTGAATTTGAACAATATTTTTTCACTATTGCAATGTTTGACCACTTTTTCATGTAAGGAGAATAGATGAATACTAATCAATTAGCCCGAAAGAAATATGTTCAAAACAAAGTGAAGAAAGTATTTGTTCAAGCGAATGTAACTATTCCTAAAGTAGTAATCAATAGAGTAGCTACTGCTTTATATAAGGAATTTATAAATTTATCTATTGAAGAACAAGAGAGAGTATTATTCAGTGAAGAATTAGTAGCTTGTCTTTGGGAGAAACATGTAGTAACAAAAGAAAAAGAATTGTTAGAAGAGATGTGAGTAAAGTCATGTCTCTTCTTTTTTTTCAAAAATCTATCTCAAAAATATTGTCAAAAACCACTTAAAAAATGACCCTTTAAAAAGCCAGTAAAATCAAGGGTTTTCTACTTGTTGACAGAAATACAAGATTATTGTAATATCAACGATTTTTCAATGGATTTTTGAAAATATACCTCTCAGACTTCACGAAAAAATTTTTATGGGGAATTATCCACTTCATGTTCAATTTAAGGTGTTTTTAGGTCGAATTTAAGATGGAAAATAAAATAAACGTTGATATATCAATGTTTTTAATGGTTTCGATATATCTAAGAACGGAACAAGAAAATAAGAGCATTCTTTTAATAAAAATACACTAATTATTTTTTGTTGTCCGAAAATGATATCCATTCTTGACTTCAGTTGATAATTGATGATATAGTCCGGACCTAAATTGATTAATAAAATAATTTCGGAGGATAAATTAAATGAATTCAAAAAAATTAACAGCAGAGGAATTGACTGAGAAACAAGAAAAAGTAAAGGCTTGGCTACATATATTGGACAAAATTTATGGGGTAAAAATGAACGTTTTTTCTAAAGCCATTGGTATTCACAATCAAAATCTACATAATTTTCGAAAAGGAAAACGTGGATTGACAGAAGAAAAAACGATATTATTAGAGAAAGTAATCGTTTTAAAATACGGTAGATTACTAATGTTGGAGGACAGAGAGTATGAAAGTATATCTAAGTAATATTCCGAATAAAGAAAAACCCAATCCAATAACCATCCGCAAAATATCTAACACTATAATGAATACATTAGTAGATATTTCAATGCAGGAATTTGCAGAAGAACTCGCTGTGGACGGTAAAACTGTTGTATTAGCTGAATTAAAAGAGCCTAAGTTGTCTAAGTATACAGAGATTATTGGTCAAGAATTAATAATGCTCGATTTTGATAATAAAGATGAAAATAATTTGTATACATTGGAAGACTTGGAATCTGATTCGTTGATGCAAGAATATGCTTGTTTTATATATAAAACGTTTAGTGATAAAAATTCTAACCTAGATAAATTTCGTGTGGTTTTTCGATTAGATAAAGTGGTTACTTCTAATAAAGAAATTGAACAAATATATCAAGAACTATTTAAATTATATCCTCAAGCAGACAGTAGTGTTGGGCAAACAAGTAGAATGTTCTTTGGAAGTAATTCATTGAACTAAGTATATTTGTTATTTCATCTCTGTTTGTTTATTTTTTAAATAAAAATCAACTTTATCCTATGCCTGTTTATTTTTGATTGAATACCCCATTGAATACCCCTTAATGTAGATAAAAATGAGGGTTTTCGTATCAACGCAGCGGCTCGTATGAATGGCTTAAGCTACTCAAAATTGATGCACGGCTTGAAATTAGCTGAAATCGACATCAACCGCAAAATGTTAGCTGACTTGGCTGTAAACGATGCAACAGCATTTACTGCATTAGCTGACCAAGCTAAAGATGCTTTAGCTAAATAAAGGGTATTCAATACCCACAAGCCCACTTTAATTAGTGGGTTTTTTTGTTATTTAAAATTTAATCTAAACTCATAAACTCCATTAGCTTATCAGCGGTTTGATCACTGTACTTATCATTTAAATGCGTGTATCCATTTAGTGTAGTTTTCACATTAGAATGAAATATTCCTGTACTTTTTTTAGATTTCTTTCTGATAACTAAAGTAGGCTTACATACGTATGCCTAAAACTATGAATAGTAATAAATGTTAGGTCTTTACTAGTCTTCTTTTTATACTCGGTTCTAATTTTCTTACTAGTTATAGGACTAGTGCCTACATAGTAATCAAACATGTAATTGATTGTGTTATCTGCTTTTTGTATTGTTTAATTTATATCATAAAAGATCTCCTTTTTATGGCATAGGATAAAGAGTTCTGACTAAACCGTAGATTGATAATTTATTCACATTTAAGTATAGAAATAAATGCGCTTTTATGATGGATTTTATAGAAACCTTTGTTTGTTTTATTCTTTCTAAAGAGATAGTTAATATGGGGAAAATTATTAATTAATAGAAGAAGTCAAGGTTTATAAGTGGCTTGACAAAAAAGAATTTAGAAAATACAATTAATTTGTAAATAAGAATTAACCGTATACAAATAATACTATTTTTCGGTGCATCAATTTAATTTTGATGGGACCCTTACACGAATGAAGTGTAAAAGATTTTTTATCCCTTGTGCTCTTAGCATAAGGGATTTATTTATGTTCTAAAAATTTGTGCGCTATGAAAAATGATGTTGGTGAAGAGAAATCTTAGAATAATTTGAACAGAAAGAAGAAAAGCTTCTTTCACGATTTCTTGCCCTAGAAGGTGTTTAAACATAGGCTAATTGAAATAAACCTTAATGTTTCTGAGAAAGTGTTTCGAAAAGTATTTTCTTATTTTCCTCGGAGTCCAAAACTCCCCTCAGTCTCTTCGGGTGTCTCTAAAAGTGAATAAACGGCGTTTAAAAAGCAACTCCTCAACAATAATCGATGGTTTTCTAAAATATGAGGAGCTATTTAAAAAATCCTCTCTTATTTGCTCGGAGTTAGTCGTTTCTTTCACAGCCTTTTGCTAAACGGTGTTCAAACATCAGCTCCTTGAAATAAGCCTGAATTTTTCAAAACATGAGAAGCTGTTTCAAAAAATTCTTTCTTATTGTCATCAGAGCTACCCGATGTTTTCACGACCTCTGATTCACGGCGTTCAAGAAACAACTCCTCAACAATAATCGATGATTTTCTAAAATATGAGGAGCTATTTTAAAAAATCCTCTCTTATTCGCTCGGAGCTGAACGCTTCTTTCACAGCCTCTTGCTATTACGATAATCTTGCTTATGCTGTCTTATTTCGAATAACGAACAGGTCAGGTGCTTTGTCTTTATCTCCCTTTTTCAGGGTCGGAGAATAGGGTTAGTCCTTTGATTATTCGTACATAACACGCATTCATGATTACTGATGGTTTTTTCCTTATTTGATCTATGTGGCAGTCGAATACAAAAGTAAGAATGTAAGTTGAATCAAAAAATGCTATAATTTTCTTTGTGAATCACAGGAACCCTTTTTATAGCAAAATTTAAGAAGAAAGTAGGAGCGAAGTGAAACAAATAAAAGAGACTATCCGCAATAATAAAAAAATTTTAGTTCTTATTTCTGCCTATGTTATCATGGTTGTTTTAAATTTTTTGACACCGTTAATTGCGGATGATATTGAGTATATGTATAAAACAAGTAGTTTTTCGTCTATTTTACATGATGAATACACACAATATATGACTTGGACGGGAAGATCTGTTGTCCATATCATTGCACGTTTATTTTTGTTGATGCCTAAAACAGTATTTAATTTGGTCAATCCACTGATCTATGTTTTACTGACATTATTGATTTATAAAATGACCACAAAAGATAATACTACGTTTTATTCCTTCAAATATTTTTTAATTAATGTATTTTTATGGTTATTTGTCCCAGCTTTCGGTCAAACGATTTTGTGGGAAACTGGTGCTGCTAATTATTTATGGGGAGGCATCATCGTTGTCAGTTTCCTCTTTCTTTACCATCGCTATTATGAGAAAGAGCAGGAATTATCATTCAATCCTATAGTAAATAGTATATTGCTACTCATTTTAGGAATCCTAGCTGGTTGGTGTAATGAAAACACTTCTGGTGGGATGATCTTGATCGTTCTTGGCTACCTCTATTTTTATTATCAAAAGAAAAAGCCTTTACGACCATGGATGTTCACAGGATTGTTAGGAGCAATTTTTGGTTTATTCATGATGGTAACAGCCCCTGGAAATGCTGTTCGAGCTACTTATTTTGCTCGTAGCCAGTGGTCTTTACCTCGGAAATTGTATTCAGGTGTTTTTTCAATCACAAAAACGCTATATGAAAATAGTTTAGCTCTTTTTGTGTTGATGGCGGTTCTGATCGTGTTGGGAATTTTCTTTAGTAAACACAAAGAATGGTTGAGACTATCCTATATCTATCTCTTTGCAGGGATAGCCACGATCTATGTATTATCTCTTTCACCAGCTGGACTTGATTGGGGAAGATCATTTTTTGGTGGTGTTTTATTTATCATTATGGCGATGGCGTTTGAATGGCCAGATAAAGTGTTGAAATCTACCCAGGGAGCGTTTTATGGGGTGATTAGTGGCGTATTGATTACCCAATTTCTATTTACTTTTGCTTTAGGAGTCAATGACATAGCACTTTCTTATAGAGAGATCAATCAACAATACCATTACGTCAGAGAGCAAAAAAAACAAGGGAATTTGAATCCGGTGATTGCCAACTTTACGATTTATAATCAAACTGGTCATACTGCTTACTCGGGAGGACTATCCCACGTAAAAACGGATATAACGAAACAAGTCAATCGAGCGAATGCAAAATATTTTGGTTTAGAGTCCATTCATTCAGTACCAAAAGAGGCTTGGGAAACAATCTATCAACAGGGAGATCCAAAATGGATGAGTATTTGGAATGCTAACGCCTATTTTGAAGCATTAAGTCAAACTGATCATTTGATTGTGATGGCAGGTGCAGGAGACAAGACACAAATGAACCAACAGTTAGCTGAAGAGATCCGTAAGCTGTTCCCTGAGTTTAAAAATGGGGATTCAGAAAGTTCTTGGAATTTTTCGGGTATCCGTCTGTTAGGAAAAAATCCTGAATTTTCACAGACAAAGAACTATAATTCTGTTAGCCAAGAAATCAATGGGAAAGAGATCTCAGTTTCTTCAAGTTTTACACCGTATGCTGACCAACAGTTTGCTGCGATAAAAGTGGGCGATATAAATGTTGCAAGAAATAAAACGGGCATAAATATTGCTGTTTTGTCAAAAGAAGGAAAAATAGTAGATGCTGTTAATATTCAATTAACTGGTGACAAACTAACCCTCTCAAGATAGAAGAGAGAAAATAGTAAGAAAAACGAGCCTACCAAAAGGATCACTCTTTTTGGTAAGCTCGTTTTTTAAAGAAATTTTTTGGACAAGCAAAAACCTCAATCATGTTGACTAACTAATGATTGAGGTTTTATTTCAATCAGGGCGTACTTCGTGCAGTTGTTTGACACGCCCTCCGATCGATTTAGCAAAAGCTTCTGATGCTTTTTTTCTTTGAAAATCAATAAGTTATCTGGATTTTTTTCTCTAGTGCGGCAGCCTGTTTTATCAATGTAACCGTGCAATACTTTCACAACATACATGATGATCACCTGCTTTTTATTTTATTATACGGATGAATCAAGCCAACACAAGAAAAAAGGCAGCTTTTTTGATTTTTTTTAAGAAAATCCGTAATGGAAATCCTAAAAAATACAAGAGTTAAATACTATTCTTTAGCTATCCAACTGTGCATACTCGTGGAATAAGCGATCTAATGCAGGATTTACCCGTTCAAGTTTGGTTAACTTCTGATTGTCAGCGAGTAAAAAACAATGTTTGCTAGAGCCAGTTGTTCGTAATTTTCCGTCATCTAAACCGTAGATTTCATAACTAAAATTTAATCTTGTACCACTATATTGTTCGATTTTAGGCAAAATACGAACAGTTTCACCATAACGAATCATTTCTTTGTACTGGCAAGTGACTTCTAAAACAGGGATGATCACTCCTAGTTTTTCAATTTTTGTATAGCTGAAACCTAAATGATCCAATAAAGCAACACGAGATTCTTCCATCCAACGGATATAGTTGCTGTGGTGGATGATCCCCATTTGATCGGTTTCATAGTAAAACGGCTCACGCATGTATCCAGTAAATTTTTCCATCATTAGAACTCCTTGTTTCCATCTTTTTTCTGACTAAAATAGTGCATCCATTGAGGGATTGCTTGACTGATTTGTGTCGGTAAAACAACATATTGTTTTTTTGCCAGTTGATCCCCAATAAAACTATGCAGGTAGACAGCTGCTGCGATTGTTTCATCGTTTTTAGGAAATTGTGCCAAGAATCCAGTGATCATACCAGCTAATGTATCACCAGTACCTCCAGTGGCCATTGCGGCAGAGCCAGTAGTATTTTGATAACATTCTTGTTGCCCGTAGATCGTGGTTCGATGACTTTTTAAAACAATCGTTGCGCCTAATTTGGCTTGCTGCTTGCGGTTGTTCTCAGGTGTTTGTTCCTCGATCTTAAGTGAGCTTACTCTTTGCCATTCCATTTGATGAGGAGTCATGACGGTTTGCTCGGGAAAATGGAGGGTTAGATTTTCTTTAGCGAATAATGTTAATGCTGAACCGTCCATCACTAACCACTGATGGCTTTTTTGATGTGCTAAAGTGAATGCTAATAATTCTAAACTCAATGAGGAGTCCCCTAATCCTGGACCAATCAATAGAACGTCTGCCGTGTCCATCACTGCTAACAGTTGTTCTTTTTCTTGCCAGTCGATGCACATGGCTTCAGGTAAATGCGTGTGAAGTGGTGCTTGATTCCACTGGTCCGTAGCAACAGTCGTTAATCCTGCGCCACTGTGTACAGCCGCTAGTGCACTCATGATGATCGCACCACCAAATTGATGGTTACCGCCAATCAAGACAGTACGACCGAAAGTTCCTTTATGTGACTTTTCTGGGCGTGGTTGAATTACTTTTTGTAATAAATCGCTATCTATTAACAATTTTTCCGCCTCCTTTCTTGTATTATAACTGAGTATTTTTAAATAAAATACCGTTTGGCTAAGGAACCACAAATTTTTTTGCACGTTTTTTTGGCAGGATTTATGGTATGATGGACAGGTAGACTTAATGAGTGGAGGATTGATTTTATGACAATCGATTGGCAAAAAGAAGTAGAAGCACGTAAAGAAGAACTACTTGAAGATTTAAAAAATCTTTTACGTGTGAACAGTGAACGGGATGATTCAAAAGTAACTCCTGATGCACCTTTTGGACCTGGACCTCGAGATGCGCTAAAACATATGTTGGCTTATGGCGAACGTGATGGGTTTGTCGTAAAAAATGTTGATAACTATGCAGGACATATTGATCTTGGTGAAGGCGATGAAACTTTAGGTATTTTTGGTCATATGGACGTAGTACCAGCAGGGGATGGTTGGGATACAGATCCTTATGAACCAGTAATCAAAGATGGGAAAATCTTTGCTCGTGGTTCTAGTGATGATAAAGGACCAAGCATGGCTGCCTACTATGCCATGAAGATCATCAAAGATCTTGACTTGGAATTATCCAAAAAAGTTCGTTTTGTAGTTGGTAGTGATGAAGAAAGTGGTTGGGCAGACATGGCTTACTACTTTGAACATGAAGAAGAACCTGACTTTGGCTTTTCTCCAGATGCAGAATTTCCAATCATCAATGGTGAGAAAGGAAATGTTTCTTTCGCACTACGTTTCCAAGGAGACAACGCAGGAGATTATGTCTTGAAGACATTTACTTCAGGTTTACGTGAAAACATGGTGCCTGGAACAGCAACAGCGACTCTTGAAGTACCAAGTGCGGAAGCTGCGATCCAAATGGAAGAAGCTTTTTATCGTTTTGTTGAAGCAAACCCAGTAAGTGGTTCGATCGAAGCGGATAATACCTATGTGAAAATCGAATTGATCGGAAAGGGCGCACATGGTGCAAGTCCTCAATCAGGGATCAATGCCGGTTCATTCTTAGCATTATTCTTAGACGATTATGAATTTATCGGTTCTGCTAAACAATTCATCCATGTAGCAGCAGCCTATGTCCATGAAGATTTTTATGGAGAAAAATTAGGGGTTGCCCATGAAGACGAAAAAATGGGTAAATTGACCATGAACGCTGGATTGTTTGCCTTTAAAGAAAATGGGTCAGAAGAAGATAACTATATCAACATGAACTTCCGTTTTCCAAAAGGGGTTACCGTTGATGGCTTAGAAAATGACATTGCAACAACGATGAAAGCAGAAGGAGCAACAGTTACTCGTGGCGCACGTGTCATGGAACCTCACTATGTACCAATGGAAGATCCATTGGTAGCAACTTTATTGCAAGTTTATGAAGACCATACAGGCGAAAAAGGCTATGAACAAATCATTGGCGGCGGAACCTATGGCCGTCTATTGAAACGTGGTGTAGCTTACGGCGCAATGTTCCCAGGCTATACAGATACAATGCACCAAGCCAACGAATTTATGAGTCTGGATGACCTTTTCAGAGCAACTGCCATTTATGCAGATGCTATCTACCGTTTGGCGAAGTAAAAGTGAATGAAGCTCATGCTGATTCAGCGAATATCCTTGTTCTAAAAGATAGTTTTTGAAAAGGATCGTTGGAAAAGTGAATGAAAAAGATGTTCTAACATGATATGGATGTGATTTTTTGCTTGATGGGGCGAAAAATCACATCCTTTTTACTTGCTAAATAATATTCTAAATATTCAACATCGAAGATTGTTCCAAAAAAACAAATGAATGATATTTTTTATGAAGGAAAAATAATATTTGTAGTTAATGATGAGGAGATAAAGATAAAAAACAGTTATTGGTTCAGCGATTCTCATCAATAAAGAAAGTCGCTAGGAATAAATATCATTAGCATAGAACAAAAAATCTGTTATTTAGAAATTTTTGGCTAAAAAAACTCTACATTTGTGTTACATTCAGATTATTAATCAAATAAGAGAAGGGGATCTAATGACAGAAATAGCAGAAGGTAGAGGATTTACAAAAGCAGTGATTGATAAGCAAAAAAAATAGTAGAGAACGCCTATAAAACAATGGATAGTCACGCTACCTATCCTCACGGAGAAAATTATAAAAAAGCAGCTCATATTCATGAAAAAGAAGAGGAAAAGTTAGCAACGATGCTAAGACACCCAATTAAAGCAACAGATAAGGAATATAGTCGTGAAGAATTGAAGGCGCAAAAAAAATTAAAAGCACAGCTCTTCTCAATTTATGACGTTGTTGAAGATAAGACAAAGGGACTACGAGATGTTAGTAAACACAGAAGAGAACAACTTGAAAAAATTAGTGGGAAATTAAACGTCATGGAGCAAAAGGTTGAGGACTTAGAAAGAAATGTACAAGGTTGGAAAGGAAAACATGAAAAATTTAAAGAAGAGCTTCTAGTGAGAAAGCAAGAGATAAACCAACTAAAAGAGAATGCTCAACAGCGGGTAGAAAAGCTCAGCAACCGAGGTGATAAACAAGATCAAATGCAAAATAGCAATAAAACGAATCGAACTTCAAGAGGATAATCGGATGGTGAAATGCCAGCAATCATAGATAGTAGAATAGAAAATAATCCATTGATGAAAAGAGCAACGTACATAAATAATTAGATAGCAGTATCTTACTTGGATAATCAATTAAATTTAGGGAAAAAGAGCATAGGTGTTCCCTAAAATTTAACGTTTTTACGTATATTTTTTAGGAAACACCTTATTTTATATCAATCTGTTTTTTGAATCGGTGTATTGGTAGAACAGGTTCGGTATATTTTTTAAGTGAGAGTTCTATCTCAGTCTCTTCTAGTATCTCTAAAAACGAATAAACGGTGTTCAAGAAGCAACTCCTCAACAATAAGAGAGGATTTTCTAAAATATGAGGAGCTATTTTAAAAAATCCTCTCTTATTCGCTCGGAGCTGAACGCTTCTTTCACAGCCTCTTGCTAAACGGTGTTCAAACATCAGCTCCTTGAAATAAGCCTGAATTTTTCAAAACATGAGAAGCTGTTTCAAAAAATTCTTTCTTATTGTCATCAGAGCTACCCGATGTTTTCACGACCTCTGATTCACGGTGTTCAAAGAGCTGACCTTCGGCGATAAGTCAAAAAATCTCAAAACATGATGAGCTGTTTCGAGATTTTCATCCTTAATGCTCCTGCGATTACTCGTCGCAGTTTTTACTTGGTGAGCGCTCAGGTCAAGACACTCTTTTCACAACCTCATGTCTGAACTAGTTTATTGTCACCGCTGTCCCACTACAGGTGACCATTAGCATTCCGTTATCGCTCCCCAATACTTCATAATCCATTTTCATCCCAATGACTGCATCTGCACCTAATGATCGAGCACGCTCTTGCATTTCTGCTAAGGCCTCTTCACGTGCAGCAAGCAATTCATCCTCGTAGCTTTTTGAACGTCCGCCAAAAACATTGCGAAATCCTGCCCCGATATCTTTTAATACGTTGATTCCAGTAATGACTTCACCAAAAACAATGCCTTTATATGCTGTTACTTCTTTATTTTCCACGTTGTTTGTTGTTGTAATGATCATTTGATCACTCCTTTCTTTAAAAATAGTATATCAAAATTTATTTCTTAAGTCGCAATTGGAATTAGCTAGTCAATTACAGCGCATCATTTCCAAAAAATGGACATTCTATTATATACTGGAACTATGCAAAAGAATGTAGTTGATGATCAAAAGAATGAAAGCGCAAACTTGGTGTGACCACAAAAGGAAGAAGGAGAAATGGCATGAAAAAAAGTATCTTACTTGTCTCCCATAGTCAACAGTTAACGGATGGACTCAAAGAAATGATTGAACAGATGCAACAATCAGAAGATGTGTTACTTTTTTCCTTAGGAGGAGTAGAGGGAAGAATTGGTTCTGATCCGATGAAAATCATCGATGCGATCAACCAATCAGCTGATTCCGCCATGTATTTTGTGTTTGCGGATATCGGGAGTGCGGTTTTGAACGCTGAAATGGCCAAGGAAATGTTGGATGAAGACCAACAAAAGAAATACTACCTTGTGGATGCGCCACTTGTTGAAGGGGCTTTTGCTGGAGCGATCACAGCAGGTATCACGGATGATCCTCAACAAATACTAACGGAAGCACAGAATGCGGGAAAGAAAGGGTGGACGTGAAATGAAAAAAATCATGAATAATCCTAGTACGATCGTAGAAGAAATGTTGTCTGGTTTAGTGATAAGTTATCCAGAAATGATTCACCAAGTAGCTGATTCTCGAGTAGTAGCAAAAAATGATCAAGTAGAACAAGTTGGCTTGGTTTCTGGGGGAGGAAGTGGTCATGAACCAGCGCATGCAGGTTTTGTTGGTGCTGGGATGTTGAGTGCTGCAGTTTTAGGAGATGTTTTTACTTCGCCGACACCTGATCAGATTCATATAGCTATCAAAGAAGCGGATCAAGGAAAAGGCGTTTTATTGATCATCAAGAATTATACAGGAGATGTACTCAATTTTGACATGGCTAAAGAAATGGCGGCTATGGAAGGGATTGAAGTAGAAAGTGTTGTAGTGGATGATGACATTGCGGTGGAAAATAGCACATATACTGCTGGCAAACGTGGAGTAGCTGGAACAGTTCTTGTGCATAAAATCTTAGGGGATGCCGCTAGGAAAGGTGCATCCTTGCAAGAATTGAAGGAACTAGGAGATAGACTAGTTCCAGCGATCAAGACGATTGGTGTGGCATTGCGTGCGGCCACGGTTCCTGAAGTAGGAAAGCCAGGATTTGAATTAGCCGAAGATGAGATCGAATACGGAGTAGGGATCCATGGCGAGCCTGGTTATCGTAGAGAAAAGTTGCAACCTGCTAAAGTATTAGCTGAAGAATTAGTAACAAAAATTTTAGCTGACTACCCAGAGAAACCAAAAGAAGTTGGAGTGCTAGTTAATGGGATGGGTGGCACGCCATTGATGGAACTCTTTGTTTTTATGAATGATGTCCAATCATTACTCGATCAAGAATCAGTCAAAGTGACATTTCATAAAGTCGGTGATTTTATGACTTCTTTAGACATGCAAGGATTATCTCTGACGATGATTGACCTAACAACTAAGAAATGGCAGGAAGCATTGGAAAGTGAAGTTCACACAATTTCGTGGTAGAAGGTGGGAGAATAATGGAACTAACGGTCAAAGAAATTCAAGCGTGGTTAACGGATTTTACAGAGAAAATCGATGAAAATAAAAGTTATCTGAGTGAGCTCGACACGCCGATCGGTGATGGCGATCATGGCAATAATATGGGGCGAGGGATGACGGCTTATCAAGAAGCGTTTCAAAAAGAACAACCGAAAACGATCAGTGACACGTTCAAGGTTCTTTCGATGGCAATGATCTCAAAAGTTGGAGGTGCTTCTGGACCATTATATGGTTCTGCCTTTATGAATATAATGAAGGCTACAAAAGACATTGATGTGATTACATCACAAGAACAATTAGGGAAAATCATTGAAGAAGGAAAAAATGGGATTCAAGCTAGGGGGAAAGCAGAAGCAGAAGAGAAAACGATGCTAGATGTCTGGTTACCTGTTACTGAAGCCTTGAAGAATAATCGATTAACAGAAGAAGTGATTGAAGAAGCGAAGGAACATACAAAAGATTTAGTAGCCAAAAAAGGACGTGCCTCTTATCTAGGGGAAAGAGCCATTGGCCATATCGATCCCGGAGCAGCTTCTAGTGCTATTTTCTTTGAAACTTTATTAACTAATATAGAATCATAAATAACAAAATATTTATATAGCTGACTTTTTAACCAGTAAAAATGGGAACAAAAGTCAGTTTTTTTCTATTCCAGAACACTTATGAGAATATGCTTTCAAATCAAAAAAACAAAGGATAAACAATTTTAAAACAAAAATTTCCAAACTGAGAAAATGTCGGAGAAATAACAGTTGTCGCGCGTGTTATTCTTAACACACTAAAGTAATAAAGGAGATAAGCAGATATGGGGGATTTAAATAACAAAAATAAAAATGCGGCAGTATCTAGTTTAGAAATGGAACAGGAAGATAAATTTAAGAAATATAAAAAGGAATGTATAG
Organism: Enterococcus hirae ATCC 9790; assembly: GCF_000271405.2. Lineage (NCBI taxonomy): Bacteria > Bacillati > Bacillota > Bacilli > Lactobacillales > Enterococcaceae > Enterococcus > Enterococcus hirae. The sequence continues at coordinate 658,022 of NC_018081.1, read as the reverse complement.
CAGCGTATGTCACTAACGACCAAGCTAAAATTGCGTCAATTGAACAAAACAAACAAAAACTGTTGAAAAAACACGAAAAATCAGATCTACGTCTAATGAGCGAATATTCTTTTGGTTCATATAAGGAATCATTAGTTGTTCCTAAAAAAGAAGTACAAAAGTGTTTTGAACTAAATAAAGACATGAGTTCAGTAATTAGTATGCAAAATAAGTTAGAGCGTGATGAAGACGACATGAAAATAAAAATTCAGTCGTTGGAAGAAGAGATAGGCGTAGAATTGACTAGCTACACTAGTGAAAAAAACAACATGGATAACAAATTGAATCGGTTAAATGCAATACCAGTACTAATCAAGGAGAAGACTGATGAAATCGATAAGATCAAAGCTTCACCGTTTAGAAGATTTTTAAGTTATTTTACAGGTGAAATAGGAGCTTTGGAAAAAGAGAAGCGTTCATTGGAAAATGAACAAAAGCTTATAAAAGGTAAACTGGAGTCTGATCTATCATCACTTTATGGGAAAGGCTATAGTTTGAGTGGGGAGGTTGATAGTAAAAAGATAAAGAAGAAATGGATAAATAAAATAACGAAAGAATATTCTGATTTGAATATGAATGAACAATTTAGTATGGTGAAGAAAGGTTTTATAGATTTAAATAATAAAGTATCAGCCAGTCTATTTCCGTACGTGGCACCGCTATTAGGCGAACTTGCTCGCTCAATTTATACGACCGAAAAAAATTTCTTAGAGACACAGCAGAGATTTGAAAATATCAAGAATCATCGCCCACAAGTACTAAATGCGGAGTTACATGAATATCAGAATAAAGTACAAGCCGAAATGGAAAGAAATGATGAGCAAGAAACAAATGAAGTGCATGAAACAATAAAAATAAATGATGTGCAAAAAACAAATGGTCCACGTGAATTATATACTCTGATAGAAGGAGTTACGCAGCCACAAAGCCAACCAGGGAAACAACAAAGCCAACCAGAGAAACAACAAAGATCAACGCCTGAACACGATTCACGTAATTAGTAATATGTTTGGAAAGTTTCGTTTGTCCAAATGCGTTTCGTCTAAGTTTAGGCACAACGCATTCGTTTTCGAAATATCTCGATTACTAAATGATAAGGAGTAAAAAAATGTCAATACTACCAAAAGCAAAAGAGGTTAAAACAAAAGAAAAAATTTATCAGCTTGTTGAACAAGAAGTAGTATCTAAAAAAAATGCCAAGATTTACCAATTAACTGAGGTAAATGGAAATAAAAAAAGAGTATAAAGATGGAAATTCCCATGCTATTGGATAAGGAATTTTTACATACATATAAAACGATCCTAGAGTTAGATAAGCAAAGACAGAAGCAGTATGCTCGAGTTTCTTATTTGAAAAAAGAACGGATGAATCGATTAAATTATTTAAATCATGCAAAAAAATTAGACGTAGAACCACGAGATCAGGAAAATATGAAGGTTCATTTGACTCAACGAATCGATAAATTGCAGGATAGTATGAACAAAAACGAAGAAAAATTAGCAAAAGGTGTGAATTGGTTACAAAAATATATGTTGAAAAAAGAAATTGACGCTCAAAAAGCTGAGTTAGCATTAGGGAAAAAACTTCTAGGAACAAAAAGTCTTGAAAAGTTAAAGAAAGATGTGAGCAAGGAAAGAGAGCGTTTTTTAAATTTGAATGTTCAACTGGAAAACACTACTCAGAGTCAATCACAACTTCTGGTTGCCAAAATGATGCCTTTGATTAATAGTTTTAAAGGATTGGTAAAACAAGATATAGAATATACAGATAAGCTGATCGCCTCTCTGGAAAAGCATATGGAATCAGAACAAGGGAATGGACAGCCACAAAAAGCTCAATTAAAAGACAAAGTACAGAAAAATGAGACAACAAAGCAGAATCCAGTTAATAGACAACCAATTACACAAGCAAAACAAGATCTAAATGATAAAGGAAGATGATTATCGAGTATTTTCACCGAAATAATTCCATGCTCACTCTTTTCTTGCTATTTTTGTTGTTTCTCTCATTGATAGTCTTTACAATGTAGGATAGGGAAATCGTTAAGAAAGAAGTGGCGGAATGGATTTATTAACTAGTGATTATGAATTGTTTGATCGTTCGATGTTTACCTTTAAGCAGTTAAAAGAAAGATATACTACTGAAGAATTAGCACAGCTTAAGGTGAGGTATCAAACACACTGGCAAAAGTGGAAAAAAATGAATGAACAAGTGGCGAAAGCAACACCCTTGCAATGGCAGATGAGGAAACCAAAAATCGAAAGTTGGACGAATGGTTGGAATCTCAGAAGCCATTTTTGGTGTGCGTACCGTAGTGAAGGACGCCAACAGGAAAATGCTTGTTTAGCTACTTTGCTAAATAAAAAACAATTTCAAATCTATTTGATGTTTCAACATTATAAAAGTGAAGAACGCCAAGGAAGTATTTCGTCCTTCAATCATCTACTAACGGTTTTAAAGGAATGGAGTAAGCACATCCCAGTTGAAGAGTATTATATTTGGCCGCAACCAGAACATGAACTGGTGGATCACCTGCCGTTAGCCACCTATTTGACGGATAAGCAAAAACAAATCGAATTAAAAAAAGCAATGGAGCATAAAACCTTCCAACTTGGTAAGCTTTATTTTTATCCGAATGAATTAAAAGATGCTGAAAAGTTGATTTTAGATGGTATGCAGGAATTGATGCCTTTATACCTTCGATTGAATGGGAAATAATAACATTAATTAGGGTGAGAGAAAGAGGTATTGGATCGCTTAGATGATCGAAAACGTTAAAATAATAAAATAAAAGAAGTAAATTTGTCGTTGATAAATACTAGTTTATAAAATTTTCTTAAGCTTCGAAAATTTTTAAAATTTTCATTTGATGGTCAAATGAGCGCCATTGAATGGATCATTCATCTTAGAAAAAACGGATGAAATAAAGGGATCAATGAGGTATTTTAGGTAATTGGATGCAAATGATTTAAAAAAAGAATGTTCGGATTTTACTGTTTTATTCCATTGCTGAAGAAGTATAGAAAGAAATTTTTATCTTTTTTATTGACAAAGAAAAAATAGCGTTCTATGATAGACACATATTAACTTGATAACAGGCAATGATCAAAACGCAGTAGTTATTAAAGCCAATGTTTCAGAGAGCTAGTGGTTGCTGAGAACTAGTACAAGCTTTAAGACGAATTACATTTTAGGAGCCTTTGGCATTGATTTGTCACGTGACAGCGTTAAATGTTTGAGTGATATGTTTTGAATGAAACATATAAAATGGGTGGTACCGCGAGATTTCGTCCCTTGGTTAGTTAACCAAGGGATTTTTTTATTGATTTTAATTAGTATGAATGATAGCAGGTTCCTGCTTTCACAATAAAATGATACGGAGGGATTTAACATGAATATTATCGACGAATTAACTTGGCGTGATGCCATTAACCAACAAACGAATGAAGAAAGACTTCGTGAACTTGTTGACGAAAAGAGTATTTCACTATATTGCGGAGTTGACCCAACTGGGGATTCTATGCACATCGGACATTTGATTCCATTTATGATGATGAAAAGATTTCAATTGGCAGGACATCATCCATACATTCTGATCGGTGGCGGAACAGGTACAATTGGAGACCCAAGTGGTCGTAAGACAGAACGTGTCTTACAAACAATGGAACAAGTCCAACATAATGTCGATGCTTTATCTAACCAAATGAGAAAATTATTTGGGAAAGATGCAAACATCACGTTTGTGAATAACTATGATTGGTTATCAAAAATCTCATTACTTGAATTTTTACGTGATTACGGTAAAAACTTCAATATTAACACGATGTTAGCGAAAGATATCGTAGCAAGTCGTTTGGAAGTCGGTATCTCATTTACAGAATTTACTTACCAAATCTTGCAATCAATTGACTTTTTACACTTACACAAAACATATGATGTTCAACTACAAATCGGTGGTGCTGATCAATGGGGGAACATCACAGCTGGATTAGACTTAATCCGTAAATTAGAAGGACCAGAAGCAGAAGCATTCGGTTTAACGATCCCATTGATGTTAAAAGCGGATGGGACAAAATTTGGTAAAACTGCCGGTGGCGCTATCTGGTTAGATCCTGAGAAAACATCACCATTTGAGTTCTACCAATTCTGGTTGAACCAAGATGACCGAGATGTTGTGAAATACTTGAAATTCTTTACTTTCTTATCACAAGAAGAAATTGAAGATTTGGCGAAAAAAGTTGAAACTGAACCTGAAAAACGTGAAGCACAACGACGTTTAGCAGAAGAAGTGACGAGATTCGTTCATAGTGAAGAAGACTTGAAAGAAGCGCAAAAAATAACAGAAGCATTGTTCTCTGGAAACATCAAAGAATTAAATGCAGCTGAGATCGCTCAAGGATTTGGTAAAATGCCAAACGTTGAAATTTCAAGTAAACCTGAAAATATCGTGGAATTATTGGTTTCCACAAAAATTGAACCATCAAAACGCCAAGCGCGTGAAGATGTTTCAAACGGAGCTATAAGTATTAACGGTGACCGTGTTACCGATTTAAATTTTGTCATAGATCCATCGAAGGAATTTGATGGTAAGTTTGTGGTTATTCGAAAGGGTAAGAAAAATTACTTTTTGGCCAAAGTAGTTGATTAGAATTTAGTAATTTTTTGGCTTGAAAATGGTCAACTCTATTACAAGATTCCAATTTTGAAACCCAACCTAAAAGGGTGACGTGGGATCTCGTTAATACAATCTTTACGAGGGAATTTACTTTTGTAAATTCCCTCGTTTTTTTAATTTTTTTAAATGTGTAAACAATTTGCACAATTGATAATTATTATAAAATGATTAAAAAACCACTTGTGATTTAGTTTACAGAAATAAAAAACAGGTGTAATGTAGGGCTCGACAAAATTTAAATATTTTTTAGGAGGGTTTCACATGGAATCATTGTCAAATGAATTAAACCTAAATGCACTATTTATCGGAGACAAAGCGGAGAACGGCCAACTCTATAAAGATTTGTTGAACGATTTAGTAGATGAACATTTAGGCTGGCGACAAAACTACATGCCACAAGACATGCCAGTTATTACACCAGAAGAACAAAGTAGTGCAAGTTTTGAGCACACAGTCAATAAAACAAAAGATGTTTTATCTGAAATCTCAGCTCGTATGCGTACTCACTCAGTACCATGGCATACAGCTGGACGTTATTGGGGTCATATGAACTCTGAAACATTAATGCCATCTTTACTAGCATATAATTTCGCAATGCTATGGAATGGTAACAACGTTGCTTACGAATCTTCTCCAGCAACAAGTCAAATGGAAGAAGAAGTAGGACTAGAGTTTGCGAAATTAATGGGCTATAAAGATGGCTGGGGACACATCGTTGCTGATGGTTCTTTAGCTAACTTAGAAGGTCTTTGGTATGCACGTAACATCAAATCACTTCCACTTGCAATGAAAGAAGTTGCACCTGAATTAGTCTCAGGAAAAAGTGACTGGGAATTGATGAACATGTCTACAAAAGAAATCATGGACTTGTTAGATAGTGTTCCAGAAAAAATTGATGACATCAAAGCACATTCTGCACGTAGCGGAAAACATTTACAACAATTAGGAAAATGGTTAGTACCACAAACGAAACATTACTCATGGCTAAAAGCAGCTGATATCATCGGTATCGGGTTAGATCAAGTAATCCCTGTACCAGTTGATCACAACTATCGAATGGATATCAACGAACTTGAAAAAATCGTTCGTCAACTAGCAGCTGAAAAAACACCAATCTTGGGTGTAGTCGGTGTTGTTGGTTCGACAGAAGAAGGAGCCATTGACGGTATCGATAAAATTGTTGCATTACGTCGAGTATTAGAAAAAGATGGTATTTACTTCTACTTGCATGTTGATGCTGCTTACGGCGGTTATGGTCGTTCCATTTTCTTAGACGAAGAAAATAACTTTATTCCATTTGAAGAATTAAAAGATGTTCATGCAAAACATCATGTATTTACAGAAAACAAAGATTATATCTTAGAAGATGTACACCGTGCCTTCAAAGCAATTGAAGAAGCAGAATCTGTAACAATTGATCCACATAAAATGGGTTATGTTCCTTACTCAGCTGGTGGGATCGTCATCAAAGACGTACGTATGCGCGACGTTATTTCTTACTTTGCTACTTACGTGTTTGAAAAAGGCGCAGATATCCCAGCATTACTTGGTGCATACATTTTAGAAGGTTCAAAAGCAGGAGCAACTGCTGCTAGTGTTTGGGCTGCACATCATGTCTTACCACTTAATGTAACTGGTTATGGTAAATTGATGGGAGCTTCAATTGAAGGAGCACATCGTTTCTATAACTTCTTACAAGATTTATCATTTAAAGTTGGCGATAAAGAAATCGAAGTACATCCATTAACTTACCCAGATTTCAATATGGTTGACTATGTATTTAAAGAAAAAGGCAACGACGATCTAGTTGCAATGAACAAATTGAATCATGACGTTTATGACTACTCTTCATACGTTAAAGGTAGCATCTATGGTAATGAATTCTTGACATCACACACTGACTTTGCTATTCCAGATTATGGCAACAGCCCATTACAATTTGTGAACCAATTAGGTTTCTCAGATGAAGAATGGAACCGTGCAGGAAAAGTAACTGTTTTACGTGCAAGTGTAATGACACCATACATGAATAAAGCAGAAAACTTCGAAGAATATGCTGGAAAAATCAAAGCAGCTCTTCAAGAAAAATTAGAAAAAATCTACGCAAATCAATTACTAGCAAGCGAAGAAAAATAATAAAATAAAAAACATTCTGAGTATAAGAAGTAGAAGTCACTTTTATTGTATGCTATAAAACCGAATAAACGGTGGTAGCTCAATCGAAAAATACAGTTGAAGGATCTTTAAAATACAAAAAGTTATTTTTTAGATTCTTCTGCTGGTTTTTCTGAGCTCAGCACTTCTGTTATCTGCTCAGGTGTTTTTTGTTTTACAGGTTGTCTTTGAAGCGATACAAGTAATCTGTTCAAAACAGCCGAGGTTGTAATGAAATAGCTTGCGCTCTTTTAGGTATTTTGTATGAATGAAGAGAAAGATCGAAAAGCTTCAATACAAATACAGCGAATGGAACACAAGACTATTTCAGATTTTTCTTTTTTAGCAAATAATAACTAATAAAATCCAGTCACTAAGCATCGTTTTTATACTAAAAAAGTTGTGGGGAACAACCTCTTGGCTTTTGTCTTGCGACTTGGGATTACTTTGAAGACAATGTTTTTTATTCAAAAAAACAAGGAGCGTGTCAACAGTGAGTAAATCACAAGTAAGTAAAATGGGTCTTGGGACCTTTGTCGGTCTGACGATGGCTTTGTGTGCGACAGTTCGGAGTATTCCGACTTTAGCAGCCGTTGGTTGGACATTGATTTTTTATTCAATTTTTGCCGTACTGTTTTTTGCCGGTCCTATTTCGATGGTTTCTGGTGAGCTTTCTACGATGCTTCCACAAGAAGGTGGACCACAATTATGGGTCAAAACTGCCTTAGGAAGTAAATGGGGATTTGTTGTTGCCTGGTTGCTTTGGGTTCAAATGTTCCCAGGGATGGTTATGGTTGCATCAACATTAGGTCCATTATTAGGAAATACATTCGGGAACGTAGAATTAGGCAATAATCATTTATTTGTATTAGGTTGTATTTTAGTTATTTATTGGATCATTACAATTTTGAACTTGAAATTTGATATGGCCAAAGTTGGTGGGAACATCGGCGTTTGGTTAGGTGTGTATATCCCAGTGGTTATCATGTTTGTCCTTGGTTTATTCGCCGCATTCAAAGTGGGGCTAGTATCTAATGGTTACTTAGGAGATTTTTCTTGGTCAAAAGCTTTCCCAGATTTACAACATAGTGAATCATTGAAATATCTTGCAGGTATCACATTTATTTTTGTTGGTATCGAAATGAGTTCTGTTTACATGCCTCGTTTAAAAGATGCAACGAAAAACTACACTAAAGGGGTCTTTATTGCGTTGATTGGTCTTGTTTTATTGAACGTGATCAATGCAATGTTAGTTGCCAATGTTGTACCAAATGGAAAAATGGAATTAGCAAACATTACGCAACCAATCTTGATTTATTGCCAAATCCTTGGCTTACCAACAATTATTGGGAACATCTTCAGCTTTATGGTGTTTATCGGTGTGTTACTTCAATTATCTGCATGGGTAACTGGACCATCTAAAACGATAATCCAAGTAGCACGTGAAGGTTTCTTACCACCTAAATTTGGATTCCATAAAGAAAATGAATATGGTGTTTCTCGTAATGTCGTATTAACTCAATCAATCGTTATTTCATTATTCGCTTTACTTTATGGCGTAATGGATGACGTCAGTGCTGTATTCTTAACATTAACAAATGCTACAACTGTTATTTATTGTATCGTCTATATTTTGATTGCTGTTTCATTGATCAAAATGAGAAAAAGCCATCCAGATTTAGAACGTCCTTATCGAATTGGTAAAAAAGGAAATGGAATGGCTTGGGTAGTTAGCTGCATGTTGATTTTCTCTATCATTGCAGTAGTTGTATCCACTTTAGGAACATCTACCTTGACGGATGCATTATTGGTAGCAGTTATTGCAATCGTTATGTTTGTCATTCCTTTGATCATCAATCGTTTTAAAAATGATTCTTGGGGAAGCGAAGTAGAAAAGAGTTTAAAAGAATAGAATAAATAAGAAGCAAGTAAAAAATGTAAATAGGGAAGGGGGCTATGACAAAAATCTTGTCACAGTCCCTTATTCCTAACAAACGGTGTTCCAGAAGTAGCTCATGTCTGTTACAGCATGGTTTGCCAAATGTATGCTTTTTAATCAGGGAACCTTTGCGAAAATAACGCTAATCATAAGGTTCAGCGGATTTGAGAAAATAATCGTCATTAGCATCGTCTATCCGCTAAAACAAAAAAATGATGCTATGACCAGTTGTCCTACCAAAAGAACGCTTTTTTTAGGTAGGACTTTTTTTGTAAAAAAAATAGGAGAAGATACGATGAATAAAAAAATATCTGTGAAAGAAAGTATGGCAGTTTTATTCATATTGTTGGCGATATTAGGAATACTGATTATTGGATTTCAATTGTCTCCGCATATTCCTATACTAATCGCTTTCATGTGTTTGTTATTTTACGGACGATTTAGAGGTTTCTCATGGGATGAGATTCATGATGGGATTGTCAAAGGAATTACTCCAGGGATCATCCCAATTTTGATTTTTCTGTTGATTGGTGTTTTGGTAGCTTCGTGGATTTTATCTGGAACGATTCCAACGATCATGGTTTATGGTTTCCAATTGATCTCGGTTCGCTTTTTCTTACCGACTGCTTTTCTTGTTTGTGCAATCGTCGGGATTACTGTTGGAAGCTCATTTACAACGATTTCAACGATCGGTATTGCTTTTTTAGGAATCGGTCATATTTTAGGTTTTAGTGATGCGATGACGACAGGAGCAGTTGTTTCGGGGGCTTTTTTAGGAAATAATTGTTCGCCGTTATCTGATACTACGAACCTGGCGGCCGGGATCGGAGAAGTAAACTTATTTGAGCATATCGCTCAAATGCGTTACACTGATTTGCCAGCATTTTTAATTGCTATGTTATTTTATGTTTTTCTTGGGAATGGGAGTCACACAGCGGATCTACAAGCGATCACGGACATGATCCAAAACATGAAAGCAGGTTTCTGGATCTCTCCATGGACGTTGATCCCATTAGTGATCTTGTTTGGTGGAGCGATTAAAAAAATTCCAGCGATTCCAACACTACTAGTTGGTTCAACTGCTGCGATCATTCTTTCCTTCATCAATCAACCACATTTAACGATGTCAAAAGTAGCTAATATTTTAATGAACGGCTATGTTGCCCATACAGCAGACCCTAAAATCAATGAATTGCTTTCAAGAGGGGGAATTGTTAGTATGCTTGGTTCAGCAAGCTTGATTCTTCTAGCTTTAGCTTTGGGTGGCTTGTTGATCAAATATACGATTGTGGAAACGATTGTTCAGGAATTGCGAGAAAAAATGGATCGGCCTTCTCGCTTGGTTGGCTTTACAGCATTAAGCTGTATCGGGATCAATTTGATCGTAGGCGAACAGTACTTGTCGATCATTTTACCAGGCGAAACCTTTAAGCGATCGTTCGATCGTGCGGGCGTTAATAAAAAGTATCTTACCAGAACTTTGGCAGATGCTGGAGCAACCGTTAATTCACTCGTTCCGTGGGGAGTTAGTGGTACCTTTATTATGGGCACGATGAAAGTCAGCGCATTACAATATCTACCATTTACTTTCTTCTCGATCTTAGCACCGATTTTTACGATTTTGAGTGGTTTCTGGCTTAATCAAAAGATGAAAAAACGTACCAGTGAATAGTCTAGGCACCATCAAGGTTTGAGAACGAGAAGCGAAATAGCTTTTTATACTCAGTTTCTTTTTCATGAAAAAGTTATTTGAAGAATGTAGATTCTTAAAAAATGAACCTGTATAGTAAAAAAACAACTGAAGACACTACAAATAGTTTATTTGTGTGTTCAACAGTTGTTTTATTTTTTTCTTATAAACGAGGAACGACGGTTTCTCGTTTGACGAGTTGATGAGGAATGACTAAACGAACACCGCTGCTGATTTCATCGTGGATCAATTCGTATAATTTTTGCATTGCAACCCTTCCTAATTCAGAAATATCGATATCGATACTGGTTAAATAAGGGTGAGTCAATGTAGCGAAAATAGAGTTATTGAAGCTGATGATCGATAGGGTATCAGGAATTCGATAGCCATACATCTGTGCTAGTTGCATCGTTCGTAAGGCAAAAATATCGTCAATGACTACCAGCGCTGTTGCTTGGGACTTTTTCAAAATGGCATCAAAAGCTAAATAATCTTCGGGTTGTTCGATCACTACACTAGGATGAACTGTAAGTCCAGCTAGCATCAAGGCTTTTTGGTAGCCAAAATAACGTTCGAAGTAAAGGCTCTCGTGGGTTGTATTGGTTACGAAAAGAATGCTTTCATGACCGTTTTGAATCAAGAAATCCGTGGCTTGTTTACCTAATAATTGGTTATCATTATCGACATAAATGATTTCATTCTCATGTCGGTAAGGCTGACCAATCAAAGTGAAAGGAATCTCATTCGTATAGAGATAATCTATGACAGGATCTTCACTGTCGGAATAAACTAAAATAAACCCATCGACTTGTTTTTGCAGATGCATCCGTTGCACGTTTTCTAATAAAGTATCAAAATTTTTGGCTGTTGCTATAGCAGTTGTCAGATCATAACGGCGTGCTTCTTCATTGATCGCTTCCATGATCTCAAGATAAAAAGGATTCCCAATCCGTTCTTTTGAATCAAGGGGTGGGAGAATGACGCCAATTGCGCTAGAAATTCTTTTCCCTAGATTTCTAGCAGTGATATTTGGTACATAGCCTAGTTCATCCATGACTTTTTGTACTTTCTTTTTGGTTGCCTCTGAGATGCTTGGATGGTCATTGATGACCCGTGAAACGGTCGAGGTCGCAACACCAGCTTTTTTGGCTACATCCTTCACTGTGATCGCCATAAACGATACACCTCTTTTCTAGACTTGCTTTTCATTTAAACGATGAAATTGATAAGTGGTAGAGCAAATTTTTTCTTGTCCCGGATATAATGCGATTGACCCAAATTCAGGGAAATGAACGGCATCAGGAAGTTCTTGTGGTTCAATTGCCAACCCATAATTTGAGTGCATTTTTTGCCCATTGATTAAAAAATCTGCTTCAAATCCAGTCGTAGAAAATAATACCATACTTTTGCTCGTCGTTGCTATAGACAACTGGCGCCCCGCTTGCTTTTCGGTCAAGGTAAGTATTTTCTTCGTTCGTTTAGGCGTACTTAAAACAAAAGCATCATCTAGTCCGTTTGGATCATTCGTTAAAATTTCCAGTAGCGAATGTGGGTGTTTAAAATTAAGCGGTAAGTCGCTGAGAGCGATCACTTCACCAGTTGGTATTTTTTCGTGATCTAAGGCTAATATTCCATCTGTTTGGATCGTTAGTTCATGATCGTAGATATCTCGTTTGCCATTGCCAGAAAGATTGAAATACGCATGATTCGTTGGGTTGCAGATGGTTTCAGTCGAGCTGCTTGTCTTGGTGATCATTTCTAAATTATTTTGAACAATCTGATACGTAACGGTTGCGGTGATCGGACCGGGATAACCGGAAAAAGTATCCTGCAAATAAAAAACAACACCGATCGCTGTAGGAGTCTCAAAAACTTCTACCTCCCAATACTGAAATGCCCAACCGTTTGAACCACCATGGATATGGTGATTTCCTTCGTTTTTTTCTAGCTGATGATCAGCCCAAGAGCCATTTTTAATTCTGCCAGCGACTGGTCCAATCGTTGCCCCAAAATAGCTTTGATCTTTTAAAACGTCTTCTAAGGAATCATAAGATAATAAGACATTTTCTAAGTGACCATTTTTATCTGGAGCTAGAATTTGATGAAGCCTTGCCCCGTAGTTGAGAAGAACGACTGTGAGTTCGTCGTTCTTCAATGTGATTTGCTTCAAGTTGGTGTTGGGAATGGGGATCACAGTGATGGAAGGTTTAGACATACTGTGTCCACTCATTTTTTAAATAGTCTAGTGTAAGGCAAGTCGTATCAGGTACGACTGGGATATCTTTTCCAAGATCTTCTATTCGTCCAACACCAATTGGAAATGCCCCGCTAGCACGGATTGCTTTGATCCCAGATTGTGCATCTTCGATCCCGATGCATTCTTGTGGGGATAAGCCAATTTCTTTTGCGGCCAATAAGAAAATATCGGGAGCCGGCTTACCCAGTTTGATCGTTGCAGGATCGGCAATTGCATCGAAAAATGGCGTTAATGCCATTTTAGCAAGGAGGAAAGGTCCGTTTTTACTAGCTGAAGCAAGGGCAATCTTGATCTTGTTTGCTCTCAATTCTTCAAGTAATGGCAATATCCCTGGAAAAACATCTGTAGGCGTGATCGCTTGAATCATTTCAAGATAGTACTCATTTTTTCTGTGCGCTAATTCTTGAAATTCTTGTGGGGAAAACTCACTTTCTTTTTGTCCGTAGGAAAGCAATAAGCGAAGTGAATCTTCTCGACTAACCCCTTTCAATTGTTCGTTGAATGTTCGATCAATGGGAACACCGATTTCCTGACCTAATTTTTTCCAAGCGCGATAATGAAACTCCGCAGTATCTGTAATCACCCCATCTAAGTCAAACAAAACTCCTTTAAACATCTAATTCCTCCTTACGCAAAGGTACCTTTAACTGGTCTTCTAAAAGATACGTTTTTTCGTACACCTTTAATGGGCAACTTTCGCCTGATACTAAGGTCAATTGCACCTGTTCACTAGACACCGAAACAAATAATAAACGACCACGATAATTCACATGGAAGGAGTAGGCTGTCCACGTGTTTGGTAAGAAAGGAGCAAAACGTAACTGTTCGTGATCTGTTTTCATTTGAGCGAATCCTTGGACGATTGCGAGCCAACTACCAGTCATCGACGTGATGTGTAAGCCGTCTTCGGTATCGTTATTATAATTATCTAAATCAAGGCGGGCTGTCCGTTGATACATTTCCACTGCCTTATCCTCCATACCTAATTCAGCAGCTAAAATGGCATGGATACTTGGTGAAAGGGAAGACTCATGAACGGTCATTGGTTCGTAAAAATCAAAGTTTCGTTGTTTTTCTTCTTTGCTAAACGAGTCGTTGAAGAAATAGATTCCTTGTAGCACATCCGCCTGCTTAATGAAACAAGAACGCAAGATTTTGTCCCAAGACCAATGTTGGTTTAATGGAAGCTCGCTAGGAGATAGCTCTGATACCGGCAATAATTCTTTATCCAAAAATGTATCATGTTGGACAAAAATACCTAATTCTTCATCTTTAGGAAAATACATATTTTCTGCAATGGTTTGCCAATTCGTTAGTTCTTCGTCAGTGACCGTTATAGCAGTTTCTGTTTGGAATTTTAAATAGTTTTCCCGGGTATACGTTAATACCCAGCAAGCTATCGTATTGGTATACCAGTTGTTATTGATGTTGTTTTCATATTCATTCGGACCAGTCACGCCATGGATCATATATTTGTTATGACGTTTTGAAAAATGAACCCGATCTGCCCAAAAACGAGCAATCTCAACTAATACTTCTAATCCTTCTTTTTTCAAATAAGCGGTGTCACCTGTATAGTTCGTATAGTTGTAAATCGCATAAGCGATCGCACCGTTACGATGGATCTCTTCAAAGGTAATTTCCCATTCGTTGTGGCATTCGACCCCTGTAAAAGTAACCATTGGGTACAAGGCGCCTTTTAAACCTTGTTGTTGGGCATTATGAATAGCTTGAGGCAATTGATTATGGCGATATTTAAGGAGATTTTTTGTCACTTCAGGTTTTGCTAAAGCAAGATATAAGGGGACAGCGTAAGCTTCCGTATCCCAATAAGTAGCACCACCGTATTTTTCTCCTGTAAAGCCTTTGGGTCCAATATTCAAACGTTCATCTTCGCCGTAATAAGTAGAAAATAGTTGGAAAAGATTGAAACGAATCCCTTGCTGTGCTTCCTCGTCACCTTCGATCACCACATCAGCCAGTGCCCAGCGTTTGCTCCAAGCAGTGGTTTGTTCTGCTTTTGCTTGCAGATAATGACTTTGTAAGTCACTAAATTCTTGGAGGATCTGTTGGACTTGCTGTGCTTCGGGGATGTTACGGCTCGTCAATACAAGCACTTCTTTATCAAGTGTCACGGATTGATTCGTTGTTAAGTCGAAAGAAAATTCCCCAAGGACGGCTAATGTATCTTCGTGGTAAATTGGTTGCGCTAATTCTTCATTCACGAAATGTCTCATGGCAGCTGTTACGGTAAATTGTTCGATCGCAAAATTATTTGGAATCGTTTTGGTCATTAAGTAGGCTGTTTCATCAGAAGTACCTCGACCGATTTCATTCCAAAAATGTTCATCATAGTTACTATCTTCATTTTGAACGTTACTATCCAATTTAGAGATGACTTTGACCGTGCCATTTCCTTCGAGCATCGTAACTGTTAAACGAATATAAGCAGCTTCGCTTTTGACGATACTTAAAAAACGTTCAAAGGTGATCTTTAGTTTGTTAGTTGCAGTCGTTACTGTGTAACTACGTGATAACACACCGTTTTTCATATTCAATTCCCAATAAAAGTCTTCTGGTTCGATTGTAGCAAGGTCTAATAATTGCTCATCGATATAGATATCCATGGCAATAAAATTGATTGCATTAATCACTTTGCCAAAATATTCGGGATAGCCATTTTTCCACCAACCAACACGAGTCTTATCGGGGTACCAAACCCCAGCTAAATAAGTTCCTTGATGATGATCACCTGAATAGGCTTCTTCAAAATTCCCTCGCATGCCCATGTATCCGTTACCAATACTAGTTAAAGATTCCTGTAAACGGAGATTTTCCCGATCTAATGTGTTGGTGCTGATCTTCCAAGGATCAATTTGAAATAGGCGCTTGATTTGTTTCATTGTACTCCTCCTAGATAATTTCATTTATACGTTTATAATAAACGCAACCGATTGCGTAAGTCAATATAAATAAAGCAGAATTTTTTAGCGGGGATTTAAAATAAAGAAATGAAAAGATAATTTTCCTGGAAAACATTAACTGTTTTGATAATAAGTTACTACTAAATGCGAAAAGAAAATGATTCTTCTGATAGCGACTGTTTGGGTAGAAAGTGAATAAAATCAAAAATAAAGCATTTACAAAAAAAGAAACAAAGGCTATAATAACTAACAACGAAACCGATTGCATAAAGGAGAGCAGGAGTTATGAAGAAATTATTTAATTTTGAGTTTTGGCAAAAATTTGGGAAAGCTTTAATGGTTGTTGTGGCAGTGATGCCAGCTGCGGGTTTGATGATCAGTATCGGGAAATCTATCCCGTTGATTGACCCTAACTTAGCTTTTTTAGTAACAACGGGTGGTGTCATTGAAAATATTGGTTGGGCGATCATCGGGAATTTACATCTGTTGTTTGCTTTAGCAATAGGTGGAAGTTGGGCAAAAGAGCGTGCAGGTGGTGCTTTTGCGGCAGGGATCTCATTTGTTTTGATCAACCGGATCACGGGAGCGATTTTCGGAGTGACGAGTGAGATGCTAGCAAATGAAGATGCCTTTACCCATACATTATTTGGCACGAAGATCATGGTCAAAGGATTTTTTACCAGCGTATTAGAGGCACCTGCGTTGAATATGGGCGTGTTTGTAGGGATTATTGCTGGTTTTGTTGGTGCAATGGCCTATAATAAATATTACAATTATCGTAAATTGCCTGATGCGTTATCTTTCTTTAATGGAAAACGATTTGTTCCTTTTGTAGTGATTCTTTGGTCAACGATTGTAGCTTTAGTATTGGCTGTTGTCTGGCCAAATGTCCAAGCAGGTATTAATAATTTTGGTCTTTGGATTGCTCAGTCACAAGAAAGTGCACCGGTTTTAGCGCCATTTCTTTATGGTACCTTAGAAAGATTATTGTTACCTTTTGGTTTGCATCATATGTTGACGATTCCGATCAATTATACGCAATTAGGGGGCACGTATGAAATCTTATCTGGTGCACAAGCAGGAACGCAAGTCTTTGGACAAGATCCTTTATGGTTAGCTTGGGCTACTGATTTGGTCAATTTAAAAGGTGCGGGGGATTTGTCACAGTATGAATTTGTGTTGAACAACTGGACACCAGCTCGTTTTAAAGTGGGACAAATGATTGGTTCTTCTGGTATTTTAATGGGGTTAGCTTTAGCCATGTATCGAAATGTTGATCTTGATAAAAAAGCGCGCTATCGTTCCATGTATTTCTCAGCTGCATTAGCTGTTTTTCTAACAGGGGTTACTGAACCATTAGAATTTATGTTTATGTTTGCTGCAGTTCCACTTTATATTGTTTATTCTGTGATCCAAGGGGCAGCATTTGCAATGGCAGATTTATTACCGTTACGTGTTCATTCCTTTGGAAACATCGAATTGTTAACTAGAACGCCTCTAGCGATGAAAGCTGGACTTGGTGGCGATTTGCTTAACTTCGTCATTTGCGTCATTTTGTTTGGAGTTGTTACGTACTTTGTGGCAAACTTCATGATCAAAAAATTCAATTTTGCTACACCAGGGCGTAATGGTAATTATGATAGTGACAGTAACGATAGCAATGGGAATGGAGAACAAACGACAGTCCAAGCTGGCACGTCAGACCCACAAATCATCAAAATCATTCACTTATTAGGCGGGAAAGATAATATCAAAGATGTAGATGCATGTATGACACGGTTACGTGTGAGTGTAGCTGATCGTGAGAAAGTAGGTTCAGAAGAAGAATGGAAACGTGCAGGCGCTATGGGGCTAATCGTCAAAGATAATGGTGTACAAGCTGTCTATGGTCCAAAAGCCGATGTATTAAAATCAGATATCGAAGATTTGCTTCGATCGGGGGCGCCTATCCCAGCTCCAGTAGAAGAAGTTGTTGTTGAAAAAGAAACAGCTAATAATCAAACGTTAGGTATACGAAAAGAGTTGCAGACTGTAGCAGCTGGTGAAGTGATAGACTTGGCAACAGTCAATGATCCTGTTTTTTCAAAGAAAATGATGGGGGATGGCTTTGCTGTTATTCCAACGACTGGTGAAGTTGTGGCACCTATTACTGGGAAAGTAGTTAGTATTTTTCCAACCAAACATGCTATTGGAATGGAAACAGAAGAAGGTGCAGAAGTACTAATCCATATGGGAATCGACACAGTCCAAATGGATCAACCAGCTTTTGAAATCCTGGTAACAGAAGGTCAAACCGTTGAAGCAGGAGCAAAACTGGCACAAATGAATCTAACCGAAATCAAAAATGAAGGAAAAGATATAACGATTATGGTGGTATTTACGGATGGGAAAGTCAATGAAATGATTCTCAAACATTTAGGACCAACGGAATTAGGAACAGTAATTGGCGAAATAAAACTGTGATCATTATAAAAGACACCCAACAATAATGAGTAAGATGACCAGTACCAAATTTAATTCCTTATTTGGTTTCCGATAGTCAGTTTTTCTGTTTCTCAAATAAGTCTGAAAACACGAAAACGCTATACTTCGTTTTTGAGTTCTCAGACTTATTTTTTTGAATATCTGCGAGCAGGTAAACAATCACAGCTAATAATCCATCGCTATCCTATCATAAAAGAAATGAAGTAAGTTTTAATCAATAAGGAGAATTGAAGATGAAGATGATGACTTTGAATACACATAGCTGGTTAGAAGAATCACCAGAAGAAAAGATGCGCCAGATCGTAGATAAAATCTGTCAAGCAGATTATGATGTGATTGCTTTACAAGAAGTCAATCAATTAATCACTTCCGAAAGTATCGTGAATGAAGAATTAAACAAATTTTGTCCAGTTATAGAACAATCGCCCGTCCATGTCGATAATTTTGCTTATTGTTTGGTGCGCTACTTAGCCAAACAAGGGAAAGACTATTATTGGAGTTGGGAAATGAGTCATGTCGGTTATGGGATTTATGAAGAGGGGAATGCGCTGCTTTCTAAGACACCACTAACCAGTGAAGCAATCTATGTTTCTGAAACAAAGCAAAAAGAGGATTACCACACTCGGAAAATTTTGATCTGTCAGACGATGATCGATGACCAAACAATCACTCTAGCAAGCTGTCATTTTTCTTGGTGGATAGATGAAACGAAGGGCTTTGCTTTTGAATGGCATTGCTTGATGGAACACTTAGCTAATCTCTCAAATCCGCTGTTTTTAATGGGGGATTTTAACAACCCAGCAGGAGAGGCAGGCTATCGCTTGGTTGAAAAAAGCCCTCTTGCGATTGTCGATTCCTATACTGTTGCCCAAGAAGTTCATGGTCAGGCAACCATTGAACAGAAAATCGATGGATGGGAAACGAATACAGAGCAGTTAAGAATCGATTATATCTATGTACCACAGGAATTCTCAGTTCCTTTTTATCGTAGTATTTTTGATGGAAAACAAGAAATCATTGTAAGTGACCATTATGGAGTAGAGATAACGGTCAGCCCCATTCAATAAAATAATCAAAAAGTCCCATAGAAAGAAAAATGGATACATCCTTTCTATGGGACTTTTTGTTTGCAGCAGCTTCAGCTACGTGCAGAAATTTGATTAGATAATGAAATGACTGTTAGTGCGATGGGAAGCACCAAGGAGGAAGGCAATAAAATTCTCTGTTTCTTTGGTCTCTGCATTGTTTTTTTAACTCGGCTGGACTTTTTTTCCGATTGGCAGAAATGAATTCTCGGACATTTTTCAAGGAGTCGGACTCTTTAGTTACCGGTGTATTTTTTTGTAAATTGGTATTATGTAGTACTTCCTCATGTAAAATATCAAAATGGTCTATAAATCGATCTTTATCGGAATCGGTTAGAATTGGCAAGTTATCTAAAAGATTCAAAAGTACAACGAGGGAATCTTTGATTTTAGGCTCATGAGGTTGCAGAACTTCACCGCTAGGCTCACGATGTGGCAGTTCATTAATTAACTGCTCTATGATGCTTGTCAGCTCTTTTACCTCTTCAGGAGAGTTTGCAGTTTTTTTTAAAATGTCTAAAATGGTATTTCTTTTAGAATAATCTTGGTCATTAATACAAGTTGATTCACTCGTTGACCGAACATTTGAAATGGGCGTAGGTGATCGATCAACAATTACAGTTACATATAGCGGCTCAGTCTTACTATTTGGCAGCTCATACAGCTGTTCATTAGTTGATTCTTTAATTGATAGCGAATCCTCAGGTAGATCTTTAAGTATCATTTCAAGGTGAGACTCAGTATTAAGGGTAGTATTCGTAGATTGATGAACAAAAGCATGTCCGATTTTTTTTTCAAAGTCAATTGTCGATTCGTTGTTTGAGGCATATGTATCACTCCTTCTTTTCTGTATTCTAGTATAGTTTATAAAAGAAGAGAGTAAATAAATATTTTTTCTTATGTTTAGAAAAAAAAGTAGCTACTAACACGATTCGTTTATTAGGACTACTATATTTGACGATTTGTTTGCTATTTTATAAAAAGGTATAAAAAAGAGACAGCTTCCGTGTTGAGAATTTATCTTTTTGATCCACAGAAGCAAGTCCCTTATTTTTTAGTTATCCTCCCAACCTGGTAACGATTTTTGACAAAGAGTCCGATCAAAACGAACCAACCAATCAGGAAGAATGCCATCACAAAGTAAAAGAAAATTGGTAAATCATAATAGAGAGTGATCTCATTGATTCCATTGTGCTGTTTGACGATAGGAGTACCGATATCTGTTAATTGATAATCTGTCAATTTTTTGCCGTGTTGCAGTAACACTGTGCGGTCATAGACAATGACTGGTAAATGGACAGTTTCTTCCCCAGTGTTTTTCCATTTGATCGTTAAACGTCCTCCAGGATGAGATTTAATGAACGTGGTTTCTCCTTCCAAGATTTCTTCATTATAGCGATCATATTTATTTGCTTTAGTTTCATGATAGATTGGTAGATAATCGGGTGTTGTCTTTTGAAAAACGAATAAACTAGTAGACATATCATGGTCATAAAATGTTTTTCTTGCCTCTGCTGGTGTATCAAAGAGATACGTGTGACGGCTGACAAATGTTTCGTCTTGCCATTTATCCAGATGCTGATAGAGGTTTTGGATCGTTTGTGCAGAAGCGACAAAGAGAAATAGGACACTCAACGCACGATACCAATTTTTCTTTTCCCATTGATTTAGCGCAAGTGCTAAAAAGAGTAGAAAGAGCAAGGTAAATGGGACAAAGAAACGAAAAGGAAACTGGATCAAGCTTACGAAAGGTACCTCTTTTTCCACTAGTGTTGTCCAAGGGATCAAACTGGTTGAAAGTAGGAAGAATCCAAGACTTGTGCGTAAAAGTAACTTTGTAAAAATGTCGTAGTGACGGCGGAAAAGAAGATACAGTATTAGTCCGATCAATAAAAAAATTGGGAAAATCTTGGGATACGCTAGCCAATAGCTGCCATCCAGATTGATTGCTTTTTGGCTCATCTCTCGGTTGACAAAAGGTGGCAAAATCTTATTTCCACCATAGACGATAGCTAATCCTGCCCAAATATTTGCTGTTAGTACAAAATAAAAGAGGACAGATTTGATCAGTTGCCCGATTGCTTTGCCTTTTTCTGTCTGAGTAAAGAAATAATAAAGATAAAAAGGGATATACATCAGTACCAACATAACGGTGGACAGTAAGTGGATCTGAGTCATCAGTGCAATTGAAAAGGTAACTTTCAAGACAGGAAATTTTTTATGAACAACAAAGTCCACTAATGGAATCATGCATAAGGGATAAAAACAGGTGCCCCAACTGGTAAAGCCCTGATTGATTGCCCAATATTGAATGGAATAAGTCGTCATAAATAATACCGAGATTGGTATGCTGACCCATTTTTTCACCTGAACATAATTCAATAGTGTCAACATCGACCAACCAGAAATCACAAAGAGAATAAAGTTTGATAAGATTTGATAGTGGAACCAACTGCCTGAAACTAAAACGATCAAGCCTTGAAAATAAGCAAACAACGGACCATAGATCGCATTGACGATACGCCCGCTTTGCTGAAATCCATACATGGAAGGGAAATAATGGAAATCCCAATTAGCGAATTGTTCAGCGGCATCGTAAAAACGGTTATAATGAAATGGTGCATCTGCTCCAATGATAAGGTCATGTGTTAGGATATTTGGCATAACAAATAAGAATGCAAATAGTAAAATTGTCAAATACGGAACATATTTTTTCAATTGTCATACTCCTTTTTTGATAGTGTAACTTATTTAATCATAAAGCTTACCTAAAAGAGTGGCAAGAAATTCGAAAAAATATGAAAAAAATTATCATTATTACAGGAAATTTTCAAAATACATCCTTTGTTGCTCGCTTTATTTAGATCAATAGTTAATTAAAAAAACAGCCATAGTATGAGATGCTATGGTTGTTTTTCCCTATTCGTATAAGACTAATAGTCAAATCTACGAATGATTCTTATTTTATCCGTTTATAGTTTTTATCAAAATAACGACCTTCTCGGATATCACTAGGCATTCCTTCATAAGGAGCTTCACTAATGACATCTTCATTATTGAGACCAGCGTCGCCCATATAAGTAATGTTAGCGAACTCTGGTACTAACAATTTTGGATAAGTTTCATATTTTTCACGTGCTGCTTCCATCTCAGCTATATGTTCATTTTGGAAAGTAACTGTGATCTCAGGATGTTCTTCAACCCATTTAGGAAAGAAAATCGTTCCATGTAATTTTTTTTCATTGGGCGTGAAATCCAAGGCCACGTCAGTACCAGTTGGTTCAGTCCAAGTAATTTTGAAGACGCCATCTGTTAACTTAACGATATCTGCTTCTTGATCTTTGACCCAACGGCCTTTGACCATTCCGCCGTGAATTCGATAGTCGACAGTATGGTCATTTTTAGCATACCATTCATATTCCCAACCATTATCGTACGTATAAATAAAGTGTGTACCAATAAAATCTTCTAGATCTTTAAATTCTTTCATGAAACAACAGCTCCTTTTAAATTAAAACATGTAATAAAGTACATGTTTTTGATTACGTGATTATGATAGAATGAATAAAAGGATTTGTCAAGGAGGAGAGAGCATGGCGAGAAAAAATACGCTACGCTATATTTTGTTAGGATTGTTGAGTAAAAGAAAGATGACAGGCTATGAATTAAACCAATCGTTCAAAAATGAAATCGGTGAGTTTTGGCAAGCGAAGCATAGTCAAATTTATCCTGAATTAGCAAGAATGGAAGAACGAGGGATCATCAAACATGAAGTTGAAATTACAGGGATGAAATTGGAGAAGAAAGTCTATCAATTAACGGATGAAGGAAAGGCATTGTTAAACGAATGGATTCGGACGCCAACGAATGAATTACCAGTCAATCGAGATGAGTTTGTGTTGAAATTATATTTTGTGAAAGATGTGAATGATCCGATGTTGAGAGAGATCATTGAGCAGCAAAGGGATCTTCATGAAGAAAAGCGAGCGCATCTATTGGCACGTCAAGAGAGGATATTTCCAACAAGAAAAGAACAAGAAGAAAATTATGGACACTATTTGATTTTATCCCATGCGATCAATCGAGAAACAGAATATGCGAATTGGTTGACGGGCGTATTAGAAGAGCAAAAAAGACAGAAATAATAAATGGAATAGAGAATATAAGATAAACTTAATTGAATAACTTCATTTAATGATAGTAGTGAATTGAAAAAGATAGAAAAGAAGCAAAAAATGTAGTCGATTATCGTCAATTTCTTAAACTGTTTTGGTAAAACACATGAGAAATTGGGAGAATTGACTACATTTTATTTTCCATTGCTTAAAGATTTTTCAATAATTGTTCGAAATCAATTTTTTCGCTTACGGGGACAATTTTATACGTGAGTTCATCTGTTGCTTCATCGTGGATGATATAAAGTTTTGAGTCTTCAGTTGTCTCTTTGAAATCACCGATCAATAAAACAGTATATCTTTCATCAATCAATTCGATTTCTTTGATTGCTTTGGAAAAAACTTTGCGGACATGCTTCATTTTTTTTAGACGTTCTTCGGCTTTTTCAGCTGATTTGTTCAACGTATAGCCTTCATCTAAATATTTTTTGATAATCTCAACCTTGATAACAGTAGGTAATTGATATTTTCGAGGACAATTCACACCAGTAGAAACGGAACGAATGAATTCTTTTTGTTCCCAATATCGTAACTGACGTGGAGACACACCGACAATTTCACTTAGTTCACTGATTCCTACCAGTAAATGATCATTTTCTAATAAACGTTTCAGGGATGCTCCTACCATTTTTGTCCCTCCTTTTGTTGTCTAACTTTCCTTAATTATACTTGGGATAACTTATGTGTCAAGTAGGTTGACAAATGAACGAAATAGGACTAAAGTATTCAAGTGGTTTCAGAAAGAATTCAGAAAGAAGGAGAAATATGAATAAAAATCAACCCGTAGATATTTACGGCAAACCATATAATCGGACACTATTAGTTGTCGTTTTATTGATTGGTACCTTTTGTACGGTATTAAATCAAACCTTATTAACTACAGCTTTTCCTACGCTGATGAAAGATTTTGATATCTCTGCATCAAGTGTTCAATGGCTAACAACAGGGTTCTTATTGGTTAACGGAATCATGATTCCGATTACTGCTTGGCTGATCAATAAATTTAGTTCAAGAAGTTTATATTTATCAGCAATGTCAGTCTTTTTAATCGGAACAATTACCTGTTTTGTTGCCCCTAACTTTAGTACTTTATTGATTGGACGTTTGATCCAAGCCTGTGGTGTGGGTGTTTCAATGCCTTTATTACAAAATATTATGTTATCGATTTTCCCACCAGAAAAAAGAGGATCTGCCATGGGGATGTCAGGAATCGTTATTGGATTGGCTCCAGCTTTAGGACCAACATTATCAGGTTATATTATTGATAACTATCATTGGCGTGATCTATTTGGTATGGTCTTACCAATTGTCGTCTTAGTTTTGGTCTTAGCCTTTTTCTTGATGCGAAGCGTTATTCCGTTATCAAATCCAAGTATCGATATTCTATCTGCTATCCTTTCAACAATTGGATTTGGTAGTTTGCTTTATGGCTTTTCAAGTGTCGGTGACGCTGGATGGGGCAGTGCGAAAGTGATCGGCTTCTTGATCGTAGGGGTAATATTTATTGCCTTATTTGCATGGCGCCAACTTCGTTTGGAAAATCCATTCTTGGAACTGCGTGTATTTAAATCATCAACCTTTACGATTGCAGCAGTTTTAGCTGGTGTAACGAATATGGCGATGGTCGGTGCTGAAATGGTTGTTCCTCTATATATCCAAAATATCCGTGGTGAATCAGCTTTTCATTCTGGCTTGATGTTACTACCCGGTGCCTTGATTATGGGGGCGATGATGCCGATCACAGGTGCGATCTTTGATAAACACGGTGCAAAACGTTTAGCGATTGTCGGGATGTTCGTGCTAACCGCTGCAACAGCACCATTTGCTTTCTTAACAAAAACAACGCCTGTTTTATATATTGTTGTTCTTTATGCGATTCGGATGTTTGGGATCTCTATGGTTATGATGCCAGTAACAACATCTGGTATGAATGCTTTACCAAACAAACTGATCAGTCATGGGACTGCAGTAAACAATACCTTCCGACAAATTGCTAGTTCGATTGGGACAGCTATTTTGATCAGTGTATTGACCAATGTAACAAAAGATAATCTACCTG
Organism: Enterococcus hirae ATCC 9790; assembly: GCF_000271405.2. Lineage (NCBI taxonomy): Bacteria > Bacillati > Bacillota > Bacilli > Lactobacillales > Enterococcaceae > Enterococcus > Enterococcus hirae. The sequence goes on along the minus strand of NC_018081.1, from coordinate 632,540 downwards.
CAAAATCAGTCTTAGAAAGCACGCCTTTAACTTATAAAGACCAAGCGATCAATGCGACATTATCTGGTTACCACGCAGCATTCTTTGTGGCGATCGTCTTTGGTGTGATTGGTTTTGTGATTGCCTTCTTATTGAAGAGAAAAGAACCTGTTCTAGCGAAAGCGGGGGATAAAGCATGATTATTTTCGTATTGATCATTAGTTTAGTGGCTTTTGCCCTAATGAATATCTTTGCAAAAAAAGCTTGGCAAACAATTGTATCATTACTTTTTGGGTTAGTCTTTGTGGCATCCTTAGGGTTGATCGTGGCTAATTTATCCAACCATTTTGGCATGGAAAAAGTAACTGAAACGAAAACCACTAACATCGTATCAAGTGCTGATTCAGATAGTGCAAATATGCTTTTATATCAAGCGTTAGGTGACGGGACTGAAAAAGTCTACCTTTACCGTACGAGTGAAGACCAAAAGAAACCAAAAGCTACCGGTACTGATAATGAAACCAATAAAGTAGAACGTACGACTGGTCAAGCGCAAAAAGTAGCAAAAACAACTTATTGGGTCTATAAAAATGATATGTATAAATTCTGGTTCAATCTAGCGGACAATAACCACGAGTATGCAAGTCGTGTGAACACCTTTAAAATTCCAGCTGATTGGATCGAATTAAGTACGGATCAAGCAAAAACATTAGCGCAACGAGTAAAAGAACAACAAAGTACGATGGAAAGCGACGCAAAGGCTTTTGTACAAGAAGGTCTGATGAAAGCTATGACTGAAAATCCAGCCATGACGCCAGAAGAACAAGCAACCTTGTCAAAAGAATTAGCAACGCAATTCCAACAACAAGCATTAACGAAATTAGTTGAAGAAGTCAAAGCCAATAAATAGTCAGCTAATCAAGTAAGTGCAAGAATCAGTTAATTTCAAAAAGGGCTCCTCCCTACAGTTGAACGATCAGCTGTGGAGGGTCCTTTTTTTGTTATACTGAACAAAAAAGGGGTGGGGAAATGCAAAAAAAATATTCTTTCCAGTCAAAAATTTATGCTTCTGAAATAGGCAAGGGTGGCGCATATATCATTTTTCCTTATGATCTCAGAGAAGAGTTTGGTGTAGGTCGAGTCAAAGTTCAAGCGACATTTGATGAAGTAGCATATGAGGGAAGTATTGTGAATATGGGGGTGAAAAACGAAGATGGAACAATTTGCTACATCTTAGGGATACGTAAAGATATTCGTAAAAAAATTGAGAAAGACATCGGTGATATCGTTTCTGTAGAAGTGATTCCAAAAAATTAAAGCAGAAGATAGTTGTCTTCTGCTCATTTTTTATTAACTACCATGATGGATTTGCCACAATCCGATCTATTTTTCTAACTCAATTTCTCCGATTCCTTTCAATTCGAGATAAATCGAGGCTTGTTGATCATATCCAGAATAGTCAAAAGTCATATCCCAATAGTTATTTGACCCTTCAGTAACAGAAGTAAATTTAGAATATGGGTAATAGGTTGTCGTCTTTTCAGTTACTATTTTTAATTGAATATTGTTGTCGGCATTACTTTTTGGTTTTGGCAACTTTTTCAAAAAGTCTTGTTCATCTTTAAAACGAATGACAAAATTAGTAGGATATGCCATTGCTCGCTCAATCGGTAAAAGGTGATTATTTTTTGGAGTAAAATTTATTTCGTCAAAATAGTTGATCTTACTTGTATCAATAGGTAGTTCCCATTCGCCTTTAAAAATAGAATATGTTTTTGGGTCACTTGTTCTGTAGGCTGTGATGCCATTGATTTGTATGGTTGTCTCTTCAAGAGAGGGAACCGAGCCCGTTTTTGTAGGATGTAGATTGTAAATAAATTCCAATGTGTTTGTTTCTCGATCAATGGTCTGTTCCTCATTGATCGAACGGAATAGCGACAAGTCTTCTTTTTCTTCTGCTAGACCTGAACGAAAATCAATCAAATACTGATCTTGCCCATTTTTGATCCCAAAATTTAATCCATATTTCTCCCATTTTTTGTTTAAAAGCTCCGAGTTTTTTGGAAGATGAACAGTAAAATGTAACCCTAGTTCATTTTTATCTACATAGAGTTCTGTTAACTGTATATCTGCTTTTTTATCATAAGCTGTAAGTTGTTGGCTGGAAATAAACCCTTCATGATTCAATGTTTCAGAAGTAAATTTCCCAAACCGTAAAAAATTAGCAGTTGCAGTGCCTAAGGGTGAGTAAGCATACAAACAGATACTTATGAGAAATACGGCAACAGCTATCAAATAACCCCGTTTTTTTATGTAGTTTTTAAGTGGAACCTGTTTCTCCTTTCGTATAGAGTCATAGGTGGCTTCTAATTTGGTTCGTACTTCTGAGGGTAAGCGTTCCTCTTTTTTGAGTTCTTCCATAAATTTCTTTTCAGAAATAGTCATTTTTTCTCCTCCTAGCTCTCCTCTATTTTTAGTAGTTTTTTCCCTCGAGCAAGGTGTGTCTTCACTGTATTGACTGGTTCAGATAATATCGTGCTGATTTCTTTGATGGAAAACCCATTATAGTAATAGAGCACCAACGGAATTCGATATTTCAAATCTAATTTTTGTAGCATGTGTTTTAATTCCATTGAACGTATCGTTGTATTTTTTTCTTCCTCGTATTCTACATAAAAAGTTTCTTTCTTTGATTTTTTGAGAATTTTTTTGCAATTATTAATGAGAATTTTGCATAACCAGGTGTTAAAATATTCTGGTTTTTGCACGCTTTGGATATTTTTGTAGGCCGTCAATGCTGTTTCTTGTAAACAATCTGCAATATCTTCTGAATTGTTCAAAAACTTACGCGCTGTATTATAGAGAACAGCTTCATAACTTTTAAACAATTGGACAAATGCCTCTTTATCTCCCTCCTTTGCTTTTTTTACTAAAAATAAATCACTGGGCACACGATTTTCCTCCCACTTCATAAAGATTTTTTCTCTTACATCTATTAGAGTCAAATAAATAGGAAAAAGTTTCAAATACATAAAAATAATTTTGGCTATTTAAGCGTTTTCTAAAAGATGCATATTCTATCATTTAACTGTAAAAAACATAGGTACAGAAATAGGGAATAACTACAGCTCTAAAGTTGCAATTGGAGAAGCAATATGTGCTGGGGGGTCTACACGCAAGAGTGGTACATCTACTATTCTTACAATCCAGTCAACAGTGCATGCTATGTTGTTTCTAACACATAATATTACTGACTAAAAAATAAAGAAGAAACTGAGCTAAAACTTGTCTCAGTTTCTTCTAGTATCTCTAAAAAAGAATAAATAGTGTTCAAAGTCTGACCTTCGGCAATAAGCCGAAATTGTCCAAAAATTTGAGAAGAACCAAGTAGACGACAATCAACAGGGAAAACAAGTATTTGTGTTTCTTGTCAATTGCCGGAAATTCCTTCTTATTTCTTGCTGCTAAGGACTTCTCAATCTCTTTCAAACAATATCAATCGTTTATTCTGCACGCAGAGCAATCGCTGCATCTTTTTTAGCAGCCATTCTTGCTGGGATGTGCCCACCTAACATCGTTAAGATCGTAGAGACGATCACGAGGATCAGTGCATGGAGTGGGTTCAATTGAGCCACATTTTTTAGATCAGTCATTTGATAGAGTAAATGATTGATTGGGAACGTTGCTAACCAAGCAATCAAAACACCTAATAAGCCCGAAGAAATTCCTAAGATACAAGTTTCTGCATCAAAGACACGAGTGATATCTTTTTTACGAGCCCCTAATGCTTTTAACACCCCGATTTCTTTGGTACGTTCGATGACTGAAGTATACGTGATAATACTGATCATGATCATACTTGTCACTAGTGAGATACCAGCAAAAGCAACCAATACATAAGTGATGGCATCCATCAAACCACCAGTCAATTCAGTCATTGTTCCTGCTAAGTCAGAGTAAATGATTTTATCTTCTTCTGCTTTTCCTTTGTTGTAAGCATCTAAGTAATCAAGGATTTTTTCTTTGTCACCAAAGTTATTTGGATAGATCATGATGCTAGTTGGAATGCTGTCACCGCCTAAATAGCTGATCAGTGATTGTTTAGCTGTTTCATCCACTTTTTCGTTGGACATCACATTCGTATCACTATCTTTTTGCGCTTTTACAATCTCAGAATCTTTATTTTCGTTAACGATTTGTGTCGTTAATTGATCACTATATGCGATTCCAGGGGAAAGAAGATTCATTGTTGAAGAAGATTTTACTCGTAAAATCCCTGCAATCTTTACTTCACTCGTTGAATTAGCATACATCGTATCGTAATCAGTATTTGGAATAAAGTTGCCAGTAGGTAATTTCGTGTAGTAATCATTGTTGTTGATCACTTTGAAAGTTGTCCCAACAATGCGATCAAAGTCTAATTTTTGACCGTCTTTTACATCAAAGCCCAGGTTTTTCAAGGCATTGATATTTGTATTGTTGTTACCATCTACGATCAAGACCACGTCATTCGCAGAAGCAGGATAACTGCCTGAAAGCAGTGAATAGTTCGCTTTTAAAAAGTTTTCTTTTTGATTGTCTAACTGTGTTGGAAAACTGGAAACACCGACACCCGTCATAGCAGACATCGTGCTTGATAATGATAATGATTCGTTTTCAGGGTTTTGGTTAGAGAAACTTACTGGTTGCACTTTACCATCAACTTGGCGAAGCATATTGATACCAGTAGCACGAGTAAAGCCAATATTATTACTTAAATTAGGATCGATATCTTTGACATAATCTACATAAGATTGGTCGATTTTATTGGTGTGCTGTGCTTTATCTTCATCACTGATTTTAGCAGTTACCTGTTTTGTATTTGGATAATCCGCTTTACTCGTACCCAATGAAGCAGAATCTGTTGAACGATTGGTTGTCACTTTGGAGATAGTGATCGGGAATTTTGCCATCGTTTCAGACTGTGTTTTATCAATTTGTTTTTGGAAGCCTGAAGATAATGCCAAGACGATCGCAATCCCGATGATCCCAATACTTGAAGCAAAGGACGTCAAAAATGTTCGCCCCTTTTTCGTGCGGATATTATTAAATGAAAGTTTCAAGGCTGTCCAGAAACTCATTTTTGTCCGACGTAAATTGAATTGATCATCTTTTGGTCGTTCGATATGAGGATGTGAATCTGCCAAGATTTTACCATCTGAAAATTCAATGATTCGATCTGCATATTGATGAGCAAGATCAGGGTTATGGGTAACCATGATTACTAGCTTCTCATTAGATAGTTCTTGGATCAATTCCATGATTTGGATACTTGTTTCGGTATCTAGTGCTCCAGTTGGTTCATCGCATAAGAGGATATCTGGATCGTTGGCTAAAGCACGGGCAATTGCGACCCGTTGCATTTGTCCGCCAGATAATTGGTTTGGTTTTTTGTGCATATGGTCCGTTAAACCGACACGGCGTAAGGCTTCCTCAGCCTTTTGGCGTTTTTCTTCTTTGGCCACACCGCTAAGTGTCATCCCTAATTCAACATTTTCGATGATTCCTAAATGTCCAATCAAGTTATAACTTTGAAAAATAAAACCAATCGAATTGTTTCGGTAAGCATCCCAATCACTATCTTTAAAGTCTTTTGTGGACTTTCCGTTGATCACCATATCTCCGGAATCATAGTTGTCTAAGCCACCGATGACATTCAACATCGTTGTTTTTCCTGAACCACTTGGACCAAGAATGGCAACAAATTCTTTTTTTCTAAAGGCAACAGATACGCCATCTAATGCTTTAGTCGTTGTTTCGCCAACTTTATAATATTTCTTTATATCTTTAAGTTGTAGCATATTCGTCCTTCTTTCTTATTAGAATATTCGGTATACTTAAAAGTATATCAGAACAATAAACGCAGTATAATCAATGAATGTTAACTCAATATGAACAATCAGAAAGAAACAAGAAATTTTTCAAAAAATCGAGGGAATAAAATGAACCGTATATTAGTAGTAGAAGATGATGAAAATTTACAATTGCTTTATCGTTCAGTATTAGAACATGCTGGGTTTTCGGTAGTCACAGCTAGTAGTGGAACAGAAGCACTAGCACGATTGGAAAATTTTCATGTAGAATTGATTATTACCGATATCATGATGCCTGAGATGGATGGTTATGAATTGTTGGAAAGTTTACGAGATGGGAAAATAGAGCTTCCTGTGCTGATGATCACGGCTAAAGCCGATTTTGAAGATAAAAAACGCGGTTTCCAGTTAGGAACGGATGATTACATGACGAAACCCGTAGATGTCAATGAAATGGTTTTACGTGTGGAAGCGTTATTAAAGCGAGCAAAAATCAATCATAGTAATCAATTGAACATTGGAAATACTACCTTAGATCAGGAAACGTATGAAGTGAGACAAAATGAAAAGGTTAGTGTGCTGCCTCAGAAAGAATTTCTTTTGCTTTACAAACTGTTAGCTTACCCGAATAAGATTTTTACGAGACAACAATTGATGGACGATATTTGGGGGTTGGATACAAATACAGAAGAACGAACGATCGATGTACATATCAAACGATTAAGGACACGTTTTGAAGCAAGTGAAGATTTTCAGCTCATCACCGTTAGAGGACTCGGGTATAAAGCGGAGGTCAAAAGATGAAAAAGAAATTATACTCTCAACTGTGGATCTACTTTGCTAGCATTGTGTTTGTTTCAATATTAGTGACTCTACTGTGCTTCTTAGGCTTTATTTTTTTGCTTTCTCATCAAAACGTTACGCCATCTGAAAGACCAACACTCTATCCGTTATTCGTTTTTGCTTTTTTTAGCATGATCGTCGGCACGGTAATCTCTGGCTTTGTCGGTCATAGGATCTTGAAGCCAATCAGTGAACTACGTAAAAATATGAGTAAAGTAGCTACAGGTGATTTTTCTATTCGAATGGAGGAACCTCCCAAAGTCGCAGAAGTCCAACAGTTATATAAAGATTTCAACGTGATGGTCCAAGAACTCAATAGCATCGAAACGCTAAGAAATGATTTTGTTTCGAGTGTTTCACATGAGTTTAAAACACCACTAGCGACGATCCAAGGCTATGTCCAATTGTTACAAGCACCAGATATTCCAGAAGAAGAGAAGCAAGTGTTTTTGCAACGATTGATTGAAAATATTACTCAGCTCTCACAGTTGACTGAAAATATCTTGAAACTAAATAAGTTAGAAAACCAAAGTGTCAAAATCGAAAAGCATAAATTTCGTTTAGATGAACAAATACGAGAAGTCATCGTGTTTTTGCAACCTAAATGGGAAGGGTTGAAGTTGCATATCGATTTGGATACGGTCTTTTATGAGGGAAACGAAGAATTTTTATACCAGGTGTGGTTGAATATCATGGATAATGCGATCAAGTATAATCAACCTGATGGCAAGATCGAAATTCGTTTGACTCAAAATGCTACAGATATTTTATTGGAAGTAACGGATTCAGGTGTAGGGATGAACGAAGAAACTCAAAATCGCATTTTTGAAAAATTTTATCAAGGAGACACAAGCCGTCAGATGGCTGGCAATGGCTTGGGATTGTCTTTGGTAAAAAAAATCCTTGAATTGCATGAGGGTACGATACGCTATAACAGCATTCCTGAGGTAGGAACCACAGCTGTGATCAGCTTGAAAAAATAAAAAGCTAAACTTTAATGATGAAGTAGTTGTTCTGTTCAATTGTTTTATTATGAACTAAAACCAGATCAATTACGTTATAAAAGAAACATACTAAGATGAGTGGGTAAGGTATTCTGTCGAATATCTTGCCCACTCATCTTAGTATGTTTTTGTCTTTCTCAAATGGCTCAACTCTAATAATCTGAAGCAACAATTGATTTCGGGTCGTTATTTATAGATTTTAGATCTGAGTATTATGCTGTTTTATTTAAAATAATCAACATTTATATTTTAAAACAATATTATATGTAGTATAATATGTTGTGAAAGAAGATATTGTATAAAAGAAGGTGAAGGAATGCACATCCAAGTTCCAACGATATTACTTGATGGCACGGTATTAGCTGCATTGAGTAAAGAAGATATGTATGGCTATGCGTTGACTAAAATCGTACAGGAAAGCCTGTCGGTAAGTGAGTCAACGATGTATCCCGTCTTAAGAAGGTTAAAAAAAGAAGGATTTTTAGATACTTATGATGAACCCTTTGAAGGAAGAAATCGTCGATATTATCAATTAACACCAGCGGGGTATAATCGGTTAGAAGATATTATTGATGAGTGGATCGTCTTTCGAGATTCCTTAAATCGATTATTGGAGGATAATAAACATGAATGAATATTTAGATGAGGTAATAGAGGAAATCCAAGAGATTCCTGAAGATGACCGATTCGATTTGATTCAATATTATGAAGAATATTTTTTAGATTCTGGCAAAACAATTGATCAAATCATTGAAGAATATGGTACGCCTAAACAGTTTGCGCTTAAATTGAAAATCAATTATTTCTCTGAACAAGATGATTCAGCAACAGATGAAGTCAACCCAAGAAGTTCTAAACGACAAATTCGATTGATTTGGATGATCATGATTGGCTTATGTGCCTCCCCTCTGTTGATTCCTTTGGCGATTGGTTTTGTTGCAGTGATCGTGGGGTTATTATGTCTATTAGTCGCTTTGCTGGTAGGTGGTTATGTCGGTTGTATTACTGTTTTAGGGCTTGGATTATTTTCAGTTGTTGCGGGTATTGGTGTGTTGGGGCAGTCGATAGAAAGTGGATTATTTTACGTTGGATTAGGGCTATTCGCTACCGGAACTGTCGTCTTCTGTGCGCCGCTCCTTCTGAAAATGACAAAATGGATATTTAAAATGATGATGAATTTTGTGAAGTGGGTTGGACGTCGTTTTGTAACGAGACGTGCGATTCATTCGTCGAAGTTATAAGAAAAAGAGGTGTGAAGATGAAATTAAAATATTTTTTAATGGCTGGTCTAGGCTTGATGGTTAGTGGTGGCTTACTTGCCGGGACAACCTATGCGTTTGGGACGCACCGAAGCCTTGCTTGGGAAAATGGCCCTCAATTGGTCGAAATGAACCATGACTCACAAGTGATATCGACAAAAGAAAAAATCAACAAAATAGTGGTCAATGCACAATACCAACAAGTTGAGATCAAACGTGGCAAAAATTTTGAAGTTAACTCTACGTATGAAAAAGCAAGTAAACCTCAAGTCACTACTAAAGGAGATACTTTGACGATTAACGGAAATGGTCGTGAACAAAACGTCTTGTTTCATGTAATGAATAACACATCCAAAATCACTCTGACAGTTCCTAGCGAACTTCCTTTAGATCAACTTGTGTTAGAAGGAGAGCAAGGACAACTTTTATTAAATGACGTAGTGAGTGAGAATGTTTCCGTTACAAATAATGGTGGATACATTACATTTAATAAAGTTGATGGAAAAAAAGTCAAAGTAAATTCTGTGCAAAGTTATGTAAATATTGATAATTCAGATATTTCAAACATCGAATTGAATGCCAAGTATGGGAATCTATTCTTAAATGGATTCAAAAATACCCAAGGAACAGTTATGTTAGAAAATTGCTATGTAGACTTTCTTGATAATGGAGAGATTGGATTAGATATTGATCTATTAGGGATGTCAACTGTCACAAAAAATAATGAAGAATTACCAATCAAAACAGTGATCAAAGGAGAAAACAATATAAAAATCACTGGTTATGATAGCAGTGTGGTGATAGCTGACGAAAACCATCAATATGATGTTTAAAAAGGATAAAGTCTGTCATTAAGAGTAAGTAAAGAGAAATAAATCGAAGAGGTTCAAAGATAGGTGCAACTATTTTTGGAACTTTTCGATTTTTTGATTAAGCGATTTTTTTCAAAAGATTTTGAATGACGGTCGTTGATTATGGATGATGATCCACGTAAAAGTTTTTTTCGAATAACAGTTTATTCACATTTAGATAACGATTTTACATCTTTTATCTCGGATAGGTTAGCTAATATAACAGACATGACTGTTAGGATGCTAAGACATCGGGCAGTATCATGGGGAATAACGATTTTTTTCATCGCTTAACTTACAAATCTGTAGTAAAATAAGAGAAAATAGAGAAAACACAGCTGAGATAATAAGGTGGAAAAATAGATGAGAATAGATGAAGCGAAACGAGAAGAGCTACAGTTAGAAATAACAAAATTACATAATTATCTCACGGAACTTAATCATAAATATTATGATACAAAAAAAGAACGTGTGATGATCGATTACCCGAATAACTCAGAAGGTCGGCAATTAGAACAAGTTTACAATGAAGTATTCCATCATTTATTGAAAGTAAAGAGGGAATTAGACTATTACTCTTTGCCGATTTTAGATACAGGGATCTTAAAGTACGACGAAGAAAAAGAGCGTTTTGTGTTCAAATCAGTTCGAGAGAATTTGATTCTTTCTGCAGGAATTGATTTAGAGATTTTAGTGGAAGATTATTTTACTGAAGAAAAACATTGGGTACGCACAAGGTTAGAATATCTACCCCAAACTTCCGGAGGACCACAAGTGAGTGGTTGGTATATCACAGAAGATAAGGAATTAGAATTAGAGGGAGTGATGGCACGGATTAGAAAGAAACCAATCATGTAGGAATGGTCTAAGAAAGGAAATAAGTGATGAGTGAAAAGAAAGCGGTTTATGTAAATGGGTATATTGGATTGATCGGTTTGGTGTTATTAGTTGGTATCGGCGGCTTCTTATTCTATTTTGGCATGACAAGTGGAGCGATCTTCCAGACGGTCATGGGTTTCGTTTGTTGGTTGATTGCTATTGCACTACTAAGCTCCGCAACGGTTGTTAGTCCCAACCAAGCAAAAGTTATTTTGTTTTTTGGACAGTACATTGGGACGATACGAGAAAGTGGGTTTTTCTTAACGATTCCGTTTGCACAAAAAATCAACTTATCTTTAAAAGTACGAAATTTTAACAGTTCGGTTTTAAAGGTGAACGATCTAGACGGCAATCCCATCGAAATATCTGCCGTCGTAGTCTTTAAAGTTGTTGACACGGCTAAGGCGTTGTTCGATGTGGCGTATTACCAAGATTTTGTTGAGATTCAAAGTGAGACAGCGATTCGTCATATTGCCAGCCAATACCCTTATGATACTTTCAATGAAGAAGATTTGACTTTGCGAGGCAATACGACTGCCATCTCTGATGAATTAGCCAACGAGCTACAAGAGCGGTTATCTGTTGCTGGGGTCGAGGTGATTGAAACGAGATTGAATCATCTAGCTTATGCGACTGAGATTGCTAGTGCAATGTTACAAAGACAACAAGCAAAAGCTATTTTATCTGCTCGGCAAACGATCGTTGAAGGAGCAGTTACGATGACACAAATGGCATTGGAACAAATTGAAACAGGACAAGAAATCAATTTCACAGATGATCGGAAAGTCCAATTGATCAATAACCTACTTGTTTCGATTATTACAGATAAAGGAACACAACCAGTCATTAATACAGGGACAGTGAAAGAAAAATAGCCATTATTGAGTAAATATCGTATGATTGTAACGAATTTTTCAACTGTATTTTTTCTATAATAGAACAGTAGAGTAGTCAGAGACTGAGCCAAAACTCAGTCTTTTTTAGTATTTCTAAAAACGAATAAACGGTGTTCAAGAAGCAACTCCTCAACAATAAGCGATGATTTTCTAAAATATGAGGAGCTATTTTAAAAAATCCTCTCTTATTCGCTCGGAGTTGAACGCTTCTTTCACAGCCTCTTGCTTTAAACGGTGTTCAAACATCAGCTCCTTGAAATAAGCCTGAATTTTTCAAAACATGAGAAGCTGTTTCAAAAAATTCTTTCTTATTGTCATCAGAGCTACCCGATGTTTTCACGACCTCTGATTCACGGCGTTCAAAGAGCTGACCTCTTGTTCACGGTAAGATCAAAGCGGCATCTTCAAAAAATTTGAGAAGCAGTTTTCGGAAATTCCTTCTTATTTCTTGATGCTAAACACTTTTATCTCAACTTCTTTTTATAAAATTCATCAAACTATTATCTAAATAAAAAACGATTCGATTCAAGCTTGCGGATCACTCTTTTGCTTTGTGATAGATAAATGACAATATTGAAAGATATTTGACAGCTAAATCAAAGGTAAAATACGGTCTTTTTTTTATAATTGCCCTATCATATGTGAAAGAAGGAGAGGAAATGAAGAAACTACTGGTCGGGATTGGCATTTCCATTGCAGCGTTGGTATTAGGTTCGGTAGTTTTTATCTTTGGGGGCCTAAAAATTGCGGATCGAATGATCATGGGTGGCGATAGCTACTATGTCAAAATTACGACAGATGGAGAAAAAGAGGAAATAAAAGATAATCGTAATGAAATAACCATCCAATATAAATATACTCTTCCCGGATATGATGAAAAGGGAAGTGAAAAAATATTAACATTTAATGGACAAAAACCGCGTCCTTTAAGAAAAGGAGCCTATTTAGAGATTACATGGAATGAAAAAAAGGTGTCACTTCTTATGAAGAAGTTAAACAAAACGATATACCTAAGTTAGCACAAGAAAAACTAAGTAAAGGATAGATGAAAATGGAAAAAATTGTTGAGGTTCAAAATGTAACAAAAATCTACGGTAAGAATAATGAGAAGAAGACACAAGCCTTAAGTGGGATTAGCTTTACAGTAGAAAAAGGAGAATTTATCGGAATCATGGGGGCTTCTGGATCTGGTAAATCAACGTTGTTAAATATTTTATCTACATTAGACAAACCCACAGACGGAAATATCCGAATCAATCAAAACGATGTAACAAAGTTAAAAGGAAACCAATTAGCAGACTTTCGTGCGAAAGAGATTGGCTTTATTTTCCAAGATTTTAATTTACTAGAAAACTTAACTGCACAAGAAAACATTGCAGTACCACTTTCCTTACAAGGCGTTAAACCTAAAGAAATCAAGCGACGGGTCAAAGCAGTAGCAGAACGTTTATCGATTTCTCATATCATGGGAAGTTATCCTTCTGAGATTTCAGGTGGTCAAAAACAACGGGTAGCAGCAGCTCGTGCCTTGGTTACACAACCAACGATCTTATTAGGTGATGAACCGACTGGAGCTTTAGATTCTAAGAGTGCGCGTGATTTGCTAGATACGATGAAAGAATTGAATCAAAAAGATGATGTTTCAATTCTATTAGTAACACATGATCCGTTTTCTGCTAGCTACTGTGAACGAATCTTATTTATCAAAGATGGCGGTATCCACGAAGAAGTCAAACGTGGCGAACAAAGCCGTGATGAGTTTTATCGTCATATTTTAACGATCTTAGGAAATCTAGAACAGTAAGGGGAGGAAAAAACATGCTTTGGAAATTATCGCTTACTGGGATTAAAGGGCGTTTAAGAGATTATATTGTTTTATTTTCAGGTTTGGTTATGACTTCAGCTATTTTTTATATGTTCGAGTCAATCGCAAGCAATGAAGCGTTTTTAGAAAGTAATTCTACCGTTGGATCAACTGTTTTAATTTTTCATTTTGGCTCGGTATTATTAGCAATCATTACTTTTGTATACATCCTTTATGCTAATTCATTTTTAATGGCGATGCGTCAGAAAGATTATGCAATGTTTATGATGTTAGGGGCTAAGGGCAGAAAAATTGCACAAATGATTTTTACCGAAACATTTGTTGTGGGTGCAACGGCGACCGTCGTTGGCTCTGCGATTGGTGTAGGGCTAACAAGTATTGTGGAACGAATACTCGTTGAACAATTAAACATTTCAATTACACATTTTACACCATTTAGTGTAAAGGGTATTCTGATCACTCTTTTCTTTTTTGCTGTTTTGTTTTTATTAGCAGCAATCACCAATGCTTTTTCAATTGTGAAAAAGCCAATTCTTACATTGATTCGTGCGGAAGCTACACCAACACGAATGAAACAAAATAAATTTTTATTTTTACTTGAAGTTGTATTAGGGGTTGTTTTATTAGGCGTTGGTTATTACGTTCTATCAGAAATTGCACGTATTGGATTGTCTGGTTTAGGGATTTCTCTCGTAACGATTTGTCTGGGAACCTATTTCATTTTCCATTCAGTGATTATTTTCTTCTTGTCTTTACTGAAAAAATCAGAAGGTATCTCATTGAAAAAGTTGAACAACTTTACCTTATCACAATTAAGCTTTAGGATTCGGGACTATACGCAAATGCTTTCAATGGTAGCGATCTTATTTGCTTTAGCTTTAGGAGCGTTAACGGTTGGTTTAGGATTCAGAAATCAAATCTCCGCATTGACCAATTCATCAAACGCTTATGATTTAGTTCTAAACAATGCACAAAAGATTGACCAAGGAAAAGTCAGAGAACTAAATCCAACGTCAAATAACATCTATGCCCAAAAAGAAGATGAACAATACGTTTATTACAATTATGATGAATGGGAAAAAGAGCCGCTTAGATATATTGCATATAGTGGGAACACTTTTGCGGATAACAAAGTAAAGACAGCAACTGCTGAAGAAATCGCAAATTCAAGTGATTTGCAAGAGACATTAAGACAAAACGAATTACCTACGCAACAAGCGAAGGGAATAAAATTAGTTCGTGCAAGTGAATTCGATCAATTAGCGTTGCCAGAAACAACGTTACAATTAATTACAGTCAAAGATTTTGAAGCAAGTTTATCAGGTATCGAAACATTAGTAAAAGAAAATAATCAAGTCAATCCAGAGTTGAAAGATTACCAAGCCATGAGTGGACAAAAATATGAAATGTATCAACAAGTGAATGGTATTTTCTCAGGGATGGAATTTATGGGCTTCTTCCTAGGAATTGCGTTCTTAGCGATGTTAGCAAGTTGCTTGATGTTTAAGATTCTTTCAGGTAGTAAGAGTGACATTGGTCGATATACGATGTTAGAAAAAATCGGTACGACTCGTGGCTTATTAAGACAATCGATTCGACGAGAAATTGGTGTTTTATTCTTAGCGCCTGGTATTTTAGGAGCGATCCATGTCTTATTTGGTTTAAGACTATTTGAATTTTTAATGAATGATCCATATCGTGATGTGTTGATACCATTCGGAATTTTCTTTGTCATGTACTTTATTTACTATGTATTGACTGTTTGGTTATATACAAGTATTGTTTTGAAAAGAGAGAAATAAAAATACTCTAAATAGGTGAAATTGGTTGGTTTCATCGATAGCACTTGTTAAAGAGACGAAAAAGAAGCATTGGTTCATCTGAGGTATTGAACTAGGCAATATCAGCTTCTGGAGGAATAAATTGTTCCATATGGATTACTGAAGTGGTTTGATGGACGATCCAATAGTTAAACAAAAGGCACACTCCTTTGATTTTTGTTCGTTACTTGAATCTTACAAGGTTGTGTGCTTTTTGTGTACGCTAAAACAAGAAACATCTGAGACATCACACGTTCACTCTAAACATGAATAAGCCGGAGAAGAGACTGAGACAAAACTTGTCTCAACCTCTTCTCCGACTTGTTTTCAGAGCTAGACACTTCTGTCATAGCTTTTTTTAAGTTAATCTACTCCACGATGGATGGATGATCGCTAAGTTTTTCAATAAAGGAATGGTATCGGCTTTGACTTTAATGACAGTCGTTTTTGGAATTTCTCTGGCAGATAGTTGCAAGTACAATTCCCAGTAATTTGGTGTTTTCATTGTAGAAAGATATTCTGGTTTTTTCGTAATTGTTTTTAAAGACCAAGTGTCTACGTCAACTAGCGACATCTCATTTTTATCCCAAGACACAGGTACTACCAAAGGTTTTGAAACGTTTTTAACTTTGGTTTCTTTATTATCTTCTTTTTTCGGTTCATCGTATTTAGTTAAATCATACGATTCAATGATCGCATTCAATTTTTTGGCGTATTGTTTATCTGTAGCATAGCGGCCTTCCAGATACTTCGTTGCCTCTTTATAACTTTTGGCTTCAGATTTCCAAGTTGGTTTGTAGAAATCTTTGTTATTGGACAACCCGCCTTTGATCAATTTCGCATAGTCTTCTAAGCTTTCTTTATAAGAAGGGTATTTACGGAAGGTTGCATGGATTTGGTAATTTGCACCGTTGCTGTCTTGTTCCAAAGTATTGAACAAAACACTTTTTCCTTCATAAGTTCCTTTTATGCCAAACAGATTATAGTTTGGTTCACTTGCCAACAAACTATTGCCAGAACCACTTTCTAAAATCGCTTGAGCCATCATAACAGAAGCGTAAATGCCTTCTTTTTGACCAATTTCTTGCGCGCTTGTAGCAATTTTTTTCAAAAACTGATCCGTTGTTTGATTTTTTGTAAAGTTGAATGAATCATTTAAACCATCTAAAATCGACTGGTTTTTCAGTTGATCAGTCACGCTTGGTAGACCTGCGATATTGACACGTACTGCAAAATCTGGTCTGAAATCAGCAATTGAAGTAATCCGAACTTTGTCACCTGGTTGAGGGGCATGAATAAATTGTCCATTACCAATATAAATCCCAACGTGGTGAGTGACACCTGAGGAAGGTCCCCAGAATACTAAGTCACCTGGTTGTGCTTGATCTATTGGAATCTGTGTTCCAGCGTATTGTTGTTCACCTGTCCATCCACCGATATAATGACCAGTAGCTTTCATGTAAACATAATAAGCTAAACCCGAACAGTCAAATGTACTTGGTCCTTTTGCTCCCCAAACGTAGGGTCTGCCTAAATATTTATAGGCTTCTTTCACGATTTCTTTTTGAACTGCTGTCGTGTTTGTTGGTAAAGTTGTTTCAATCGGTGTTTTGCTGACAAAATCGGAGGACCCGTCTACAGGATTTTCAATTCCTGCCTGTTGACCTTTATTTTTGTCATTTATTTGGTGATTGGAAGAATTATTGGTATTCGCTGAAACAACTGAATCGTTACTGGTTGACGTTGACGGTTTCGATTGTTCTTTTGAACTATCAGTTGGTTTATTTTTATCTGTGCTAGGTTTCGTTGTATCATTAGGTTTTGTCGTTTGAGAAGAATCTTGAGTATTTCCAGCTGAATTAGTCGTATCCTGAGTAGAAGAGTCTTCAGATGGAACAGTTGGTGTGTTGAATGAAGCAGTCAATGATAGATCCATTACACCAACGACAAAGAATCTTTTTTGATAATTCACTTCTTGGGCACCATTTACTTGGAAAGAAAGTAATTTTTCACCTTTAGGAGGGGTGATTTCATAGAACACTTTCGTTCCTTCTTTCAACCCACTGACCGTGCCATTAGGTTGGATGGTCAACTCTTTTTCTTCTCGAGGGGCGCTACTGATAACAGACAGCTTAATTTTCCCCAGTAATTCGGGATTAACTGTCAGTGTATGTGTCGCAACTTCTTCCGCAGGTTTCTCAGTTGATTCACCTGTTTCAGTCGTTGATGAATCAGTGGTTGATGATTCACCCGTTGAGCCAGTTGTGGCTGATGAATCTGTGGTGGACGATTCAGTTGTGTCTGTACTTGATGCTGTTGAAGTTACAGAATCACTTCCCGAAACAAGTGAGCTACTTGTAGTTGTTGGTTGGTTTTCTGTTGCAAAAACAGCTTGAGTCGATAAAATCGTTGGAGCAATCAGCCAAGATGCAGCAAGTAGGCGTATTGCTTTATTTTTGTTCATATGCGGTACTCCTTTTCTTTTTGCTTGTGACGAGTCTCTATGCTCATGCAACTGTTGTTAATACATAACAAAGATCTGATTTTTTTGATTAATAAGCTACGATTCTTTTTTCTAATAAGTCGCTTCGCTTTAATATTTTAATTATTCTGCATGCCATTAATTTGTTGGGGGAGAACAAATTTGGGGGAAATGGTCATACTACTTAAATTGTACCAAAGGAGATAGATTTCTACAAAATATTTGTAAAAATAACGACCGTAAAAAACAAAAAAAATAAAACACAAAAATACTTCATCATGTTTTATTTTTTCTTCATAATTTATTCACAAATGCTACTTACACGCTTAGTTGAAGCTCTTTTTTTCAATTCTACTGGTAATAATTTTTCGCTCCATTCTTTTTCAGGCGACTGGATACGGGCTAATAATAATTGAGCAGCAGATTGTCCTAATTCAAAAATTGGTTGAGCGATCGTCGTTAATTTTGGTTTGACATATTCACACATATCCACATTATCGTATCCAATCACACTATAATCTTCGGGGATTTTCTTTCCATGTTCTTCCAACCCACGATAAATACCAAAAGCGAGCTCGTCGTTTAAGGCAAAGATTGCGGTCGCAGAGGAATTAAGAATCGTTGGAACGACCTGGTACCCACCATTTTTAGAAAAATGAGTAGGTAGTAACAATAAATTGTCGTGCGAGAGCTGATAAAAATCTAGTGCATGTTTAAAACCCTCGATCCTACGATAGACGTTTTCAGGGGGATTTTGTGGATAAACGAGCGCAATGGATTGGTGACCTAAATGAAGTAAGTGTGTACCAGCCAAGTATCCTCCACGAAAATCATCTGTGCTGATCGCATCACTAAATCCTTCAGCCTTTTTTTGATCCAACACAATAAAAGGTCGATTTTGTTTCTTGAGATTTTCATTGATTGCTGTAGTCGAAACAGCGGAAGTAGCTATGATAAACCCATCGACTCCTCGTCGTGCTAATTCGGCTAAATACTCAATTTCTTTTTGATGGTCAGAATCAGCGTTACAAAAATCGTCACGAAGTTTTGTTTGTATAACACATCTTCAATTCCACGCATTAGCGTATTAAAAAAAGGGTTGGTGATATCCGGCACGAGGACACCGATCGTTTTTGTTTCTTTCGTAATCATTTGGCGAGCGACATAGTCAGGTTGATAGCCGAGAATGTCTTTTGAAGCAAGCACTTTTTCAACTGTTTTAGCGCTGAATTTTTCTTCATTACCATTTAAAATCAATGAAACAGTGGCAATGGAAACACCAGAATGTTTTGCCACGTCTTTAATCGTTATTTTCTTTTTCTTCATTCTGATACTCCTATCTGACGGTTACTTTTATTTTCCCATGGAAAACCAGCAATGTAAATGAAAAACAAGGCGTGTTTGGTTCCTTTATCTGGCTTCTTCGATTGCTTGAAGGATTTCTTTGGTTGTACGCACTCGTGCTGTTTTTGGAAACATTTTTTCAAAAAAGAGCGTATGAAGTTCTAGATCTCGATCACTACAACCATCTTCGATAACAATAACATGGTAACCATGTTGAAAAGCATCTAAAGCGGTGGCATAGACACCGTTTGAAGTTGCTACACCTGAAAGAATGAGCGTATCGATCTTTCTTCGACGAAGTTGGGCATCTAAAGACGTTCCAAAAAAAGCACTTGGATTATGTTTAGTGATCGTGAGTGTGTTTTGTGTTCCTTTGGTGGTAGGTTCAAGTAATAAATCAGTAAATTCTTTAAGGGGGGTATAAAAAGCACCTGCTTGTGCTCGGTCATTTTTAGCACTCAAATACTGAAAGCTGGTAATATCGACATTGACTAGTATATTCCAAGCAGGTGTATGCTTTAACTGCTCAGCAATCAGTTGATTGTTTGAGAGGATGGTGGTTGCATCATAAGGGAATAATTGCCCAGAATTCACAATTCCTTTTTGGAGATCGATTGGTAAAAAAGCTGTTTTTGCTAATTCGAGTGGAATAGGTGATTTTGTAGTAGTCATGGGTTTTCCTTCTTTCAATGAATAGATCGTTTTCCATGTAAGTAAAACATAATTTCTGTATTTGTCAATGAATCGTCTATCAAATCTTTAGTCTGATTCATTTCAATGGTAAAATAAAAAGTAGCGACTTTATTCGTAAAGAGATGGAGATGAGAGAAGAAGGATGAGCTATGTAGAAGTAATCAACGAATGTAAACGGTACAAAATGGGAGAAACAACGATTACCGCAAATGATAATATTTCATTTGCGATCAAAAAAGGAGAACTAGTCATTATACTTGGTCCAAGTGGTGCAGGGAAGTCAACAGTTCTTAATATATTAGGCGGGATGGATAAGCCAGATGAAGGGCAAATCATCATTGATCAGACAGACATCGCTCAGTTCAACGATAAACAATTGACCGCCTATCGTCGAACAGATGTCGGATTTGTATTTCAATTTTATAATTTGGTACCGAATTTAACAGCAAAAGAAAATGTCGAGTTGGCAACAGAAGTTTCACCAGATGCGTTAGATCCAGTGGAGGTATTGACACAAGTAGGTCTGGCACATCGGCTGGACAATTTTCCTTCACAGCTTTCAGGAGGAGAACAGCAGCGTGTTTCCATTGCTCGAGCATTAGCAAAAAATCCGAAATTACTTCTATGTGATGAACCAACAGGTGCGTTGGATTTTGAAACAGGGAAACAGGTGTTGAAGTTATTACAAAATGCGAGTAGAGAACATGGAAATACGGTGTTGATCATTACTCATAATTCTGCCTTAGCACCGATTGCTGATCGTGTCATCCATATCAACGATGCGAAAGTCCGTTCGATTGAAACAAACGATCATCCTTCAACCATTGATGAGATTGTGTGGTAAGGAGGGGCTATGAAAACAAAAACATATCTTAAAGCAAGTGCTAGAGAAATCAAACAATCGAAAGGCAGATTTATTGCCATTGTATTGATCATTTTGCTAGGGACCTTGTTATTCGTAGGCGTTAAAACGGCGGGGCCGGTTATGCAAAAAACGATGGATCACTATGTTGAAAAAGGCAATCTATCGGATTTACAAATCATTTCAACTGGTGGTTTAACGGAACAAGACGTAACTAGAGCCGAAAAAATCCCTGATGCACAACTGGAAACGGGAAAACAATTTTATTATTCCAGCTCAAGTAAAAACGAAGTTGTGCAAGTTTTTTCTTATAAAAAATCAAATAAACAAAACCTTTTAGAAGTAGTAGATGGGCATTTACCAAAGAATAAAGACGAACTCGTACTAGATGAAAAAGCAAAAAGTCTAGGCTATAAAATAGGCGAAACGTATAAGATCGATTCTGACAACGTGAAAAAGAAAGACTATCAAATTGTTGGATTTGTACGATCGCCACTTTTCATCAATAATTTAGAACGTGGTTTTGCCAATGTCGGGAACGGCACGATCGATTATTTTGTTTATTTACCTGAAACAGAATTTAACACAGACATTCAATCGGTTATTTACTTAACGTTTAAAAATGTTTCATCCTTTGATACTTATAGTAAAGAATATCGGGACAAAATGGCACAAAACCAAAAAAGCGTGGAGAAACTTTTTCAAGATCGACCAGCTGCACGTTTAACTGAACTAAGGGAACAAGCTAAGGAGTCTTTACAACCAGAAAAAGAAAAGGTGAGTGCTGGTCAAGAACAAATTAGTCTGGCACAAAGTCAATTGGCAGCTGCCAGAGCCCAACTAGAGCAACAACGTTCAATGATCGAACAATTGCCTGAAGTACAACGAACAGTAGCAACTAATGAACTAGCTACGCAAGAAGCACAGCTAGCTGAGCAAGAAAAGCAAGTCGCTGAACAACAAGAAAAACTGAATGATGCACAGGCCCAAATTACCGAAAATGAAGAAAAGATCAATCGTTTGGAAAAACCAACCTATCGTTTCCAAGAGCGTTCAGATAATGTGGGTTTTCAAGAATTTGGTGATTTAGCTGAACGGATCGCAGCCATTGCTAATGTTTTTCCTGTTTTCTTCTTCTTTATTGCAGCATTGATCACTTTTACGACGATGACACGGATGGTCGAAGAAAACCGACGAGAAATCGGTACGTTGAAAGCATTAGGCTATACTAAATTTGAAATTGCAAAAAAATATGCTATTTATGCAAGTTTAGCTTCTGGTCTAGGAATTATTTTAGGAACCGTCTTAGGAACCAATCTATTACCAAGAATTATTTTTGAACTATCGAATGAACGCTATGATATCGGATCAGCAGTCATTTTTTATGATTGGTCTCCGATTTTACAAGCGGCAGTGGCGTTTTTTATCGCTGCATTTGGTGCAGCAATGATCGTATTATTCAAAGATTTAAGAGAAAGACCGGCAGCTTTATTACAACCCAAAGCGCCAAAACCAGGCAAAAGAATATTATTGGAATATATCACACCACTGTGGTCAAGATTAAGCTTTAATCAGAAAATCAGTTATCGAAATCTGTTCCGTTATAAATCCAGAATGTTTATGGCAATCGTTGGGATTGCTGGTTGTGCTGGTTTAATGGTAGCAGGCGTAGGATTGAAAGACTCTTTAAGCTCTGTTTCTGATAAACAATTTGGCCCAATTACGAATTACCAAGCAATTGTCACTTTAGATGGAGAAACAGAAAACAGTGAAACAAAAGCAAAGGAACAGTTAGAATCCGATCCGAAAATTACTGATTTGCTAGCAGTAAACATGCAAACGATCGAGCTTCGGCAACAAGGACAAGCGACTCAAAGCGTAACGATGATCATACCGGAAACGTCAAAAGGTCTATCACCGTTTATTCACTTGATCTCATTAAAAGGACGTAACATGGAGTTGAATGATTCAGGAATCGTCCTCACACAAAAAGCTGCCGAACTGTTTGATGTATCTGAAGGAGACCGCCTTTCATTGTACACGGATGACCAAAAAGAGTTATCGGTTACGGTGAAAGCCATTGCTCAAAACTATTTAGGAAACTTTGTTTATATGAGCCCTGCCTATTATCAAAAAGTATCAGGAAACGAAGCTTCTACAAATGCTTATTTAGTTCAAGCTGACCCAATGTCTAAAAAACAAGAGAATGCTTTGTCAGAAAAGCTATTGGGAACCAATGCAGTAACAAATACATCATTTGTTTCGAAACAAATGGAAACCCAAGAAGAATCACTTGCGAACCTCGATTCAATCGTTGTGATTTTTGTCGTTTTATCAGGGCTGTTAGCGTTTATCGTGTTGTATAATTTAACCAATATCAATATTTCTGAACGAGTGCGGGAATTATCAACGATCAAAGTACTAGGCTTTTTTGATAAAGAAGTAACGATGTATATTGTGAGGGAGAATATTATTTTTACTTTAGTTGGTATTGTAGGTGGATTTGGCATCGGCTACGTCCTAACTGACTTTATTTTACAACAGGCTTCAATGGAGACGGTAATCTTCCCCTTAGTGATCACTTGGAAAGCATATGCTCTTTCTGCTGTTTTGACTATTGAATTTACAGTTATCGTTATGATAGCGACCCACTTCAAGCTGAAAAATATCAATATGATTGATGCTTTGAAATCAAACGAATAAAAAAAGCTTCTTGCTAAAAGTTGAGTAGACTTTTGCAAGAAGTTTTTTTATTAAGTAACTGGTTGATGAAAAGAAAATTTGGTATAGGGAAAATAATACGTAGGTTTTGTTATGCCAATTTGTTGGATGTGCGACAGTTTATAATGGGTGAGGTCTTCCTATTAGAGGACTTAGCTCTGTCCTTGATAAACGCTTCCTTTTCCTTTATAATAGGATTTGTAAACTTGTATATATAAGTTGGAATAATAGCTGATTGGAGGCGAATGAGAATGTCGTTTAATGAGAAAGTAGTTTATCAAATTTATCCTAAATCTTATCGTGATAGTAATGGTGACGGGATTGGCGATTTAAAAGGGATCAAAGAAAAATTACCTTATCTGCATGAACTAGGGGTCGATATGATTTGGTTGAACCCTATTTATCCGAGTCCACAAAAAGATAATGGCTATGATATTTCTGATTATGTAGCGATTGATCCACTATTTGGAACGATGGAAGAATTTGAAGAACTAGTCACACAAGCAAAGAGCTATAATATAGAGATTATGCTTGATATGGTTTTAAACCATGTCTCAATAGAACATGAATGGTTTCAAAAAGCTTTAGCTGGCGATCGTTTTTACCAAGATTTTTTTATTCTAAGAGATGAGCCAACCGATTGGGTATCTAAATTTGGTGGTAATGCATGGGCGCCTTTTGGAGATACGGGTAAGTATTATTTACATCTCTATGATCAAACACAAGCAGATTTAAATTGGCGAAATGAAGCAGTTCAAGCAGAGTTGTTCAAAGTTGTTCGTTTTTGGATGTCTAAAGGGGTCAAAGGCTTTCGCTTTGATGTGATCAACGTAATCGGGAAAGATGAAGAACTCAAAAATAATGCAGAGAACCAAGGAAAAGCAGAATATACTGACAAGCCGATTACTCATACGTATCTTCAACGATTAAATCGGGAAACTTTTGGTCAAGATCCAGAAATCATCACAGTTGGAGAAATGAGTTCAACGACGATTGAAAATTGTATTTTGTATACGGAACCAAGTCGGAATGAGCTTTCGATGGTGTTCAATTTTCATCATTTGAAGGTTGATTACGAAAATGGAAACAAATGGAGTACGCCACCTTTTGATTTTGAAGCTTTAAAAAGTCTGTTCCATACATGGGGCGAAGCGATGAGTAAAGGAAATGGCTGGAATGCGTTGTTCTTAAATAACCACGACCAGCCAAGAGCCCTCAACCGCTTTGTAGCAATTGATAAATACCGCACAGAAGGGGCTAAAATGTTAGCGACGATGATCCATTTGAATCGTGGGACGCCTTATATTTATATGGGGGAAGAAATTGGGATGATCGATCCAGACTTTCAGCATATCGATGATTACGTCGATGTAGAAAGTTTAAATGCTTACCAAGAAATGCTGAACCAATCATTCTCGGAAGAAGAAGCTTTTCGGCGAATCAAGGCGAAATCCAGAGATAACGCTCGGACACCGATGCAATGGACAAGTGATGAAACAGCTGGCTTTACCACAGGAACACCTTGGTTAGGTTTAGCAGCAAATCATGAGGTCATCAATGTAGAACAAGAACGTACATCTGAACAATCGATTTTCGCATACTACAAAAAATTGATTCAATTGCGAAAACAATATCCTGTAATTGCATCAGGGGACTATCAAGCTTATGAACCCGATCATCCTCAAGTATACGGTTATTTAAGACAATTAGACGGACAAAAATTATTGGTTTTAACTAATTTTTACGAAAATGAAACGACCATAACGATCCCAGAAGAATTTGCTAGTGCCCAACCGCTTATCAGCAATTATGCCAATACTCTTATTCAAGAGGAATTGACCCTAAGGCCTTATCAAGCGATCGCCCTGTTGATCCAGTAAATAAAAGATCAAGAGCAAAAAATTGGTAAACGATGAGCCGATAGTAACTGAGCATGATCTTTGTTTCTAAAGTAATAAAAAATTTTCATGAGTTTGACAAATTACTGATGTCCTTATGAGCAACTGTTTTGAAAAAAACGATGAATCGGTTGTAGATAAAATTTTACACGAGATATTTCGAAAGAAAATTCTATTTTTAATGAACCATCAGCTGGTGGTAAAACATTCGACGCTTAATCCATGAGTTATTGGATTAAGGTCGTTTTTATTTTGTCTAAAAACAAATGTGAGATAAGAAGAAAGAATCATGAAAAAAACGATTGAGTAATGATAAAATTGAGTATCGCAAATCAAAGAATATGATGGAAGCAATAACAATTTAATGTATGCTCTCATCTAAGAAAAAAGAGGATACAATATCATTAATATACCTAGTGTAAGATGGACTATAAATCTTTTATTTGTATTTTGCCTAAAACTTGCCTGAAGTTTTTCTGAAACCCAAACAAATTGTAATTCGTTTTTGGGATGGTCTATTAAATACTGTTTAAATATTTCGCGTTCCTTTTTTTTGGATTTAATTAAGTAAAAACCTGTAACAGCACTGATGGTAAGGGCTATTCCCAAATAGGGAATTATATAATTCAAATTTTTAGGAACGTCTTCAATAGGGAAAAAGTAGTGAATAACACGTTCCAAAATAAAAAAGACAATAACATAAATGATAAATGAAAATTTTCTTTTTAGAGCAAAAGAAGGATCCTTTTTTTCATAATATTGTGAGATTGCTTTTTTTCGTTTCTTTTGTTCTTGTTCAGTTAGGTTTGGAAAAGTACGCTCTCTTTCTTGTTTATATAGAGCCATGATATCTGAATACTCCTGTTGGATCTGCCTGACTTTGTAGACTGTATAAATAAAACTACCATAATATATTAAAGTAAACATAAATTTAATTAAAAGCATTATTTAGTTCTCCTTAAAGACCTTTTTTTAATTATAGCAAACAACATTTGAAAGTAGCTTTAAAAATGTAATAAAAAAGAGAGCGGGGCAATAATCAGATTTTTTTCTGACTATTGTCTCACTCTCTTTTTCTTTTACCCATTAACCTTTACATAAAGCGTAATATGTAGGTGAAATATTTCTTCAGATGATAAGTAGTAGAAGAAGCTTGATTGATTTCCTCAATCAATGAAAGAAATATATATAAACGTTATGGTAAACGATCAAAATTCAAGAATATTAATTGGGAATATTGAGCGTTTATGCTTAATTAGAACAAGTAAAATAAATGTTGCAGGGGAGATGATCCATACGATTTTGTCAGCTTCGGTAACAAAATGGACATTGGAAAGAGACATCAATTGAAAACAGGGGAAACACCTAAAGCTGATGAAGTGGTATTGACGAGAAAATAATGATCAAAAATAAGAGCAAAAAAGGAGTAAATATGAGTAAAAAAAAATTAACAGCAAAACGTAAAAAACAGCTATTAACGATGTTTGCGGTGGCTGGGGTGATGGGAAATACTGGGATTGCACCAACAATGGCATTAGCGGATACTTTGACACCAACAGCTGAAACTGCTACTGAACAAACACAGGCGAATGAAGCAAAAGAAGTCATCGATCAAACGATACAAAACGTCACAGATCCGTTAGTAAACCCAACGGATTCAACCACTACAGCTAGTGATTCGTTAGCAACAACCGATGAAACAACGGATGACACCCAAGACCAAGCAACAGAACAAGAGCAAGCAACAGCACCGACTGCCGAAAGTGAAGGGGATGCAACTAATCCAACAGCTGAAGCGCCAAAAGTAGCGAAAAAAGCGAACGTGGTAGCTGCCTCCGAGATAACAGGCACGTGGGGTACCAGTCCGTATACTTTTGATGAAAACACAGGAGTATTGACAATCGGAGCAGGTGAGTTAAGTGGATATACAGAATCCCCATGGTCCGAAAATAAAAACGTAGATGCTGAAGCAATCAAGAAAATTGTCTTGTCTGGAAAAGTAGTTGCTCCAAAAAATTCTAGGTTATTATTTAGTGGAAATACCCCTGCTGAAAAACTTACGAATGTAACTGAAATCGAAGGGTTAAGTCAACTGGATACCAGTAACGTAACAGATATGTGGAAAATGTTTAAAGATATGAGTAGCATAACAAGTCTAGATGTAAGTGGCTTTGATACCAGTAACGTAACAGATATGCGTTCTATGTTTTATGGTATGAGCAGCGTAACAAGTCTAGATGTAAGCAATTTTGACACTAGCAAAGTAACATTTATGTCTTATATGTTTGCTGATGCTCCACTTAAGAAATTAACTCTAGGAGATACATTTAAATTTGTAGAAGCAAACGCAAGTCTTACTTCTGCTTGGAAGAGAGAAGATGGCAAAGGGACGTTTTATTCAGCAGAAGATTTCATGAAAAACTATGGCACCGGTGATCTGACTGCTGGCACGTATGTTTCCGTTGAAACAGACACGTGGGGAACTAGTCCGTATATGTTTGATAAAGATACAGGAACGTTAACAATCGGAGCAGGTGAGTTAAGTGGCTATAAAGAATCGCCATGGAGCAGCAATAAAGTAGATAATAAAGCCATCAAAAAAATTGTCTTGGCTGGGAAAGTAGTTGCTCCAGAAAATTCAAACTACTTATTTAGTACAAGTACCGTTGGTAAGGATCTTACGAATGTAACTGAAATCGAAGGGTTAAGTCAACTGGATACCAGCAACGTAACAGATATGAGTTATATGTTTTTTGGTATGAGCAGTGTAACAAGTTTAGATGTAAGTAGCTTTGATACCAGTAACGTAACAACTATGAGTTATATGTTTTATGGTATGAGCAGTGTAACAGGTTTAGATGTAAGCAACTTTGATACCAGTAACGTAACAACTATGGGTTATATGTTTAAAGGTATGGGTAGCGTAACAAGTCTAGATTTAAGCAACTTTGACACCAGCAACGTAACAGATATGACTGATATGTTTTTTGGTACTTCACTTAAAAAATTAATTCTAGGAGATACCTTTAAATTTGTAGCAGGAAAAGGAGCTCTTACTTCTGCTTGGAAGAGAGAAGATGGCAAAGGAAAGGCTTATACAGCAGCAGATTTCATGAAAAACTATGGCACTGGTGACTTGACTGCGGGCACGTATGTTTCCGTTGAAATAGGCACATGGGGAACTAGTCCGTATAATTTTGATGAAACCACAGGGACATTGACGATCGAAGCAGGTGAGTTAAGTGGTTTTGTAGAATCGCCATGGTCCGAAAACAAAAAAGTAGATGCTACAGCCATCAAGAAAATTGTCTTGTCTGGAAAAGTAGTTGCTCCAGAAAATTCTTTTTTATTATTTAGTGGAAATACCTCGGCTGACAAACCTACGAATGTAACTGAAATCGAAGGGTTAAGTCAACTGGATACCAGTAACGTAACAGATATGAGTAAAATGTTTAAAGGTATGAGTAGCATAACAAGTCTAGATGTAAGTGGCTTTGATACCAGTAAAGTAACAAATATGCAACATATGTTTTCCGGTATGAGCAGCGTAACAAGTCTAGATGTAAGTGGCTTTGATACCAGTAACGTAACAGATATGGCTAATATGTTTCGTGGTATGAGCAGTGTAACAAGTTTAGATGTAAGTGGTTTTGATACCAGTAATGTAACAACTATGGAGAATATGTTTTACAATATAAGCAGCGTAACAAGTCTAGATTTAAGTGTTTTTGATACTAGTAACGTAACAACTATGCAGGATATGTTTAAGGACACACCTCTTGCTAAATTAACACTAGGCGATCACTTTAAAGCGGTTGGAGACACTAAGTTATCAGCGCCGAAAGCACTGAACGAAGGGGATCAGCTGACAGGAAATTGGATTCGTGAAGATGGTCAGTCCAAAGGCTATTCACCTGCTGACTTTATGACAAATTACGGAACTGGGGATTTAACGGCAGGAACTTATGTGGCAGAACTAGTGAAAAGTGAGTTGAAACCACAAGAATATCATGTAGGAGATGTCAATATTACTGGAACCTACACAGGGGATATGTCTCTCGGACGATTAACCGTTAATGGCAAAGTTGTCAGCTGGGGCGGTAGCTTCAAAGATGGTCAATTCAGCTATTATGTCGGTGTTGGCAAATTAAAAGTCGGCGACAAAGTCGTATTAGATGGCTACAACAAAGAGAAGGAATTGATAGATTCAAAAGAGATTGAAGTGATTTCCGAATCTTCAGGATCAATTGATCAGGTGGACACTTATAAGCTAGGTGATTCAACCATTACTGGAACTTATACGGGGGATATCCATAAAGGAAAACTAGTAGTGAATGGGGAAGTAATCAGCTGGGGCGGAACCTATAAAGATGGTAAGTTTAGCTATTATGTGAACTCTCAAATCATCAAAGCAGGGGATCAAGCAACGATTCAAGGCTATGATAAATTCGATACACCACTAGGGGACCCACAACCAGTGACTATAGGAGAACAACTGGGTCAATTAACAGAAGCCCATCGTGTGGGAAGCAGTACAGTGATCGAAGGAAACTACACAGGCGATGTTTACCAAGGAATCTTATTGGTCAATGGTGAAAAAGTTAGTCAAGGCGGCAGCTTCAAAGATGGCAAGTTCAGTTATTATGTAGGAAACCTTAAAGTGTCAGAAGACGATCAGGTAGTCTTGATGGGTGCCAACAATCGAGGACAACAAATTCCAGGATCAGAGATTGATGTCACTATTCAAACACCAACAGCTGAAATCAACGAATTGACTTATAAAATCGGCACACAAACGATCAAAGGAGCCTATGGTTCTGATACCCAAGTCCACCAAGGACACTTGTTTGTCAATGGTAAACTGATCAGTAAAGGTGGGAGCTTTAAGGATGGGGCAATCAGTTATTATGTGAAGCCAGACCTAATCAAAGCTGATGATCAAGTAACAATGAATTTCTATGATGGCAGTGGCAACTTATTGGCTGAAAACCAAACAGTTTCTGTAAACTAAGGAAAAATAAATTTATGTAAGTCTAAAAACTGGGGCATTGATTAGAAAAAATCTGATCAATGTCTCAGTTTTCTTGATTTAAGATACGCTCAAAATTAAAACAGGTTGAGCTAAATGAGGAATACCGGAATGTGTACAGAGGTTTATATTTTGTGTCAAATAAAATTAAAAATTTATGCCATTTCAAAAGAAAAGTGACACACAAAAAATACATTATATCAGGGGTTTCTTCTTTTTTTAACTTGTGAACTTAGCTATCTTTTCCCTTTCTATTCTTACTTTTTAGTTTAAAAATATCTATTGTCATTGTGTCGATCAAATCTCCATTTTCTGGACATTAATATCTAAAAATAAATATGATGTAAAATTATGTGTTACTCAGTGTTGTGTAGTAATTACACTGATCAACCTGCCAAGAGTCCAATCACAACCACCTTTGAACAACATGAAACAACGATGACTAATAACAATGGATTTAACGCTTCGCAAAATCCATTGGATGGACAATGATATTAGCAATGATGATTTCCCATTCTGATTGTAAAAGATCAATAAAGTTGATATAATGAATACGAAAAGAGGAGTTGCGCTAACAACTCCTTAACAGCACCGTTTAAGACGGTGACCAGTTTAATATTATTTTTGAAAAATAATCGTCGACCGGCTAAAGCTGACGGTTATTTTTTTGATTGTTGTTTACAACTGCCAAGATTCCAAAAATGATTGTTGCGATTAAAGAACCGAAACCAATCATTAATCCTAGCGCCGTTTCAACAGGCAAAAGGCTTCTCCTTTCTGTAAGATTTTGGAAGTACGCACATACGCACCACCTCACTTTCAATCGGATAGCCACCGTCACAAACTTTACTGTCTTGATTATTATTAGCATATCTAAAATCGATTAAAAATTCTCGATTTTAGTTGTTTTTTCTATAATTTTAGCGAGGTGATCGTGATGGAATAATCTATTGTTTTACTCGGTAAAATTCAGGAAATCAAGACACAGCCATTGCTTGTGCGATTTACATTACCAATGAGCCCTGAATCAATCAATCAGTGGTCAATATAGAAATAACGGATAAATTGCTTATTTTGGAAGAAGGCAATTATACTATTTCAGTAACAGGTCACTTCAATAAACGGAATCACTTAGTCATTGAATCGATATAAATCAAAAACCCCAATCATTTTATGCGATTGATGAGCATACAAAAGAAGAGCTGCACTCTTAAATGTGGATTGCAGCTCTTGTTGTTTTACATAGAAACAGGAACAAAGGTCTGTTTAGTAGAGACTGGGACAATAGTCTTCTTCAGTAAGAAAAATAAGCTTGATCGTCCTAGTCCCTCGTTTTTTTGAGAGGTGTTCCAGACTTTCTTTACTCTTTTTCAAAGTAGTCTTTTTCCGAAAATTCTGCTTTTTGGTAGACACCCTGATCGCCATAATACTTGTTGTAGCGTTGTTTGAACTTTTTAAAAGTAAAGACAACCAATAATTTGATCAATGTGTAGATGGGGATCCCAAAAATTACACCCATGAGTCCTAGTAAATCACCCATCACTAATAAAACAATCAAAATAGTGATTGGATGGACTTGAAGGCGATTGCCCATAACTCGAGGGATAACTAAGTCCCCATGAAGTAATTGGACGATGAACCAGACCAAAACAAACTTAATTGCCATGAATGTCGAATCTTGGAAAGCAATAAACAATCCAGGAAAGAAGGCAATAAATGGTCCAATGTAAGGAATGATACATAAAATCCCAGCTGCGATTGCTAGTATGCTTGCAAATTCTAAGCCGATCAATAAAAATGTGACCCAATAAACAGCTCCTAAGATGAAAGAAGCAATGATTTGCCCTTTTAAGAAATCACCTAATTGTTGATTGGCGATTTTAGTCAATGTGCGAAAATCTGTACGGAACTTGGGTGGTACGATCCCTAACACAGCTTGATAAAATTTCTGAGGATCTCTTAATAAGAAGAACGCAATGATTGGACCAGTAAACAATGTAATAAAGGTAGATGTTACTGCTGAAAAGATATTCCCGATACTTTGTGCGCCACTTTCCCAATAATCGCCAATAAACGAGGCAAAATTAGACGTCCAATCATCAATCGATGAAAAGAATTGATCGAATGTGTCCGCAAAAGGTGTTTGCGCTAGGAAGTTTTTCAAAGTTTGTATAAAATCGTTGAACAAATCAGGAAAACTAGTCATTAGTGTTTTGGCTTGTTGCTCCAAGAAAGGAACTAACCAAACACTCCCTAAGCCGATCAAAAATAAAATAATGACATAAACAATAGTAACAGATAAATTTCTAGATAGTTTTCGACTCAAACGTTTGATCAACGGGTCTAGTAAATAATATAAAACTAACGCAAATAGTACTGGAGCGAGTGTCGTCGCAAAAATCACAAAAAATGGTTTAAAAATAAAACCGATCTGCTGAAAAAAATAGATCACTAAAGCTAACATAATCAACAACCCTAATACATAATAGGAAGTTGTTCCTCCTAGAAAACGTATCAGACGAGACTGATCTTTAGAATTATTCTTCAATTTGTTACTCCTTTCAATGTACTAAATCGCTCTAAGTTCAAGATAAAAGTAAAAGGAAATTGTTTTTTACCTATCGGGAACGTCAAGCTGATTTATCTTATTATAGTCGGAACTAGTGACAAAAAGAAAATGATACTGTTCAGAAATGGCTAGAAAATAAAAAGAAATAGTTTTAAGAAAACGCTTGACTATTTATTTAGCGATATGATAAATTAAATCCTGTTGCTAAAACGTAAAGATTACGATTTGGTAACTTTAATCGTAAAATGAAAGAAGATGAAGGAGTGTCGTCAAATGAAGCGTTTGGTTTATTTATTAGGGATAGTAGTTACTGTTTGTATACTTGCCAGTTGTGGCAATCAACAAGAAGCCGCGAACAAAAAAGAAAAATTGCAGGTGATGACGACTTTTTATCCAATGTATGATTTCACGAAAGAAGTAGTTGGAGATGAAGGAGAAGTTGAGTTATTGATTCCTGCTGGGACAGATTCACACGACTATGAGCCATCAGCAAAAGATATGGCAAAAATTCAAAATGCGGATGTCTTTGTCTATAACAACGAAAATATGGAAACCTGGGTACCAGCAATCCAAAACACATTGAAAGAGGGGAATGTGTTAGCAGTCAAAGCGACTGAAGGGATGTTGTTGTTACCGGGTAGTGAAGAAGGACATGACCATAGTCATGGCGAAGCAGGGCATTCTCATGAATTAGACCCGCATGTTTGGTTAGCTCCAAGTTTAGCAATGAAACAAGTAAAAAGTATAAGGGATCAACTGATCACAAAATACCCCGATAAAAAAGAAGCCTTTACTAAAAATGCGGAGAATTATTTAGAAAAATTACAAGAACTTCATCAGAGTTATCAGGATACCTTAAGTAAAGCAAAACAAAAATCTTTTGTTACCCAACATGCCGCATTCAACTATTTGGCATTAGAGTATGGACTGAAACAAGTGTCAATAGCTGGCTTATCCTCAAGTGAGGAGCCTTCAGCCGCAAGAATTGCTGAATTAAAACAGTTTGTAAAAGATCATGGGATCAAATATATTTATTTCGAAGAAAATGCTAAAGACAGTATCGCTAGAACTCTAGCAAATGAAGCCGGCGTTTCTTTGGCTGTCTTGAATCCTCTAGAAGGTTTAACGAAAGAACAACTTGCAAATGGTGAAAACTACGTAACCATAATGAAAGAAAACCTCAAGTCATTACAAAAAACGACAGATACAGTGAATCCACTGGAAGCCACACTGACACCAGAAAAAGAAAAAAATGTATATAATGGTTACTTTGAAGATTCAGCTGTGAAAGACCGCAAATTGTCCGATTGGAAAGGGCAATGGCAAACGGTCGATAACTATTTAGCTGATGGAACCTTAGATCCCGTATTTGAGTATAAGGCAAAAATCGATCCAAAAAAATCAGCAAAAGAGTACAAGGATTATTATACCGTCGGATACCAGACGGATGTCGAAAAGATCAAGATTGACGGAGATCGAATGGCATTTACTTTTAAAAATGGTGAGACGAAGCAATCATCTTACCGATATGCAGGTAAAAGAGTTTTGAATTACGCTGCAGGAAATCGAGGCGTACGCTACTTATTTGAAGCAGTAGAGCCAGAAAGTGGCGCTTATCGATATGTACAATTCAGTGATCATTCGATTGCACCAACAGATTCGGAACATTTTCATATCTATTTAGGGAATGAAAGTCAAGAAAGTTTACTGGCAGAAATGGATCATTGGCCAACTTTTTATCCAGTGGAGATGAGTGGGCAAGAAATTGCGCAAGAAATGCTGTTACATTAAACTACAAAATAGGAACAAGAAAAGATAAATAAGAAAAAATGAGCAAAACAAACAGACGAGTTTTGCTCATTTTTTTGTTTGTTTTTGGGGAGAAGTCTGAGATTTACGAGATCAATTTTTTTAAACCACGTACAGAAGCCGGAATCACTTCGCCATTTGCTAACGTGATTTCACGAGTTTTTTTGTTGATCGTACGGACATTTTGAGTATTGATCACGTATGATTTATGGCAGCGGATAAAATGACGGTTCATTTTCTATATTTCTTTGATTTTATCATAGAACTGCATTTGCGCATGAGTCAAATGAACCTCTAATTTATGTGGCGTTCCTGGGGAAGTAGAGAAATACTGGATATCTTTGATCGGAAGAAATTTTATTTCATCGTTAAATTCGATTTTAAAAATATCTTTTTGTAAAGGAGTCGCTTTGACATCTTCAAAGATCTTACTTAAAATACGTTCCACATTTTCTTTTAAATCAAAAATATCTTCTTTGATAATATAATCAGTCGGTTCAATATTACTCTTTAAGATAGACATTGAAAGATCCGTATGAGAAGTAACATAAATAATTTTTCCTAAAGGATCTAGATCTCTTACGCGTTTTCCGATCATAATACCATCTAGATCGCTATCTTTTAATTCAATGTCTAAAAAATAAATACCAAAAGATGAGGTTCGTACTCTAGCTGCTTGAAGAAGTTCAATTGGATCAGAAGTGGCGATATGGACATAACTATCCAAATTCTCAATCATAATTCGATTTTTGATCACTGCTGAAATTACTTCCAACTGTTTCGTGTCATCTTCGCAAATATAAATTGGAATCATACGAATACTCCTTTATTTTGTTTGTATATAGATTGTCTGAGAAAAACGTTGATTCTCAATAGATGTCTCTAAAAAGATATAAGGATTGGCCTTTGACAGCTCATCCAAAATGAATAAACCGAGTCCTTCGTTTTTAGGATCTTTTTTTGTTGAAAAACCTTTTTGTTTTAATTGATTTAACGGAAGTGTATTCATCGTTGTATTGATGACACGAATAATCACTGAGTTTTTCTTTTTTAAAACAAAGAGTTCAATTTTCTTCTTTTTAGTAATTAAAGCTCCTTCAATCGCATTATCTAAAATAATACCTAACATTCGGACGATGTTTACTGTGTGTTTTTTCTTTAAAGTGATCTCTTCTGGAATAACAAGATGCACGGATAATCCTTTTTCTTGTGCCATCATTAATTTCAAAGACAATAAGCTTCTTATTTCAGGAATTTTTATGTTATCTAACAGACTAAGGTTTGCTGGGAAAAGATCCATCATTTGACGAGTGGGTAAGATATTTTGATTGTAGTACTTACGTAATCCCTCCAGGTCACCTTCAGCAAGATAACTATTCATTGAAAAAAGCAAGTTTTGATAATCATGCTTGAATTCTCTAAGGTCTTGATAGTTTTTTTCTAGATCACGGATGTAATCTTGTTGCATTTGCATACGCTGTTCTAACAATTGGTCTGCCATTTTTCTCTTTGAAATTTTCCAATAATAAATGAGGATAAACAGCCCGCCACAGAGATAAAGAATGAAAAAGCCAGTGTTGATAGTTAAAATTTGGGGAGTCTCGCCAGAAAAACGTGTATAAAAGATAACGATATAATAGGTAAATAACATCAACGCGCCAACGGTTCCAATCATTCGGCGATCCAAACCATGAAAATTTTCTAAGGCTTTTTTAAAGGCTAAAGCAAGTAAGATCGATAACGTCGCAGAAATGACGATATGAATATACTGCAAGGAATCTCCTGGTTCAATGACAGCAGATTTCAAAATAAAAAAATCGCTGATGCTCGTCAAATGGTCTCCTAAAAGCGAAGTAAGCAATCCCCAAGGAAGAGCATAAACCAGTTTTTGCGGGGAAGTAGAAAAGAAGAAGAATGTTAGCATCAGCATACCTATAGCAAATAAAGCAGTAAATATCCCAAATAAAGGATACATAAAACCTAACAAGACACAAGAGATTAAAATAGTGGTAACGAATAAGTATTTCTTTTTAATTTGGTGTTCAATGAGTAATACACAAATTGTGTAAATTAAATATTGCAAGGCTATGGACCACAAAAACATAAAGTACAGCTCCCATTGATTTTTACCAAATTATAGCATATTTATTGAATTATTTTTTTAATTTTTCAGGGATTTTAAACTCTGAACTCATACCAAAGCAGCATCCAGACACAAAGAAGTCAGACAAATTAGTAAGTTGTTTAATGATTGTTTTTTTCATAGAAAATTCCTCCAAGATTCATTATATAATTCGTAATTGGAAGCAGCGTAGCTATTTCTAAAATAATTCCGAGAAGCAAGTAAGTAGAAAAGTAAGAATTAGCGAAAAATAAAATAGTTATTGCAAATAGAAGAAACATGAAAATTGCTTTTTTTAACAGTGGTGGGCGTTTTTCAGGTTCAATGGGATTGATTGCTGTACCTTTTGATCCATAGCGAAGCAACAATAAGAAACAGATGATCAATGAAATGACCTTCAGTGGGGAAGAGATGGTCACATCAAAGTGTTTCATTAAGAGGGGAACGCCCCACAAATAAAGCAAAGTCCATAGTAAACAAACAAATTCAGAATCAGAATGAAGTCCGTAAGCATAGCGACGGATACAAATATAAGAAAGAAAGGTCAATCCTGTTTCGACCCAAGAACCGGTTATTAAAGAAAATACTAAAACAACGGCCAATTTGCCAAGGTTATTCATTAATACATCAAGGGCAAATTTTACTTGGAGATAAACCATTTCATCTTCTATTTTTTCACCACTGAATAATGTGTCTAATATTCTATTTACAACTTTATTTTTCATCCAACGTACCTCCAATAACGATTTTATTCTAAATTTGTTAAAAATAGTGTTTCGATTCATAAAAGGTTGTTTTGACATCAAAACCGTAAAAAAAGATCAAAAAATTCAGTTAGATCTTTCTTTTTTGAGTATTTTATAAATGGCAGATAAAAAAAGTGAACGGTTTTGACATGAAAAGGGCTTTTTATGATTTTTATGTGTTCTCTGCCTAGAAGTGTGTTAAAAATTGATTGACTTAAAAAATATTGGAGGAACTATCATGGGGAATGAACAAGTAATGGAGAAAATGGATGAGCAATTATTTGAAGTTGGTGAAACAGGTGCTTTTGTTTCAGATTTATTTGAAGCACCTATCAAAGGAGAAATTGAAAAAGTTTATGAAAACAGCGTGATGATCCGGGTCATCAAATGTGCAGTAGAAGATAATGAAACTGCCGACAGTTTGCATTGGCAGCTTGTTGTTCGAAAATCAAGTGCGATAATGGAATGAATAAAAATAAACATAAACACAACAAATAGGCTGAGGTACTGTCCGAGTATCCTGTAAATCAGTCTATTTGTTGTGTTTTGAAGTATAGTGATTTTTTAGTTGGCCATTAAAGTGAACACGCTTGTCCTTATTTTTTGGATAAGACTATATGACGTTGGTAAAATTTCCATACTTGAATGCTTTGAACAATTGCTATGATTAAAAATAAAACAGCCACTAATAAAATAGCAAAATGCCCAAATAAATGGTGGCAAAAAACGAGAACGCCTGCACCACTGATGAAAGCCAGAACAACTGTCAGAAAATGGAAAAAACGATCGAACGCTGCTTTTTCTTTTGTGACAAGAGAATCGTATAAGTTAGTAGCAACTCCTTTTAGATTCCCCGTAGTAAAAAGATTAGTATAAGCTCGTCCATCGATTTTATCAAAAGCGACCCATTGAATAGCTGCTGTAAATGCAATCATGATGGTTACGATGGCTGGGTGGATACTGATTGGAGTCAGACTGACTAAGAAAAAGATAATTGCTTCGTAGTAAAGAACATACAAACGCCAATAGTGTTTTTCTTTCTTTTTGAAATAATCAATCAAAAATTTTGTCAGTAAAATCCCTAAAAAAAAGAAGACAGTAGAAAGTATTTTTTTTCCAACGCTAATCCATTCACCATCGAAAGCTTGGATGATTGCTAAGACAATATTACCCGTTTGTGCTGAAGCAAATGCGTTATATTGAATATATGTATAACTGTCCATTGCGCCACCGATAAAGGATAATAAAAGTCCGATTGTCCGTCCTTCATGAAATGAAGTACTCATTTATATTCACCTTCAAATTAATATATTTGTCTTTTTTATTCTATCATATTGGTTATATGTTTTTGATATTTTATAGATAATTTTCAGAAAAGGTCAGTGTTTGCTAAAGTCATTTTAATTTTTAGAAAGGTCTGTTAGTATAAAAGAAAAATATTGACCATTTATATATAGAAAGATGTGAAAACAATCAATCAAGGGAATGAAAAAGAAATACTTCGCTTACAAAGAGAAATCAGTCATTGGGAAAAAAGATATGAGAAGCTCCAACAAATTTTCCGGATGCAAGAAGAGATCATTGCAAGCTATGAAGCAGCTTATGGTGAAGCACCTGGGCTGATTGAGGAAGAAAAAGAAACGAATAATAGTCATTCATTTTTCGATATGATGGAAAAGCGCTCCTACAATCGTTTTAATTACGAGCAAAAAGCAGCGATTACTTACAATATGGAAAAAAATCTAAGGATCATTGCAGGAGCGGGAAGTGGGAAGACCCAAACAATTTGTGCAAAAGCTGTCTATTTAATGACTGAAAATCAGGTAGATGAGCAACGGATATTGATGATCACTTTTACGAGAAATGCTGCGAATGAATTGAAAAAGCGAGTAGATAATTTTAGCCAACGGAAGACCAATGTTCATATAGGAACTTTTCATAGTATCTTTTTTCGTTTGTACAATGATATTTGTCGCCAATTCCCAGAAGTAGTCACTGAAGGGATACAGGGAGAATTTTCAAAAGAGACCTCATACAAAGTCAGTGGACTAATACAACAACTTATTCGTAAGTATAATTTATATGCTTTTGATCAATATGGAGAAAAAAATTTGGCGGCACGTCTTGATTATTGGCAGAATATGAACTTATCAATAGAAGAAACGCGAGTATTGATAAAAGAAAACTTTGACTTTATTGAACCGAATGCAACTATGCCGATTTCCGAAAGAATGACCCACTTCATGCGAGAACTGCAAGCACAAAAGAAAGAGCAACATCTTTTTGAATTCAATGATGTTCTAAGTAATTTAAAACAAGCCTTGCAGAACGAAGAAATCAGAAACTTCGTGGGACAAAAATATGATTATTTATTTATTGATGAATTTCAAGACACGAATCCTTTACAGTGGGAAATTGTTCGCCTGATCACGAAGGAAACACCAATGAAACTTATTGTGGTCGGTGACGATGATCAAAGTATCTATGGGTTTCGAGGTTCGGAACCTTCTTATATTAAAAATTTTGACCAAGAGTACGCAACGAAGACGCTTTTTTTATTAACCAACTATCGTTCACGTGCCACCATTGTTCAAGGAGCGAATCGCTTAATTACTTTTAATAAAAATGATCGTATCCAAAAATCAATGATTCCAGCTAAGAAAGAGGCGGGGATTATGCAGGCGCTAGCTTTTGATGACATACAAGCTGAAAGTCGCTGGATCATTGAACAAATCAAAACATTGATTAAACATAAAGGAAAATACAAAGAATCAATCGTTTTATATCGGTCGTTAACGCAAACCCAGCAATTAGTCCAAGACTTGTTACAGACGGATATCCCCTTTGTGCTAGAAGCAGATGGCCCATACGAAGGGATATTTGGGATAAAACTATTTCAACAGTTCTATCAAAGGATTCTTTACTGGCAAAATGCAACTACTTATCAAAAAAAGACACAAGGTTATCAACAAGTACTCTATCAGTTAATGATTAATTGCTATTTCAAGAAGGCTGAATGTGAGGACTATTTTTCTAAACGAAATAAAGTAACAGATATTGTGGAATATATCCTTTCTGTAAAGCCGCATTTAAAAACAAAAGAAAAAGAGATTCATCGGTTTGTAAAGGACCTTCATACTTTTGATAAAAATGGCGGAAAAGGTTTTGATCGTTTAATTCAAAGCTACCTTAAATTAAGTCGACCAACTAAAGAAATAGACGGTAGTGAGCGTGAATGGTTGTTAGGAACGCTCAAACAATTTCCAACATTAGAAAAAATCAACCATTTAGAAAAAGACATCCAAGCAGTTGCGAAACAACTAAAAACTCGTTTAATCGCTTACCGACAAGGAAAACTTGATGCTTTATGCATTCAAAGTATTCATAGAAGTAAAGGCTTAAGCTATCGCAATGTTTTTTTAGTTGGTTGTAATGAAGGAGCTATTCCTTACAATGGTGCCTCTGATAAAGCAGCCATTAGTTTGGATAAGGTCAAGGCAGAGCATGTGACAACAGTCGAAGAAGAACGCCGTCTTTTTTATGTAGCAATGACCCGAGCAAGGAATCGTCTCTATTTGTGTATACCTTTGATGAAGGGGACGAGAAAATTGAAAACTTCTAGATTTATTAGAGAAACAGGTTGTAAAATTAAAAAATACATGTTTAATCACATAAAAAACGATATTATTAGGTAAAAAATACTAATAATGTCGTTTTTTTATGTGTTTTTCTTCTTTTTTTATACAAAATAAATTAAGTTTTTTCATATAAACACAGGATTAAAAGGGTTTAATAGCAAAGAAGAATAAATTTTCTGAATTTTAATAGCTAATAATTGGTGTTTTTTATAACTTTCAGTTAGAATGGGATTATAATTAAAAAGGAGTGAGAGAATGATAAAAGTATATACTTCCCCTAGCTGTACTTCTTGTAGAAAGGCAAGAGCATGGTTGCAAGAAAATCGTTTAGATTTTGAAGAAAAAAATATTTTTGCAGAGCCGATATCAGAAAATGAAATACGTGAAATTTTAGCAGCCACTAACGGAGGCGTTGAAGACATTATCTCTACTCGCTCAAAAATATACGAAAAATTAGCTATTGACTTCAACGAGCTCACATTAAAGCAAATGATCGTCCTTTTTAAACAATATCCTTCTTTACTAAGACGTCCGATCTTAATTGATGAAAAAAGAATATTGATCGGTTTTAATGAAGATGAAATTCGTTCGTTTGTTCCAAGAGAAATTCGTTCAGTTGCAAGAAGAATGATTTATATGCAAAACAGTATCTTCAGTTAAATTTAAAAAAGGAGGAATCTTGTGAAGGTATACGGGTCGGCGCATTGTGTGACGTGTCTAAAAGCAAAGCAGTGGTTAGAAGAACATCATCTCTCTTATCAGTTTATTGATTTAGATCAAAGAGAGCTAACCGTTAAGGAAGCAAAAGAATTGTGTGGGTTTGAGAATGTTCACGCGGAACGACTGTTCGCCACTTGGTCACAAGGTTTCAAAAATCTGGAAATTGATTTATCTACTATTAATGAACAACAATTGATTGTTTTGTGTAGAACACATGGAGAACTAATCAGACGTCCGCTGATTATTTTTGATAATGTTTTATTTGTTGGGTTTAATGAGGAATTAATGGAGAAATTAATTGCAAGCCAATAAATACAGGATGACCTCAGTGGCAAAAAAACGAAATAGTCGGTTAGAGGAGATGGATGGCTATTCATTTCCTTTTTTTGTGAGTGATCTTTTCTAAAAGAAACTTGTCTCGGTCTCTTCTATTATCTCTAAAAACGAATAAACGGTGTTCAAGAAGCAACTCCTCAACAATAAGCGATGATTTTCTAAAATATGAGGAGCTATTTTAAAAAAATCCTCTCTTATTCGCTCGGAGTTGAACGCTTCTTTCACAGCCTCTTGCTTTAAACGGTATTCAAACATCAGCTCCTTGAAATAAGCCTGAATTTTTCAAAACATGAGAAGCTGTTTCAAAAAATTCTTTCTTATTGTCATCAGAGCTACCCGATGTTTTCACGACCTCTGATTCACGGTGAGACAAAAGCAGCATCTTCGGAAATTTCTTCTTATTTCTTGATGCTGCTTTTGTCTCAACCTCATTGATCAACGGGAAAACGATGAACGCTCATCAATGGGGCAACTGTGTGGAGTAACCAAAGATGTCATAAATGGACAACAGCTGAAAGAAGTCTTACGGTTCGATTATCTGGATAGCCAGAATCAGTAGAATGACTATGGCTTATTTAATATAGAAAAGCTGAAACCAAGAGTGATAACCTATACCAAAGGTTTAAATACTTATTGACATGTGTAAAATTACATGGTATATTCTTTTTTGTTGTTTTTAGTTACTCGTTTTAAAAAAATGAAGTAATAAAAAAGATTCAAAAAGTTCTTGACGTGTGAGTTATCACATGATAAGATAACTGAGTCGTTAAAAACCGACAGCTTATGAAGCTTGATTTCATCGAAATAAAC
Source organism: Enterococcus hirae ATCC 9790 (assembly GCF_000271405.2). NCBI lineage: Bacteria > Bacillati > Bacillota > Bacilli > Lactobacillales > Enterococcaceae > Enterococcus > Enterococcus hirae. Next base: position 589,553 of record NC_018081.1, on the reverse strand, counting down.
TTCAAAAAAGTTGTTGACAAATAACAAACGGTGAGTTATGATAAATGAGTTGCTGAAGCGTTTCTGAAAAACGAAGTCAAAAAAACTTTTAAAAAATAGTTGACAAACAAATGTCGATCTGTTATGATATAAAAGTTGCTACGGCAATATCGAATGATTAATCGCTAGCTCGTTAAGAAGTTTCAACTTTAAATCAAGCAGCATTAATCAAGTAGACCTTTGAAAACTGAACAAAGCAAAGACAAACCAAATGTGTAGGGCGTCTTGATTGATTCAAGACAACAAACATTTTTAACAAGCAAGCAATATGCTAGCAAACAATTGAGCTTAACAATCGCAAGATTGTTCGAACTTTTTATGAGAGTTTGATCCTGGCTCAGGACGAACGCTGGCGGCGTGCCTAATACATGCAAGTCGAACGCTTCTTTTTCCACCGGAGCTTGCTCCACCGGAAAAAGAGGAGTGGCGAACGGGTGAGTAACACGTGGGTAACCTGCCCATCAGAAGGGGATAACACTTGGAAACAGGTGCTAATACCGTATAACAATCGAAACCGCATGGTTTTGATTTGAAAGGCGCTTTCGGGTGTCGCTGATGGATGGACCCGCGGTGCATTAGCTAGTTGGTGAGGTAACGGCTCACCAAGGCGACGATGCATAGCCGACCTGAGAGGGTGATCGGCCACATTGGGACTGAGACACGGCCCAAACTCCTACGGGAGGCAGCAGTAGGGAATCTTCGGCAATGGACGAAAGTCTGACCGAGCAACGCCGCGTGAGTGAAGAAGGTTTTCGGATCGTAAAACTCTGTTGTTAGAGAAGAACAAGGATGAGAGTAACTGTTCATCCCTTGACGGTATCTAACCAGAAAGCCACGGCTAACTACGTGCCAGCAGCCGCGGTAATACGTAGGTGGCAAGCGTTGTCCGGATTTATTGGGCGTAAAGCGAGCGCAGGCGGTTTCTTAAGTCTGATGTGAAAGCCCCCGGCTCAACCGGGGAGGGTCATTGGAAACTGGGAGACTTGAGTGCAGAAGAGGAGAGTGGAATTCCATGTGTAGCGGTGAAATGCGTAGATATATGGAGGAACACCAGTGGCGAAGGCGGCTCTCTGGTCTGTAACTGACGCTGAGGCTCGAAAGCGTGGGGAGCAAACAGGATTAGATACCCTGGTAGTCCACGCCGTAAACGATGAGTGCTAAGTGTTGGAGGGTTTCCGCCCTTCAGTGCTGCAGCTAACGCATTAAGCACTCCGCCTGGGGAGTACGACCGCAAGGTTGAAACTCAAAGGAATTGACGGGGGCCCGCACAAGCGGTGGAGCATGTGGTTTAATTCGAAGCAACGCGAAGAACCTTACCAGGTCTTGACATCCTTTGACCACTCTAGAGATAGAGCTTCCCCTTCGGGGGCAAAGTGACAGGTGGTGCATGGTTGTCGTCAGCTCGTGTCGTGAGATGTTGGGTTAAGTCCCGCAACGAGCGCAACCCTTATTGTTAGTTGCCATCATTTAGTTGGGCACTCTAGCAAGACTGCCGGTGACAAACCGGAGGAAGGTGGGGATGACGTCAAATCATCATGCCCCTTATGACCTGGGCTACACACGTGCTACAATGGGAAGTACAACGAGTCGCAAAGTCGCGAGGCTAAGCTAATCTCTTAAAGCTTCTCTCAGTTCGGATTGTAGGCTGCAACTCGCCTACATGAAGCCGGAATCGCTAGTAATCGCGGATCAGCACGCCGCGGTGAATACGTTCCCGGGCCTTGTACACACCGCCCGTCACACCACGAGAGTTTGTAACACCCGAAGTCGGTGAGGTAACCTTTTGGAGCCAGCCGCCTAAGGTGGGATAGATGATTGGGGTGAAGTCGTAACAAGGTAGCCGTATCGGAAGGTGCGGCTGGATCACCTCCTTTCTAAGGAATATTACGGAGACTACACTGTTTGTTTTWYACTTTGTTCAGTTTTGAGAGGTYTACTCTCAAARATATATTTTTGTTCATTGAAAACTGGATATTTGAAGTAAATTAGTAATACAAACCGAGAACACCGCGTT